>JAGRJD010000018.1 GCA_020442915.1 Thiothrix sp. | reverse complement strand
CGCCACCAGCAGTCCGGCCTGCGCCATGTGCTGAACATCCTGCGTGGTGTGGAGGGCATCAGCTTCACTTTTTTTGAAGGGCGCGATGTGGTGCGGCACAAGCTGGTGCAGCGTATTGTCGAGGCTTATGAAGCGGGTACAGGTGATGACAAGGGCGTTTCCGTTCCGGTGCCGGGAGCGGATACATGAGCCTGCTGGTGGAAATTCAGAATCCGGAAGCATTTGAGGACAATCCGGAGCCGGCGGAGTTCATGGCCTGGGCCGGTGCCGCCTGCCCGGAGCCGGCGGCGCTGGAAGTGGTGATCCGAATTGTGGGTGCTGCCGAAAGCCGCATGCTGAATCATACCTACCGGGGCCGGGATGCGCCGACCAATGTGCTGTCCTTCCCGTTCGAGGTGCCGCACCTGCCTCCCGAACTGATGCCGGATGAGCCGAAACTGCTGGGGGACCTGGTGCTGTGCCGCCCGGTGATCCGGGAGGAGGCACAGGCGCAGGGCAAGTCGCTGGATCAGCACTGGGCGCACATGGTGGTGCATGGCCTGCTGCACCTTCAGGGCTATGACCACATCACAGAGGATGAGGCGATCCTGATGGAAGGTCGCGAAACGGAAATTTTACAACGACTGGGATTTCCCGGTCCCTATGAACCGCAGTAAAGGAACAATGAAACCCGAACCCCCCGAATCATCGCCCCGACCGCGATGGAAACAATGGCTGATTGAGGTCCTGGACCTTTCTTCCCAGAGTCCGAACGACCTTCTTGATGAAATACAGCGCGTCAATGATAAAAATATTCTGCAGGACGACGTTGTCAACATGTTGCAGGGCGTCATGAAGTTCAGCACCCTGCAGGTGCAGGATGTCATGGTGCCACGTTCCCAGATTCAGTTCATTTATCACGATGATGATTTCGATACCATTCTGGCACGGATTGCCGAGTTCGAGCATTCGCGTTACCCGGTGGTGGATAATGACCGTGATGACCTGATTGGTATTTTGCTGGCCAAGGACCTGTTGCGCTACATTGGCAACCGTGACGCTTTTGATATTGACGACATCATCCGCCCGGCCCTGCTGGTGCCGGAAAGTCAGCGTCTGGACCGGTTGCTGACCGAGTTCCGCAACAGCCGCAATCACATGGCGCTGGTGCTGGACGAGTATGCCGGTGTGGCCGGTCTGGTGACTTTCGAGGATGTGCTGGAGCAGATTGTCGGTGATATCGATGATGAATATGACGAAGAGGATGAGGACGCCGGTATCCACCAGAACGGGGATGACAGTTACCTGATTCAGGCCACGACGCCGCTGGCGGAGGTTAACGAGGCGCTCGGCACCCGCTTTGAAAGCGAAGAGTTCGATACCATTGCCGGTCTGGTGATTAACCGGCTGGGACGGATTCCGCGCCAGGGTGAAGAGCTGTTTCTGGCCGGTTTCATTTTCCGTATCCTGCGCAGCGACAACCGCCGCATTCTCCAGCTGGAGGCTCTGCGAATGGGGGCGGATGAGTACGCCCAAGCCGCTGCCTGAATTTAAGTATTTTATCCTCAGGGAGAGTAATTGTATGGATATCAAGGTTTTGATGGACCAGATGCTGCAGTCGGGCAAGGACATGGCTACCAAGGGGCAGAACATGGCCGAGCAGCAGCTCGGGATTCCGAAGCAGGGCGAGCAGCGTGACGCCATGGTGTCAGGGATCAAGACCGGTGCTGCCGCAGCCGGCGTGCTGGCCCTGCTGCTGGGTACCGGTACCGGGCGGCGTGTGACCGGGACCGCCCTGAAGCTGGGGAGTCTGGCTGCCGTGGGCGGACTGGCCTACCAGATGTACAACCGCTGGCAGCAGGGGCAGGCTGCGCCCGGCAGTGACGGGGTGTTGACCCGGCTGCCGGCACCGGAAGTACGCCCGCCGCAAGTGGATGAGCGTGTACTGTTGCGGGCCATGGTGGCGGCTGCCAAGGCGGATGGCCATGTGGACCAGAACGAGATGGCAGCCATTCGTGGCAAGCTGGATGAGTATCAGCTGGGCAGGGAGGCCAGTGCCCTGATCCTGCAGGAGCTGACCACCCCTGTGAGCGCCACTGATATTGCCGCTCTCGCTCAGGGCGACAAGCAGGCTGCGCTGGAAATCTATCTGGTCTCTTCCCTGGTGGTGGATGATGCCAATCAGGCGGAACAGCAGTATCTGGCCGATCTGCAGCAGGCGCTCGGGTTGCCGGACGAGGTGGTGAAAACCGCCTGAAAACCCAACCACTCCAGTCAGTGCTGGGCTATACTTTGCCGGTTTCGGTATTGACTGGATTATTGCATGCTGTCTTTCCATGAGCGGATAAGCGGGTGGGAATATTTGCTGGCATTCCTGCTGGGATTGCCGGCATTCCTGGCTTTTGCCCCGTTTGAATTTCGTCCGTTGCTTTGGTTGTCCCTGGCCCTGTTTTTCTGGATAAACCTGCGTCCCATGCCATCCGGGCAGCGCATGCGTCTGGCCTGGTGTTACGGTATCGGGCTGTTCGCAGGCGGGGTGCACTGGATTTACGTCAGCATCCACTTTTTCGGTGGTGCCAACAGTCTGATTGCCGGTGTGATGGTGTGCCTGTTTGTGCTCATGGTGGCCTTGACCCTGCTGCTGTTTGGCTGGCTGACAGCACGTTTTCCCTATCAGGTGCGCAGTGTCCGGTTGTTGCTGGTGTTTCCTGCGGCCTGGACCCTGACCGAATGGTTCCGGAGCTGGTTTCTGACCGGCTTTCCCTGGCTTCTGATCGGCAACTCCCAGATTGATTCTCCCCTGGCTGCGCTAGCGCCGGTGCTGGGGGTGCTGGGAGTGGGCTGGTTCATGGCGACAGCCTGTGGTGCGCTGGTACTGCTGGTGCTGGGCCGGCTGCGTGAACGTCTGCTGGCTCTGGGCACGCTGATACTGGTGGCGGGCTGCAGCTTTGGGCTGGGTCAGGTGGCCTGGGTGCAGCCGGTGGGCGAGCCGTTGCGTGTCAGTATGGTGCAGGGCAATATCGCCCAGCAGGACAAATGGGTGCCTGCGTATCGTACCGCCCATATCCAGAAGTACATTGACCTGATGCAGCCCTACATCATGAATTCCGATCTGGTGATCTGGCCGGAGACCGCCGTGCCCGGTTATTACCACGAGTTGAATGATGCACTGTTCAAGCCCCTGCAGACACTGTTTGCCCGTACCGGCAGTGACCTGCTGACCGGTGTTTTTTATACCGATCCGGATACCCGCGGTGTCTACAACGCCATTCTCAAGGTCGGTACAGAAATGGATGTGTACGGCAAGCGCCATCTGGTACCATTCAGTGAATATATTCCGTTGCTGGATTACCTGCGCTGGATGGAGCGTTTTGTCATTCTGCCTTATGACAATGTGACGCCATGGAGGGGCAGCACGGTGATGGAGCTGGCCGGGCAGCCCATGCGTCTGTCAGTCTGTTATGAAGATGCTTACGGTTCGGAGATGATTGATGGTCTGCCTGGTGCGACCATGCTGGTGAATGTCAGTAATGATGGCTGGTTCTCCGGTTCGATTCAGCCCCGTCAGCATGCCGAGATCGCCCGTATGCGGGCACGGGAAGCCGGGCGTTACCTGCTGCGGGCCACCAATAACGGTGTCAGTGCCGTGATTGACTTTCATGGACAGGTTGTCGCGACGGTTCCTCCGTATCAGGAGGCAGTCCTTCAGGCCGAGGCTCAGCCCATGCAGGGTGCTACACCGTTTGTGCGCTGGGGAAACCGGCTCCTGATTCCCCTGTTGTCGCTGTTGCTGCTGGTCATCTGGTGGCAGGGGCGGGGCAAGTTCCGCTGAGTGCCGGAGCGGGTCTGGTTGAATGCAGGAAAGCAGCCTCATGCTGCAATGCCGCAAAAATACACGCGTTTTGTCGACAATTAGGCCCTTTGTGATTTGACAGATATTCCCTAGGGGGTATAATGTCGACAATCCAGCCAGGGGCTGAAATTATCGCCAGTGTCATGAGGTATATAAGACCAGCCCGAAACAATATATGTCTGCCCATGCAGCATGATCCGCTCCACAGTCTGGAACAAACAACCCGGAGCCGGCCCTGAAAGCCGGTTGCAATGGAAATTGGCTTCGTTGTGGCAATAGCTGCCTGAAAAGGGCACTATCCCGGATGATTTATCCCTCACCACCAATATTGCTTAAGAGGATGTGGAACGAATGAGTAGTGAAATCTTGACGCCTGTACTGCCGGAGTCCGTGGCTGATGGCACGGTGATCGCCTGGAACAAGAAAGTGGGTGATGCAGTAAGCAAGGACGACGTGCTGGTCGAAATTGAAACTGACAAGGTTGTACTGGAGGTGGCTGCCCTGGATGATGGTGTGCTGGCTGAAATTCTCGCGGAGGAAGGGGCTACTGTCACCAGCAGTCAGCTGCTGGGACGTATCACGGTGGGTGCTGTTGCCGCTGCGGCCCCGGTACCTGCCACGCAAGCTCCTGCTGCAGCGGTTGCTGCTCCGGCGGCTGGTGATGCAGGGGCCAAGGCCGGACCTGCAGCCCGCAAGCTGATGGATGAACAGGGTCTGGGGCGTGATGCGGTCGCAGGCAGTGGCCGGGATGGCCGCATCCTGAAAGCGGATGTTGCGGCTGCCACCGCCGCCGGACCGGCTGCGGCAGCACCTGCACCCGCTGCTCCGGCACCTGTTGCAGCCAGAACGCCGCCCGTGAGTGCCTCCACGTCCCGTGAAGACCGGCGCGAGCCGATGAGCCGTCTGCGTACCCGCATTGCCGAGCGTCTGCTGGATGCCAAGCAGTCCACCGCCATGCTGACGACTTTCAATGAAGTCGACATGAAGCCGCTGATGGACCTGCGCAACGAGTACAAGGATGCGTTTGAAAAGACACATGGTGTCAAGCTGGGTTTCATGTCCCTGTTTGTCCGGGCTGCGGCCATCGCCCTGCAGCGTTTCCCGGAAATCAATGCCTATATCGATGGCAGTGACATTGTCTATCACAACTACTGCGATGTCGGTATTGCCGTTTCCTCCGAGCGCGGGCTGGTGGTGCCGGTGCTGCGCAGCGCCGAACACATGAGTCTGGCCGACATCGAGTCCGGCATCGGTGATTTTGCCCAGAAGGCACGTGCCGGCAAGCTTGACATGTCCGACCTGACCGGTGGTACGTTCACCATAACCAACGGGGGCGTTTTTGGGTCCTTGCTGTCAACCCCGATTCTGAATCCTCCCCAAAGCGCGATACTGGGAATGCATGCGATCCAGAAGCGCCCTGTTGTTGTCAGTGACCAGATCGTGATCCGCCCGATGATGTACGTGGCCCTGTCCTATGACCACCGGATTGTGGACGGCAAGGGTGCGGTCACTTTCCTCAAAACCATCAAGGAACTGGTGGAAAACCCGGTTCGCATTGTGCTGGACGTGTGAGGAGGGTGAGGAGCAATGGCTGATCAATATGACGTAATCGTGATTGGTGGTGGACCCGGTGGCTATGTGGCCGCCATCCGCTGTGCCCAGCTGGGCCTGAAAACCGCCTGTGTGGAACAGTGGATCAACAAACAGGGCAAGCCGGCTCTGGGGGGAACCTGCCTCAATGTCGGTTGTATTCCCTCCAAGGCGCTGCTGGACAGCTCCGAGCGGGTGGAGCAGATCCAGCACGTGAATGCCGAGCATGGCATCAGCGTGAAAGGCATGAACGTGGATGTGCCGACCATGATCGCACGCAAGGACAAAATCGTGTCCCAGCTCACTGGCGGGGTCGAGCAGCTGTTCAAGGCCAATGGTGTCACCTGGCTGCAGGGCCGGGGGCGTCTGCTGGCGGACAAGCAGGTTGAAGTGGTGGGGCATGACGGCAAGGTTAGTGTATACGAGGCCAGAAACGTCATCCTCGCCATGGGTTCGGTGTCTATCGAGCTGCCGATCGCACGCTGGCTGGATACCCGCATTGTGGATTCTGCCGGTGCCCTGGACTGGGAGACAGTGCCCAGACGTCTGGGCGTGATCGGTGCCGGTGTCATCGGTCTGGAAATGGGCAGTGTCTGGCGGCGCCTGGGAGCCGAAGTGGTGGTGCTGGAGGCCATGGACGAGTTTCTGGGGGCTGCTGACCGTGATATTGCCAAAGCCGCTGCCCTGCAGTTCAAGAAGCAGGCGCTGGACATCCGGCTTGGTTCCAAGGTCAGCGGGGTCGATGTCACTGACAGGGGGTTGGTGATCAGCTATACCGACAGCAAGGGTGAACAGCGCCTGGAAGTGGATCGCCTGATCGTGGCGGTGGGGCGCAAGTCCAATGCGCCCGGTGCTGTGGCGGAAAATGCCGGGGTCAGTCTGGATGAGCGTGGTCGGGTGGTGGTGGATGACCATTGCCAGACAGCCGTGCCGGGCGTTTATGCGATCGGTGACTGCGTGCGCGGGCCGATGCTGGCCCACAAGGCGTCCGAGGAGGGCATTGTGGTGGCCGAGCGCATTGCCGGTCAGAAGCCGCACATTGATTTCAACACCATTCCGTGGGTTATCTATACCCATCCGGAAATCGCCTGGGTAGGCAGGACGGAGGCCGAGCTCAAGCAGGCAGGCATTGCATACCGGACCGGTTCCTTCTCCTTTGCGGCCAATGGCCGTGCCAAGGCTATGAGCCAGGATAACGGCCTGATCAAGGTGGTGGCGGATGCCGCGACGGACCGCATTCTGGGGGTGCATATCTGTGGCCCGATGGCGTCCGAGCTTATTGGTCAGGGTGTGATCGCCATGGAGAGCGAGAACTCATCGGAGGATGTGGCGCGCATGGTCTTTGCCCATCCGACCCTGTCCGAGTCCATGCATGAGGCCATGCTGTCCGTGGATGGACGTGCCATTCATGCCATCAACCGCAAGCGGTAAGCGCATCAGAGGAGAACAAGGGAAAGCTTATGAACTTACATGAATATCAGGCCAAGGCCGTGTTCCGGGAGTATGGTCTGCCGGTGCCGGTCAGCAAGGTGGCTACATCGGCTGCAGAAGCCGAACAGGCGGCACGCTCACTGAGTACCGGCAAGGTGGTGGTCAAGGCCCAGGTCCATGCCGGCGGACGTGGCAAGGCCGGTGGTGTCAAGTTGTTCGATGATCCGGTTGAAGCCGGCAGGTTTGCCGGTTCATTGCTGGGCACGAACCTGGTGACTTTCCAGACCGATGCCAGCGGCCAGCCCATCAATACCGTTTTGGTCGAGGAAACCTGCAATATCGCCCGCGAACTGTATCTGGGGGCGGTGGTGGATCGCGCCAGCCGGCGCGTGGTCATCATGGCCTCAACCGAAGGCGGAATGGAAATCGAGAAGGTAGCCCATGATACGCCGGAAAAAATTCTCAAGACCAAAATTGATCCGGTCTGTGGTGTAATGCCTTATCAGGCGCGTGAACTGGCCTTCGGCCTCGGGCTGAGCGGCGACCAGATCAAGCAGTTCACCAAACTGCTGATCGGTTTTGGCAAAATGTTCAAGGAAAAGGATCTGGCACTGGTGGAGGTCAATCCGCTGGTGGTGACGGCTGAGGGCAATCTGCTGTGCCTGGATGGCAAGGTGAACGTGGATGGCAATGCCCTGTTCCGTCAGCCGGCGCTGGTGGCCATGCGCGACAAGTCGCAGGAGGATGCACGTGAGATCGAAGCCTCCGAGTGGGACCTGAACTACGTTTCACTGGATGGCAACATCGGCTGCATGGTCAATGGTGCCGGTCTGGCCATGGCGACCATGGACATTATCAAGCTTTCCGGCGGCCAGCCAGCCAACTTCCTGGATGTCGGGGGGGGAGCAACGGCCGAGCGTGTGGCAGCTGCTTTCAAGATCATCCTGTCCGACAGCAACGTCAAGGGCATTCTGGTCAACATCTTCGGCGGTATCGTGCGTTGTGACCTGATCGCCGAAGGCATCATCCAGGCGGTGCAGCAGGTGAATGTCGGTGTGCCGGTGGTCGTGCGCCTGGAGGGCAACAGTGCCGAAAAGGGTGCCGAACTTCTGAATAACAGCGGCCTGTCCGTCATTGCTGCCAATGACCTGGGCGATGCGGCCCGCAAGATTGTTGCTGCGGTAGGAGGTGCTGCATGAGCGTCCTGATCAACAAAGACACCCGAGTGCTGTGCCAGGGTTTCACCGGCAGGCAGGGAACTTTTCACTCCGAGCAGGCCATTGAGTATGGCACCAGAATGGTTGGCGGTACCTCGCCCGGCAAGGGCGGCAGCACCCATCTGGGCCTGCCGGTCTTCAACACCATGCGTGAGGCGGTGGACGAGACAGGTGCCGATGCCAGCGTGATCTATGTGCCGGCTCCGTTCTGCAAGGACTCGATCATTGAGGCCGCCGAATCCGGCGTGAAGCTGATTGTCTGTATCACCGAAGGCATTCCGGTCATGGACATGCTGGAAGCCAAGGTGATTGTCGACAGCCTGGGTGTGCGCCTTATCGGCCCCAACTGCCCCGGTGTCATCACCCCCGGTGAGTGCAAGATCGGCATCATGCCGGGCAGCATCCACAAGCCGGGTAAGATCGGCATCGTATCCCGTTCCGGCACCCTGACCTATGAGGCGGTCAAGCAGACCGGCCAGTGGGGCCAGAGTACCTGTATCGGTATTGGTGGCGATCCGATTCCGGGCACCAGTTTCATTGATGTCCTGAAACTGTTCCAGGATGACCCGCAGACCGAAGCGATCCTGATGTGCGGCGAGATCGGCGGTTCTGCCGAGGAAGAAGCCGCCGCCTTCATCAAGGAGTATGTGACCAAGCCGGTTGCTTCCTACATTGCCGGTGTGACTGCCCCCAAAGGCAAGCGCATGGGCCATGCCGGTGCCATCATTGCCGGTGGCAAGGGAACGGCGCAGGAGAAATTTGCTGCCCTGGAGGCAGCCGGCGTTTATACCATCAAATCCCCTGCGGAAATGGGGCAGGGTGTGGCGGCGGTGCTGGGTTGATCCCGGCACCGGCCATGTGTCACGCCTGCCCGCTGATCCCGGGATGAATAACAAGGGAGTGCCCCGATGACCAAACCTACTGTTACCCTGACTGATAACCTGAGCGGTAAATCCGTTGAGCTGGATGTCCTGAGTCCGACCGTTGGTGTAAAAACCATCGATATTCGCAAGCTGCAGAAGGAGCTCGGGTATTTCACCTATGACCCCGGTTATCTTGCGACAGCCAGTTGTTCCAGTTCGATCACCTATCTGGACGGCGACGAAGGGGTGTTGATGTACCGTGGCTATCCCATTGAGCAGCTGGCTGAGCGCAGCAGCTTTCTGGAAGTCTGCTACCTGCTGTACTACGGCGAGCTGCCCAGTGCCGAACGGCTGCAATGGTACGAAAACGTGATCACTCATCACACCATGCTGCATGAGCAGGTTCAGTACTTCTATCGGGGCTTCCGCCGTGATGCGCATCCGATGGCGACCATGGTGGGGGTTGTCGGTGCCCTGTCCGCTTTTTATCACGATGACCTCGACATCCATGATCCGGCCCAGCGTGAGCGTTCCGCTCACCGCCTGGTTGCCAAGATGCCGACCATTGCCTCCTGGAGTTATCGCTATTCCATGGGGCTGCCATTCAACTACCCGAGGAACCGGCTGACCTACCCGGAGGATTTTTTGCACCTGATGTTTGCAGTGCCGACTGAGGAGTACGAAATTGACCCGCTGATGGCCAAGGCACTGGATGTGATCCTGATCCTGCATGCGGATCATGAGCAGAATGCCTCGACTTCCACCGTGCGCCTGGCCGGCTCGTCCGAAGCCAACCCGTTTGCTGCCGTGGCGGCGGGTATTGCCTCCCTGTGGGGGCCGGCACACGGGGGAGCCAATGAGGCGGTCATCAACATGCTGCGTGAGATCGAGCGCTCCGATCAGCCCCTGGAGCACTGGGTCAAGCGTGCCAAGGACAAGGACGACCGTTTCCGTCTGATGGGTTTCGGCCATCGGGTGTACAAGAACTATGATCCGCGTGCCAAGATCATCCGTGAGCTGGCCAACCAGATTCTGGATCGTCTGCCACCGGGCAACCCGAACCAGAAGCTGTTTGACATTGCCCGCGATCTGGAGCAGATCGCCCTCAGTGATGATTACTTCAAGGAGCGCGGCCTGTATCCGAATGTGGATTTCTATTCCGGGGTTATTTTCCTGAGCATGGGGATTCCGGTGAGCATGTTTACCGTCATGTTCGCCCTGGCCCGTACCGTGGGCTGGATTTCCCAGTGGAACGAAATGATGAGTGACGAGCACAGCCGGATCGGACGTCCGCGCCAGTTGTATACCGGTGCCGCCCAGCGCAATTATGTGCCGCTGGGGCAGCGTTGATATGTTGATAACATGTTATCCGGGTCGGTTGACTGAATTCTGTTTTTGGAGGTAAGTGTCGTGTTGGAACAATACCGCAAACTTGTGGAGGAGCGGGCCGCAGAAGGTGTGCCCCCTCAAGCACTGGATGCCGAGCAGGTCGCTGCTCTGGTTGAACTGTTGAAAGCCCCACCCGCCGGTGAGGCGGATTTCTTGGTGGATCTGCTGGAAAACCGTATTCCACCAGGGGTGGATGATGCGGCTTATGTCAAGGCCGGTTTTCTGGCGGCGGTGGTCAAGGGGGAGGCCAGCTCCCCGCTGGTCAGCCGTGTACGGGCTGTGGAGCTGCTGGGCACCATGCTGGGTGGTTACAATATCCAGCCGCTGATTGCTGCCCTGGATGATGCCGGGCTGGCTGATGCGGCGACCCAGGCCCTGTCGCATACCCTGCTGATGTTCGACGCCTTCCATGACGTGAAGGAGAAGATGGATGCCGGCAATGCGCATGCGCGCAAGGTGATGGAATCCTGGGCTGACGCCGGGTGGTTCACCTCCCGCCCGCAGCTGGCTGACAAAATCACCCTGACGGTGTTCAAGGTGCCGGGGGAAACCAACACCGATGACCTGTCACCGGCTCCGGATGCCTGGTCACGGCCCGACATTCCGCTGCATGCCAATGCCATGCTCAAGATGGCGCGTGACGGCATCGAACCGGTTGAGCCGGGCAAGGTCGGCCCCCTGAAACAGATTGAGGCCGTGAAGGCCAAGGGCCACCCGGTGGTGTATGTCGGCGATGTGGTGGGTACCGGTTCTTCGCGCAAGTCAGCCACCAACTCGGTGTTATGGTTCTTTGGAGATGATATTCCGCATGTGCCCAACAAGCGGGCTGGTGGCTTCTGCTTCGGCGGCAAGATCGCACCGATCTTCTATAACACCATGGAAGATGCCGGGGCCCTGCCAATCGAGATGGATGTGTCCAAAATGGCCATGGGCGACGTGATTGACGTGTATCCGTATGAAGGCGTGGTCAAGCGCCATGGCACGGATGACGTCATTTCCACCTTTGAGCTCAAGACCCAGGTGCTGCTGGACGAAGTGCGGGCTGGTGGCCGGATTCCGCTCATCATCGGGCGGGGCCTCACCGGCAAGGCACGTGAAGCACTCGGGCTCCAGCCCTCTGAGCTGTTCAAGCAGCCGGAGCAGCCGAAGGATACCGGCAAGGGCTATACCTTGGCCCAGAAAATGGTTGGCAAGGCCTGTGGTCTGCCGGGGGTGCGTCCGGGGGCTTATTGCGAGCCGAAGATGACCACCGTGGGCTCCCAGGATACCACCGGCCCCATGACCCGCGATGAACTCAAGGATCTGGCCTGCCTCGGCTTCTCTGCCGATCTGGTCATGCAGTCCTTCTGCCATACGGCGGCCTATCCGAAACCGATTGATGTGGTCACACACCACACCCTGCCGGATTTCATCATGACCCGTGGCGGTGTCAGCCTGCGTCCCGGCGATGGCATCATCCATTCCTGGCTCAACCGCATGCTGCTGCCGGATACGGTCGGAACCGGTGGTGATTCGCACACCCGCTTCCCGATGGGCATTTCCTTCCCGGCGGGCTCCGGTCTGGTCGCGTTTGCGGCGGCAACCGGCGTGATGCCGCTGGATATGCCGGAGTCGGTACTGGTGCGTTTCAGCGGCAAGCGTCAGCCCGGTATCACCCTGCGTGATCTGGTGCATGCGATTCCGTATCAGGCCATTCAGGAAGGCCTGCTGACGGTAGCCAAGCAGGGCAAGAAGAATGTCTTCAATGGCCGTATTCTGGAAATCGAAGGACTGGAAGACCTGACCGTGGAACAGGCTTTCGAGCTTTCTGATGCCTCTGCCGAACGTTCAGCTGCCGGCTGCACCATCACCCTGAGTGAGGATTCGGTCGCTGAATACCTGCACTCCAACATCGTGATGCTCAAGTGGATGCTGGCCGAAGGTTATGGCGATGTGCGCACCATCAGCCGCCGTATCAGTGAAATGGAGAAGTGGCTGGCCAGCCCGAGCCTGATGCGGGCCGACAAGGATGCCGAATACGCTGCCGTGATCGAGATCGACATGGATGCGATTAAAGAGCCGGTCGTGTGTGCGCCGAATGACCCGGATGATGCCCGCAAGCTGTCGGATGTTGCCGGTGATCCGGTACAGGAGGTGTTTATCGGCTCCTGCATGACCAATATCGGCCATTTCCGGGCTGCAGCCCGGCTGCTGGAGAAGGTTGATGCCCTGCCGACCCGGCTGTGGCTGGCCCCGCCGACCAAGATGGACGAGGCTGAGCTGATGGCTGAGGGGGTGTACAACGTCTATGGCCGCACCGGTGCGCGGACTGAAATGCCGGGCTGCTCGCTGTGCATGGGTAATCAGGCCCGTATTGCCCCCGGTTCCACGGCGGTTTCCACCTCCACCCGTAACTTCCCCAATCGTCTGGGTACGGGCTCCAGGGTGTATCTGGTCTCGGCGGAGCTGGCGGCTGTGACTGCCTTGATGGGCAAGCTGCCAACGGTGGCTGAGTACATGCAGTATGCCGGGCAGATCGACAGCATGGCCGGTGAGATCTACCGTTACCTGAACTTCGATAAAATGCCGGAGTACCTGGAAGCGGCAGAAAAGGCCCGGCTGGCAGCCTGACTTCCACTTTTTTCCTTTGCTCTCATTCAAACCCCGCTGCGGCGGGGTTTCTTTTTTGCTGTTTAGTTCCCGTTTATCCTGTGGGGTGTGGCTGGGGCGACAGCTTGCATTCTCGGGCCTGATCTCCCATGCTATGGTCCCATCACCCCCAGGAGAGGATACTATCGATGACTGCCACCCCCCCGTTATGGACACCATCCGATGCGCAGGTCCGGTCCACACGGATTCACCGTTTTCTGCAGTTTGTGAATGAACGGCACGGACTGGCGCTGGATGGCTATTTTGACCTGCATGCCTGGTCGGTAGCCGACAAGCAAGCTTTCTGGGTGGATGTCTGGGATTTCTGTGGTGTGCTCGGCGAGCGTGGCGAGCGCGTACTGGTGAACGGAGAACAGATGGAAAAGGCGCTCTGGTTCCCGGATGCGCGCCTGAATTTTGCCGAGAACCTGCTGCAGGAGCCGCCCGGCGGGCCGGATACCGTGGTCATGCATTTCCGGGCCGAGGATCAGGTGGCTTATACCGTGACCCATGCCCAGCTGCTGGATCGGGTCAGCCGCATAGCCGCGTGGCTGCGCAAGGCCGGTATCCGGTCCGGCGACCGGGTGGCCGGCTACCTGCCCAACATGCCGGAAACCGTGATTGCCATGCTGGCGGCGACCAGTCTGGGGGCGGTATGGACCTCGACTTCACCGGACTTCGGTGAGGACAGTGTGA
Organism: Thiothrix sp.; assembly: GCA_020442915.1. Lineage (GTDB taxonomy): Bacteria > Pseudomonadota > Gammaproteobacteria > Thiotrichales > Thiotrichaceae > Thiolinea. The sequence continues at coordinate 46,919 of JAGRJD010000018.1, read as the reverse complement.
TTGAACGCTTCGGGCAGACCGGGCCGCGCATTCTGTTCAGTGTGGATGGCTATTATTATAACGGCAAGGTTCAGGACATTCGTGCCAGGGTTGCAGCCGTACAGAAGGCCATTCCCAGCATTGAGCAGGTGGTCACGATCCCGCTGGCGGGACTGGCGGGGGAGGTGCCCGGCATTCGCTGGAGCGGGGTGCTGGAGACGGCGGCAGAACCGCTGCAGTTCGAGTACGGCGGCTTCAATCAGCCGCTGTATATCCTGTATTCTTCCGGGACCACCGGCAAGCCCAAGTGCATTACCCACAAGGCGGGTGGTGTATTGCTGCAGCACCTGAAGGAGCACCAGCTGCATTGTGATGTGCGTCCGGGGGATCAGGTCTTTTATTTCACGACCTGTGGCTGGATGATGTGGAACTGGCTGGTGTCGGCATTGGCTTCCCGTGCTGCGCTGGTGCTGTATGACGGCTCACCCTTCCATCCGGATGCCAATGTGCTTTGGGATTATGCCCGTGATGTGAGTGTGACCCTGTTCGGGACTTCGGCCAAGTACATCGATGCCCTCAGGAAGGGGCAGGTCGAGCCACTGCAAACGCATGATCTGCCGGCTTTGCGTACGATCTGCTCCACCGGGTCGGTACTGGCTCCCGAGAATTTCGATTATGCCTATCAGTCCATCAAATCCGATGTGTGCCTGTCTTCGGTTGCCGGCGGAACCGACATCGTGTCCTGTTTTGTACCTGGTGCCCCCATCCTGCCGGTATACCGGGGCCAGAACCAGTGTCCGGGACTGGGGATGGCGGTGGAGGTGTTTGATGATGAGGGGCATCCGGTGCGGGGGGAGAAGGGGGAGCTGGTCTGTACCTCGACATTCCCCTGTCAGCCGCTGGCTTTCTGGGGCGATACCGACGGACAGAAATATCACGAGGCCTACTTTGCCCGCTTCGAGAATGTCTGGCATCATGGTGATTATGTGGCGTTCACGCCGCAGGGGGGCATGATCTTCTACGGGCGTTCGGATGCGACCCTGAATCCGGGCGGTGTGCGCATCGGTACCGCCGAAATCTACCGCCATGTGGAGACGCTGGATGAGGTGCTGGAAAGCATTGCCATCGGTCAGGACTGGGACAATGATGTCCGTGTGGTTTTGTTCGTGGTCCTGCGGGAGGGGCTGGTGCTGGATGAGGCCCTGATCAAGAAAATCCGGACCATCATCCGCACCCGCTGTACTCCGCGCCATGTCCCTGCCCGGGTGATCCAGGTCAGTGCCATTCCGCGTACCAAATCCGGCAAGATTGTCGAGCTGGCCGTCCGTGAGGTTGTGCATGGCAGGCCGGTGAAGAATGTGCAGGCGCTGGCCAATCCGGAGGCATTGGAGCTGTACCGGAGTCTGCCACAGCTGCAGGAGTAGGGCCTGACATTGTGCTGGTTCCTGATCTGCAGCTGGAATGGGATTTCATGACGGGAGCGGCTGAAGCAGACTAAGCCACCATTTTTAGTCGTCATCATCGTCATCCAGCACCGCCTTCCAGCGTCTGCGTTCGAAGGCAATCCGTGCGCCGGGGCCGATCAGGGTGGCAATGCCGGTGATGATGAGCAGAATCACAAAATAATAGCTGCTGATATAGCCCTGCCGTACCGAGAGTTCCAGTGTGGTTTCTGGTGGGGTGGTACCGGTTTCACCCGTACCGCCATCGGCCAGCTGGATATTGAGCCGGTATCTGCCGGGCTCCGGCACCTTGAACAGGGCTCGGGCGCTGCGGCTGCCTTCTGACCAGTAGCCTTCATCATCCCGGCCCTCGTAAAAGGAAAATGCCTTGCCCATGCTGAAGATTTCTTCATTGTCTTTCAGCACATCAATATCAAAATCAACCCAGGCATTGTCGAGGTTGGTTTCCATTTCCAGCGCTACCAGCCGGTTCGGGCGTGTGATTTCAATTTCGGCACTGTGACGTCCGGTCTGCAGATCGCCGGGGAGGAAGGTTTCCTGATGAATCTGGACCCCGCTGCCGAACAGCCACAAGGCGGCGGCAAGCACGCCACTGAGAATGGCAAACGGGAAGGCTGCCTTGCTCAGGGCATCCTTGAACGGGCCATGATAAGGCTGGGCTGCGTGAACACCGGCGCGCGGCCAGATTTGACCGCTGACCTGGAAGGCGCGGTAGACTGCCGCCGGGTCCAGGTATTCACTCAGGTGATATTCGGTTTCGGTGCTGCTGCGCTCACCCGAGAGCAGCAGTGGGGGCGCGATCGCCTCCACGATCTGAACCCGGTTGCCGACTGCAGCCACCCAGGTCAGCTCCCCGGCGACATAGTTGATGGTGGCCATATAACGTTCATAAAGCCGGTAGGTGCGCAGGCCGTCGGTCACGCTCTGTTTGGGTGCCAGATTCCAGACCAGTGCGTTTGGCAGGTGACGGGTTTTGCGCACAAAGCACACATGCCCGCGCTCATAGCTGAGCCAGGCGTAACCGTGGGTTTCGGAGTACAGCTGCAGGTCTACCCAGACATCACCCTGGGCCTCCCAGCCGACCATGCCGATAATGGTGAACAACACCCCATGGATTTCTCCCTGCATGCCGGGTTCAAACGGTGAGAAGGGTGCTTGCTGGGTACTGAATTTGGCCAGTACCGCATAGTCATGACGGGGATCCATTACCGTACCGCAATAGGCGCAGCTGAGGCTCAGAATCCGGTGTCCGCCACCGTGCAGGGTCAGTGGTGCGCCACAGCCCCGGCACTGGACACTGCGTACTCTGGCGGTTGTTTCCGGGCGGGTGTCCTGATGCTGCGTGCTCATGTACCGGTGCCGATCCTGATTTCAAACGGGTCAACCCAGTAACCGCGTGAGGCGCTGACGGTCCCGTCCCGGGCATATTCCAGTGTCAGCAGGCTGGCATCGGGGCCGGACAGATGGGCATAAAAAAAGTGTTCGCCTTCCGCTACCCGTGCCGGCAGTTGGCCCCGGAAGCCTTCGCAACGTCCCTGATCCCGCTCAGTCACGGTCCAGTCCTGTTCCAGCAGGCGCACAGACTGATCCAGCTGCAATTGCCTGAACGCCGGCAACCTTGTCGGCAGCTGGTCCCATTGCAGTGGTTTCTCAAACACGAAATCACCCTCGTCCACGCTCAGCCACAGGCCGTTGCCATCCTGATCCAGAATCCACCACTCATCCCAGCGTCCCAGCGTGTAGCGGTAACGCAGGTGTCCGACCGGCAGGTAGTCCCGACTGTCATAGCTGAAAGCCTGCCCCAGCCGGATCAGGCTCGGCATCTCCGCCAGCACCGAACGGGTACCCGCCAGACGCATGCCATCATCTTCCAGAAAAATGGTGGCGTCACAATGCTCGCACACAGCCATTTTGGCATGACGGAACCGCAGCGGCAGTTCAGCCCCGCAATTCGGGCAGTTGTAGCTGGCAGGCTGGCTGGTCATGATCGGCATGTTGGCATTATTTCTGGCCGCTGATAAGGGCACTGTAGCAGAATCCGGTCAGCTTGGGCAGTCAGCCGGTGCGCACCCCGATGGCAAAGCGGGCCATGTAGGCCCCGGCCCCGGCGACGGGTGCCATGGTCAGTGCCGTGCCGCCACGCCGGTAGATACCATCCTGCGCATTGCGTGGCGAGCGCGGGTCGCGCCCGGCATATGGCGGCTGGCGGTAAACCTGATCCGTGATGCGGTCATCAAAATACAGCTGGGATGTCAGGAGGTGCATGCGCCCGTTGCCGGCATCGGCACGGACCTTGAAATGGATATGTACCGCCCGCCCCGGATACCAGCCGGGGTAAATGGTGGTGAAGTGCACCATGCCCTGTGTATCGCTGATCTGGTAGCCGCGCAGGAACTGCTGGTCGCTGGTGTCGGCGTACCGGTCACGTACACCGGAGTACAGGCCGTTGGCATCACAATGCCAGATGTCGACCACGGCATTGGCCAGCGGACCGCAGCGGTTGTTCCGTACTGCCAGCAGTTGCAGCTGCAGTTGCAACGGAATCCCGGGGCAGAGGGTGCCGGTGGCCGGATCGCTGCGGATGTCAGTGCGCTGCGGGGCTTCCGGTACGAAATACGGACCTTCGGTCTGGGCCGGCGTCAGCAGGCAGTCCGGGGTTTCCTGACCCCAGCTGTGGGGGCTTGTGAGTACGGCACCAACAGCCGCCAGCTGCTGCAGGGTTCTGCGACGGGCAGGGTTGATGGGAGTGGATACGGGTTTCATCATGGTCTCCCTGTTGATGGAAATTGTCCGGTGTTTGTGTCCGGTTCCTGTTTTTGGACCTTGTTTCGTGGAAAAAATTTGCCGGTCTGTGAATCAGCCCGCTGACAGGGCAGGATGCGCAGGTTGTGCGCGGAGGGTGTAAATAATTCTGTGTAATCGCCGGGGTTAAACGTAGTCACTGATGCGATCCTCGAACTCGATCATAAACCGGTTCAGCGCAGCCCTCCAATTCCGGATTGGCATCGTCCATCTTGTTCATGTGGCCTATCCTTACCCTGTCAGGGTGCAATGATAGGCGGTTTACACAGTTTTAGTTACCGGCTCTATTTCCAGTACACAGGGGCTTTTATTTTGTCAGCCCGGTTTGCCTCGGGCCTTCTGGCAACTGGCAAAATTTAAACCGTGTTTAAGTTTTTTGTCCCGCTTGTTCCCATGTCATCCCGGAACTTTCCGCTGATAACGTTTTCACTGAACTACTTATAACCCTGCTCTTCATTCTACGGCGGTGTTTTCGTCCTGTGCGATGAGAGCCTGGATGTTAGTCATGATGATGGGGTGGCAAGTCCATCACTGTGGCTGCAGGTTCTGGTTGATGAGTTCGGGAGGAATCTCCATCAGGCCCGGTATGTTTTCCACCGGCGCCACCGTTGGTGGCAGCTGCGGGTCATACGGCACCAGCTGGGGCGGTACCTGTCTCCCCCCGACGGCCTGTCCGGGCTGTTCCCAGCCGGGTGGCGGCTGCTGGTCCCATACCACCTGCGGCTCGGGCGCACGGTTCTGGCGTGTTGGCCGGGCGGGACGCTGGGTCCGGGCCGGTTGGGCCGGGGGTGCTGCTTCCCAGATGACCTGAGGCTGCTGTTGCGGTTGCTGTTGCTGTTGTGGCGGGAGTTGCCGGGTCTCCCGGGATACAGGCTCTGCCGGCAGCCAGGTGATCTGGGGTTCCGGATGGGGCACGGGCCTGCGCCCGGCTGCCGGTGCGGGTTGGGCCGGCTGGGCCTGCGGGACCGGCTGCCAGGTCACTTGTGACTGCTCCTCCCAGCTGCCCTGGGGCTGCTGCTTTGGCGGGGCGGTTTCCAGGTAGACGGTCTGGCCGTTCTGCAGCTCCAGCTGCCGGGCTTCTTCGGGGCTCATCGGGTCGAGGATCAGGGCCGGCTCCTGCACCGGACGGGCGGGCCGGGCCAGCAGCGGTTCCGGTGTTGGCGGTGGCGCAGGCTGCTGCCGGACCGGCGCCGGTCTGGGGCGCTGCTCCTGTGCCTGCTGCCGGGGAGCCGGTCTGACCAGCTGTTCCCGTTGTGCCTGCCGGGCGGCTGCCGCTTCCCGGGCCTGGCTCAGGGCCTGATCCAGGGTCTGCTGACTGCGCTTGAACTGGCTGAGTTTGTAGCGGTTGATCAGGGTGCGGGCGTCCTTCTGGTACAGCAGGGCCTGATCAAGTTCATCACGGTCGATCAGGCGTCGCAGGGTTTTCTGGCGTGCCTCGACAATCCCGATGAGCAGCTGGCTGGCTTCAGTATGGCCGGGCGTGCCTGCCAGTACCGGGGCCAGGTATTTGAGGGCATTGTCACGGCGATGATCCAGGGCGGTATAGCGTCCGCGCTTCATGGCCGCACGGGCCTGCTCCAGCTGCTGTCCGGCCTTGCGGGCATTGTCTTGAGCCAGTCTGGCCGCCTGCTCGCGCTGTTCCAGCCGGGTTTCGATGGCAACCTGCTGCGGCAGCGGATCCGTGAGTACAAACTCGCGCATGAGGTCATCGGCATGGGCCAGTTCAGCTTTGGCCTTGTCAAACTGGTTGAGCCGGATCAGGTTTTCCGCAGCCTGCTGGTGTCGGCGCAGCAGCTGTTCCAGCAGTTGCTGTGTTTCGGCATTGCCTTTGTCCAGTGCATGTGCTTCCCGCAGCAGGGGGAGTGCGCCGGACTTGCCGTCCTGATCCTGTATCCGCCCCTGCTCCAGTGCCTGGCGGGCACCGGCCTGCAGTTCCGCGATCTGTGCCGCTGTACTGGCAGCGGGTGCAGCCTCTGCCTGCGCAGTAGGTGTGTCCGTATCCGGGGTAGCAGTCGCGCTCCGGGGTTCGGTTTGTGTCCCGGCAGTCCGGGTTTCAGCCGCCGCCGTATCCGGCGTGCTTCCGGCCAGCGGTGCCGGGGTCAGCTGCTGGCTGTCAGCCAGGGGCCGGATATCCCGGGGTGTTCCGGTTTCAGTCGGCGGTGTGGTTTTTGCATCCGCCTGCGGGGCGGCAGCCGGGGTCGACGGGTCCGGGCCGGCTGCTGTGTCAGTGGCTGCCGGTGGCACGGTCTCAGAACCGGATGCCGGTGCCGGGGGAGTGGTATCGGTGGTTTCCGCCGTATCGCTTGCCGAACCCTTGAGCGGGGACCGTGTACCGGCATCCGTGGTCACGCGGGTATCGGTGGTCCGGGCCGGGGGCACGGCAGCGGTGTCAGTGCTGTTACCTTCGGTATCCGCTGGTCCTCCTCCAGCCTGTTGGGTTGATGCCTTGGCGGCATTTTCGTCAAGCAGTTCGGCTGTTTTCTGGTACAGGTGGTAACCGGCAAACACCACCGTGGCCAGTGCCGCCATGACGGCCACGGGATACAGTACCTTGCGTTTATGGGCCTGACGCAGCCCTTTCAGGAAGCGGTCCGGGGTTTCCGGACGCGGGCCGCGCCGCAGCGACAGGGCCTGTGCCATCAGCTCCCTGCCATTGGCATTGAGCTGGGCCGGAAGTGTCGGCTGCTCACCGTTGATGGCACCACTCAAGGTACTGTGGTAGGGCGGATCACCCTTGAGCAGGTGGTAAAGCAGGGCGGCGGCGGAAAAGGTGTCGTCTTCCGTGACGGCGGCATCCCCGACGGCTACCGATGGGCTGATATAGGGGGAATGCAGGGCCAGCTGTGGATGCGTGCTGTGGTTCTGCTGCAGGCAGTATTGCAGCACCCGTACCAGCGGTGCATTCAGCAGCACCATGTGCTGGTTGTCCTCCAGGATGATGCCCGGTTCCAGATAGCCGTAGGCTCCGGCCTGAACCGTGGCAGTGGCATGCAGGATGCGTCCGACCTGATTCAGGGCCTGATCCAGGGACAGGTTTCTGCCCTTGTGCTCATTCAGGCTTTCCTGCAGCAGCATGCCCCGGGTGTCATTCAGGGCCAGCCAGTAGCCGCTGTCATCCATGCCGTAGGCCAGCAGGGCGGGATAGCCGTCCACCTCGGGGCTGGGGCGGCGCAGGACTTCGCTCCAGGCCGGGCTGAAGCCGGGGAGCCGGGCCAGTTCCGGTTTGACCAGCAGCAGGATGACAGGATGTTCCTGCTGTTGCGGGTTTTCACCGCTCTGGTGCAGGTCGCAGGCCCAGTAAACGTCGGCCAGTGCCGTTGAGGTGATGAGGCGGCGCAGGGAGAAGCGCAGGTCGATCAGGTGAGGTGCATCCTTTCCAGGATTCAGGTTGCTGTTGTCCATCATGTAATTATTTAATCCGTGACGTAATCAGTGGCTCCAGTCCGGCCACGTCGGTCCAGTATAGGGCCTTTACAGAAATTGCGCACCCCGACTTTGGCGGGGAAGCAGAATATCTGGCGGCCAAGCCCGAGAGCCGGGAACCAGATGTCATTGTCGGGATGAGTACCCTGGTTTTTGCCGGTGCTGCCTAGTTCGCTGTCCTGGACCTGTGGGGAGCATACGTACCGCTTTGTCAGGTTCTGTACTGGTGGCATTTCTTGCCCCCATGGCTGTTGATGGTGATAACGTGGCCCGGATTGCACTGCTGACTACGGCAGTCATCATGCTGTTTCTGCAGAGGCCACTACCGGCCATTGCTTCCGGTATCGCGGCAGCCGCTGTAGTGAGGTATTTCTAGCCTGCCTGGCATCAAGGCCGGGCCGCATGCCAGACCAGCTGCCGGCAGTGGTTGAAGGCCATGAAATCCGCCAGGGCAATGTCGAGTTGCTGCCGGAAGGTGGCATGGCGGCTGGAGCCGGGTTTCAGGTGTGGCTCCAGTGTGAACTGCAGGATGTTCAGGGTGGCGCTGCCGCGTTCGGCCTTGCAGTCCATGCGTGCGACAAAACGCCCGTCCCACAGCAGTGGCAGGCTGAAATAGCCGAAGCGGCGCTTGTGGGCCGGCAGGTAGCATTCGATCTGGTAGTCGAAACCGAACAGGGTCTGCATGCGCCGGCGCTGGATCAGCAGGTTGTCGAACGGCGACAGGATGCTGACCCGGCGGCGTGGCAGCGGGCGGTCGAGGTATTCCAGGGTCTGCGGCAGCACCAGCCAGTCCTGCCCGCTGACCTGCACCGACAACAGTTCGCTATCCTTGAGCATGCGTTTTGCCACCTGCTGCAGCAGCGGACCGGTGTTTTTGCGCAGGTAGCCGGCTTCTGCAACCTGTCCCGGTCCGTTGGCGGCCAGAAAGCGGGTCAGCAGAAAGCGGGCATGCTCTTCGTCCGTGGGCAGGCGCGTATCCACGTCTGCCGGCAATACCCGTTCGGTAAGGTCGAACACCTTCTGAAATCCCTGACGCCGTGTCACCATCAGATCGCCCTGGTGAAACAGGTATTCCAGCGCTCGCTTGGCCGGCTTGCTGTGCCATTCACCGGCTCCAGCCATGTTGCTGCCCTCGAAATCACGCGCCTGCAGCGGGCCTTCCTGACGGATGCGTGCCAGCACCTCACGCATGAGTTTCGGGTCACGGGGATACCAGTGATCCTGCTGCCCGGTGGCGATGGCGTGCTTGCGCGGCAGGCTGAAGCGGAAGTCGCACATGGGCAGGCAGGCAGCCGCATGCGCCCAGTATTCAAACACCTGCCGCCCGGCCAGCAGGGTCTCCAGCTGTTCCGGGGCATACGCCGGGTGACGGCTCCAGAGTGTATGGTGGTGGGCACGCGCCACCACCGCGATGGTATCGATCTGCACATAGCCAAGCTGTTCCACCAGCCTGAGCGTGGTCTGCAGCGGACGGGCCGGCTTCGGGCGGGCGGGTAGCTGCTGGCAGTGCAGTACCAGTTTGCGGGCCTGCTCGGGACTCAGGGTGATGTTCATGAGCCGGCCCCGGTGCTGGCGGCCTGCTCCCAGCGTACCAGCTTGCGCTCCAGGGTCTTGCGTGAAATGCCGAGCACCCGTGCGGCGGCGGACTTGTTGCCCCCCGCCCGTGCCAGCATCGCCAGAATATGGCGTTTTTCCACCGTTTCCAGACGCAGGTCACTCTCACGCCGGTCATCTGCCTGTGCGTTCCCGGCATCTTCGGCCTGTCCTGATACCGTCGGTTGCAGAGCCTGCGCCTGTGTCTGCGGCATCACGGAGGGAGCTGGCAGGGGGAGTACGGATGCTGGTGGGCCTGCCGGGGCTGCACCGGCATTGACAGGCGCCAGACACCGGCCGGGTGGCAGGCCCAGCAGCAGGGCGCGCTCAATGGTGTTCCGGAGTTCGCGCACATTACCAGGCCACGGATAAGCCGCCAGCAGCGCCAGTTCGCTCGGGCCCAGCCGGCAGGGACGCACCCCGAACTGCTGTGCAAGCCGGGCGGCGAAGTGGCGGGCCAGCAGTGCAATGTCTCCCTCCCGCTCACGCAGGGGGGGCAGGCGCAGGCTGAGTACGTTCAGGCGGTAAAACAGGTCGCGCCGGAACCGGCCCTGCTCCACTTCCTGTTGCAGCTGGCGGTTGGTGGCAGTCAGGATGCGCACATCGACCGGTATTTCCCGGTTGGCACCCAGGGGGCGGATGCTGTGGGTTTCCAGCACCCGCAGCAGGTGCACCTGCATTTCCAATGGCATTTCCCCGATTTCATCCAGCAGCAGGGTGCCGCCACCGGCGTGAACAAACAGGCCATCGCGGTCCTGATGGGCACTGGTGAAAGCCCCCCGGACATGGCCGAACAGCTCGCTTTCCAGCAGCTCGCCGGTCAGGGCACCGCAGTTGATGGAGACAAAACGGCCCTTACGCCCGCTGCTGCGGTGAATGGCACGTGCGACCAGCTCCTTGCCGGTCCCGGATTCGCCTTCGAGCAGGACAGTGGAAGGCATGGGGGCCACCTGCCGGATGAGCTGGCAGACCTGCTGCATGGCTGCGGATTCACCGAGCAGCATGTCGGGGCCGGTGGCCTGCTGCCGTGCAGGTCCGGAGCGGAGCGGAGTGGCAGGTGAGGCACGACTTTGCAGGCAGCGCTCAACCGCCGCCCGCACCTGTCCGGCCTCAAAGGGCTTGAGGATGAAATCACCGGCCCCGGCCCGCAGGGCTTCAATGGCGTTATGGATGTCGGTATCGGCGGCGAGGAAGATCAGCCCCGGCAGCAGGCCACGCTCACGCAGTGCCTGTGTCCATGCCAGCGCGTTGCAGTCCGGAAGCTGGATGTCGGTGATCAGCAGGTCAAAGTGGCACCGTTCCAGCAGGGCGGTAGCGGTTCCGCTATCGGTAGCATGCTCAATGAGGCCGAAACGGCTGCCAAGGCTTTGCTGCAGCAGGGACAGGATGTCGGGGTCGCCATCGACCATCAGGACTGAATTCATGGGCTCTGGTATTACGGTTTCAGGGTGGGTCATTCTGACCCGAAGTCATTCCCGGGGTAAAGCCTGCCGAATGGATAAAAAAACAGCTGTCGGTGTTATCTGCCGGTATCGGTGCTGGTGGGAAGCAGTCTGTAAGGGATTGGGAAACCGGGCGTTCCGAAACGTTTTGAACCCCTGTTTGTCTTGCGCTATAGTGAATCAAAGCGCATTGGATAGGTGCTGTGGCCCGATCCGGAAACCCGGCAGGTGTTGGGTTGATCCGGTACCTGCGATTGCTTTTAACACGGTTTTATTTAATTTAATGTTTTCGACATTTGACGGAGCAAGGCATGAGTGAGTGGTGGCGTGGTTCGGTGACTTACCAGATATACCCGCGTTCTTATCAGGACAGCAACGGGGATGGCATCGGCGACCTGCAGGGAATTACTGGGCGTCTGCCTTATATTGCCGCACTCGGGGTGGATGCGATCTGGCTGTCGCCCGTTTTCCCCTCGCCCATGGCCGATATGGGCTATGACGTGTCGGATTACACGGATATTGATCCCGTGTTCGGCACCCTGGCGGATTTTGATGCCCTGATTGCCCGTGCCCACGAACTGGGGCTCAAGGTCATCATTGACCAGGTGCTGTCACACACCAGCAGCGCGCATCCGTTTTTTCAGGAAAGCCGCAAAAGCCGCGATAACCCGAAGGCTGACTGGTATGTGTGGTCCGATCCCAAACACGATGGCTCGCCACCCAATAACTGGCTGGCGATTTTCGGGGGGGGGGCCTGGCAGTGGGAATCCTGGCGGCAGCAGTATTATTTCCACAATTTTCTGGTCGAGCAACCGGACCTGAATTTCCACAATCCTGCCGTGCAGGACTGGCTGCTGTCCACCATGCGTTTCTGGCTGGAGCGTGGTGTGGACGGTTTCCGGCTGGATACGGTGAATTTCTATTTCCATGATGCGCTGCTGCGTGATGATCCGGCGGATTACCGCAGGAAGGCAAAGCGCGACTGGAATCCCTACCATATGCAATATCATATTTTCTCCAAGAACCAGCCCGAGAATCTGGCCTTTCTGGAACGGATGCGGGCCTTGCTGGACGAGTTTGATGGCCGCACCCTGGTGGGTGAGATGGGGGAATCACACCACCCGATCGAAATGATGGGGCAGTACACCAGCGGCAGGCGCCTGCACATGTGCTATTCCTTCGAAATGCTGGGCCCCAACTTTACGGCTGGCCATTTCCGCCGGCTGATCACCGATTTCTTTACCGGTGCACCGAATGGCTGGCCATCCTGGGCTTTTTCCAATCATGATGTGATCCGGCATGTGAGCCGCTGGGCCGAACACGGTGCCAGTCCGGCAGCTCTGGCCCGACAGGCGGGGGCCCTGCTGCTGTCCCTGCAGGGCTCGATCTGCCTGTATCAGGGTGAGGAGCTGGGACAGGTGGAGGGTGAGCTGGAATACCACGAATTGACCGACCCGCAGGGCATCCGTTTCTGGCCCGAAGACAAGGGCCGGGATGGCTGCCGCACACCGATGACCTGGGATGCCGCCCTGCCGAATGCCGGTTTCAGTACCGCTAAACCCTGGCTGCCGGTCAAGGCCAACCAGAGCGTGCATCATGCCGCCGGGCAGATCAGGGTGGCGGATTCGGTGCTGGAATTCTACCGTCAGATGCTGGCCGTGCGTCAGGGATCAGAAGCTTTGAAAACCGGAAACACCGTGTTTTTCGAGCTGTCGGAACCGGTACTGGCCTTCAGCCGGGGCGGGGAGGTTTTGTGCATTTTCAATCTCTCACCAGCAACGTTGAGTGTGCGGCTTGAAGGCATCGGGGAGTGTCTGGTGTCCCAGGGAGCCGTGCAGGAGGGCCAGCGCCTGAAACTGGCGGGCAGCGGGTTTGCACTCTACCGGGTGGCTGGCACGGTTGTGGCCGGTGCCTGAGGCGGGCAGGGCGGATGTAAAATCACGTAAACCCTGCTTTTCCCGGCTGCCGTTACTGATGCAGCCGCAGGTTCAGTTCGTCAATGGCTTCGGCCCAGTTGGCATCCCGCAGAATGCCTTCGCACAGGAAACGGGCCTGCGCCGGGGTCCAGAAATCCGCCTCACTCAGAGGGGTATCTTCCGGCAGCGGGTGGCTGGCGATAAAGGCATCCATATCGGTGCTTTCACCGGACAGTCCCAGTTGTTCAAACAGGGTGGAAAGGGTGTAAACCTGCTCGGTCATCATGATGGTGGCTCCCTGGTTTCAGACGACCGAATGGTCGTGATCCCACATGACGGTTTCCTGTCTGGCCACCGCCGCCCTGAGCAGCTCCAGCAGCGGGTAGGCTCTGGTCTGCAGGCTTATGCCGGCTTTGTTTCCGTCGTCCCCGTCAGCAGCACCGGCTTTGGAATCCTGCTGGCCGGCTTCGGCAGCCGCTGCCTGCAGGTGCTGCTCCAGACTGGCGAGGGCGGCAGGAATGTTTTCCGCCCGGATGGCACTGGGAATGGTGCCGCTGTGGCTCATCATGCGCAGCATGGCTGCCGCATCCTTGTCAAACATGGTGACAGAGGCACCTGTCTTGCTTTCAAACCGGATCATGGTCTTCTCCTTGCCGGGTTTGTCGGGGGGTATCATCAGGTCGCCCGCTTGCGCGGCAGCCTGGGTTGATGTCGGACTGGGTTCCTGCTATTCCCTGGGGCGCTCCGGGTCCAGCAGGTTTTCCGAGTCACTGGCTTCCTGCTCTTCCAGCACCTTCTGTTCAATGGTGTGATCAACACTGACATCCTGCACCGCACGGCTCTGTGGTGTCGGAGCAGGCGGTGGCAGCTGTCCGGTGGGGTGCGGGTCTGTCTGGCGGTTGATGCGCAGGTTGTAGATCGGCTCGGGCATGACGATGCCGGCCTGGTCGAATGCCTGCTTGACACACCGGATGGCCTCACTGCGTACCTTGCCGAAATTGTAATGGCGCTGGTCAACCCAGGCAAAAACCCGCAACAACACATTGGAATCCCCGAGCGCTTCAATCAGCACCTGGGGTCTGGGCTCCTGCAGCACGCCGGGCAGGTTCTGCAGCGTTTCCAGTGCCAGGGTCTGGGTAGTGAGCAGGTTCTGGCCGGTATCCACACCGACATCAAACTGGAAGCGCCGTTCCGGATGGCGGGTGAAATTGGTGATGACGGCCTTGAACACCGTGGCGTTGGGAATGCGGATGTGGTTGCCGTCCGGGGAGATCAGGATGGTGGCACGCGAGTTGAGGCTGGCGACACTGCCCTCGAAACCGTCGATGTTCACGAAGTCGTTAACCTCAAAGGGGTTGCGCACGCTGAGCAGGATGCTGGCAATGTAGTTTTCCACGGTATCGCGCACCGCGAAACCGACCGCGAGGCCGAAAATCCCTGCTGCGCCCAGAATGGTGCCGAGCAGGGCCGTGGCATCCAGCAGGCTCAGGGCCAGTACCACACCGGTCATGATGAACATCAGGTGCACGATCTGGCCCAGCAGATTGGCGATGAAATAGTTCGGGCTCAGACGCCGGAACAGGCCCTGACGGTGGGACAGCCAGCGCCCCAGCAGCCAGAACAGTATCAGCACCAGCAGCGCCAGCAGAAACAGCGGCAGGCCGGTGAGTGCCTGCTGGCCCGTATCCAGCAGCCGGGTGCCGAGCCGTTCCAGCCGAGTGCGCAGGCTGCGGTTGATGATCAGCTGGTTTTCAACCTCGACTACGCCCTCGACCTGGCGTGCAAACTGCAGGGCCTTGTCTTCGATGGCACCGGAGCCGATTTCCCCGGTCAGTGTCACCACCCCTTTGTTGACCCGGATGCGGATGGCCTTCATGTCCTCCAGCTCGGCAAAGATGTCCTGCAGGCGTTTACGGATTTTCTGGTCACTCTGGGCAGTGCTGTCGGTGGTGATGACCTTGTCGGTTTCCGCCACGTTGGTGTCCTGCTGGCCGGTCAGCAGGTTCATGATCGGGTCTTCAGCCGTTACCGGTGCCGGTGCCAGCAGTAACAGCCCCAGCAGACAGGTGCCCGCTATCAGTTGACGCATTGTCAGGAGTACGGATGCCATGTGTTATCCCGGTCAGAGCTTTCGGAGCAGCTGTGCTGCCAGCGTCAGCATTCCCGGCGTGAGATCATGCCGGCTCAGACGCTTCCAGAGCAGGCCGGCGACAAAGGCCGCCCCGGCAAAGGTGAGCGGGCGCTCCCGGATGGGTCTGAAATAATCAACCTGTCCGGAAGCGGCCCGCAGGCGCTGTTTGGCCGCTGTTACGCGGGACTCCACACTGGTTTCCCGAGCGGTTTCTAAACCGGTTTGTTCCGGTTGCGGGTGTGAACGTAGCGGGCGCTCCATAACAGGACTCCTGCAAGTAACAGGCATGCGCTCCCGACCGCGATCAGGGTCAGGAATGGTTGCCAGAAAGTGATCAGAAACTGGTAGAGGGCCGCCATGAACAGGATGGCGGCCCCCATGGCCATCAGGGTTGCCATCAGCATCAGCAGGGCAACCACCAGGGTCTGCAGCAACCGGCGCTGCAACAGCCTGCCTTCCGCCTCGGCCAGATCAAACAGGCTGATGATGGCCTCGGTCAGTGCCCTCATGAACGGTCTTTGCCACCACCCAGCAGGCGGGACAGCAGATAACCCGCGCCAAAAGCCAGCGCCAGGCTGGTCAGGGGATTGCGGCGGATCAGTTCACCCACGTCATCTAGCCGGGCGGCACCGGCATCATAAGCGTCATGCAGTTTTTGTTCCGCCTTGCCCTGGTAGTTTTCCAGCTGTGCCTTGAGCTGCTCCACCTGCTGCGCAGGGCCTTCCCTGTCGCCCCTGAATTCCTCCAGCAGTTCACTCACCATGTCGCGCAGCGCATCAAGCTCCCGGCGCAGTTCGGCATCAGCAGTTTCATCGGTTTTGGGTGAGGTATTGGTTTTCGTGGTCGCCATGGCAAGGCTCCTTGTTGGGGACAGGAAACGATACTGGACCGGACAGCACCTGAACAAACCGGATAATAGCCCATCCGGCAGCAGGGCGGGAGGGATTGTTTTCAAAATGGGCGAACCCGGGCAAGTGGTGCAGGCGTTCCCCTGAGTCAGGGTGGGATGATAGAAGTGGACTGATCTGGCCCCGCAATTCCGGACATTACCCTTGGTCACTCCGGCTTTTGACGAAATGCCGGACTTGGAGCTAGCATCGGAGGAGTGGCCGGAATGATGATGCCATGTCCACATTCCGGTTACGGGAAGCGGCAGCCCCTTGCTATCAGAGACAAGTTATTGTTTTTTCAGCCTGTCTGATCGGAGGGAGAGGAAGGATTGCAGTAAGCAAAAATTCATCTACTCCAGCCTATACTCGGAGCTGTCAATAATAAAACCAGAATAACCCTGAGGATCGACAAGATGCTTGACAATAACAACAATAATTTTGGCCTGGACGATTTTGATAATGACCTGGTACTGCACGAAGTGGCAGAGAAAAAAGCCAAACCGCACGTGATCCGGCGCAATATCGAAGACTATCTGGAAAAAAAGGCCTTGGAACAGCGTCTCAAGGATGTGTTTGATGACGATTTTCTGATGGATGACTGATTTTCCGTTCAGCCCGGTTGATGATGTCCGGCTGCGGGAGCCATTTCCTGCACCAGATTACGGGTGATTCTGCGCCCGCTGGTGCGGGAGGTGGCATCCAGCCGTTCCAGCAGCTGCATCATGGAACGGATGTCACGCGGAAAATGCCGGTGAATGTAACGCAGCAGGTAGTCCGGCAGCTCAAAACCCCGCTTCAGGGCCCGCAGCCGGAAAGTTTCCAGCGCTTCTGCTTCATCAAGTGCATGCAGGCGGTAGATCGGTCCCCACAACAGGCGTGAAGCCAGGTCCGGCAGGCGGCTTTCCAGCTGGTGCGGATTGAGGGTGGCAGACAGCAGGGTTGACTGACTGTCCTGACGGCGCTGATTGATGAGGTGAAACAGTGCTTCCTCCCAGGCCGGCTCTCCCATGACGGCATCGATATCGTCCAGCGCCAGCAGCCGGGTGTTTTCCAGGCCTTCCAGCACGCCCGTACCGTAACGCCTGAGTTCACGCAGGGGCAGGTAACTGACCCGTTCGCCCTGCAGCTGGGCCAGACAGGCACTGGCCTGCAGCAGATGGGATTTGCCGCTGGCACTGCTGCCGTGCAGGAATATCTGGGGCCAGGTGTTCCAGAACGGTGCGTTCAACAATGCCAGCAGGTCTTCGTTACCACGCTTGGGGTAGAAGGAATCAAATTCAAAGCCGTCGTTCAGGCCGATGCTCAGGGCCAGTTGCATCATGGCGTTTCATCCTCATTGCTGTCCGTAGCCGCTTCGGGCGCCTGCAGGCTGTAGATCTGGCTCTGCTTGTAGGAGTCATGCAGGTGGCGCAGGATGACTGCCAGCACCGCTGCAACCGGTAACGCAACCAGTATCCCGAAAAAGCCGAACAGTTGCCCCCCGGCCAAGACGGCAAAAATCACCGTGACCGGGTGCAGGCCGATACGCTCACCCACCAGGGTGGGCGTCAGGATCGAGCCCTCAATGGCCTGGGCCACTCCGAAGACGGCAAATACCCACAGGAACTGGAACGGGTCCTGGGTCTGAAACAGCACCGCCAGCCCGGCAATACTGACGCCGGTGATCAGCCCCAGATAAGGAACAAAGCTCACCAGCCCGGCAATGATGCCGATCAGCAGGGCGAAGTCCAGTCCCGCCAGCCATAATCCGGTGGAGTACAGAATGCTCAGGGCCAGCATGACCATGACCTGACCCCGCAGGAAGGCTCCCAGCATTTCGTCGGATTCATGCGCCAGTGCGGAGACCACCGGTTCGATCTGGCGTGGCAGCAGATCCCGCAGATAGGCCACCAGCCGGTCCCAGTCGCGCAGCAGGTAAAACATGATCACCGGAATCAGGGCCAGGTTGGCCACCCAGCCCAGCACGGCGACGCCGGATTTGGACAGGGCGGTGATGGTACTGCGCAGCAAGCCGCCGGTTTCCTTCCAGTGTGAGGAGATCAGGTCCCTGAGCGTATCCAGCTGCAGAAAGCTGGCATCCAGTCCGAAAGAGCTCTTCAGCACCGGGTCGACGGTATCGGCGGTGCGCTGCAGGTATTCGGGCCAGACCGCCAGAAAGCGGGTGATCTGGGACTCCAGCAGGGGAACCAGCAGCAGCAGGAGCAACAGCAGGAGCAGGGAAAAGCCGCTGAACACGATCACCACGGCCATGGTCCGCGAAAGTTTGCGGGCTTCCAGACGGTCGGCGAGTGGATCGCACAGGTAGGCGAGCAGTCCCCCGACCAGAAAAGGCATCAGGATCGGGGACAACAGGTAAACCAGCGCGAAGAAGGTGATGGCTGTCAGCAGCCAGAACCAGAATCGTCCGTCAATGTTCAAGGGGGGGGACTCCTGATTGCCCGCAGGCTCCAGAGCAGCACGTAGGCGCTGCCGCTGAGGACAGTGGTAATGCCGACCAGCCAGTACAGGCCGGTCATGATCACGGGTGGCAGCGGATAAAAGGCCACCTGTACCAGTGTGACGGCCAGCAGCAACAGCTGCAGGGCGGTATTCACCTTGCTGATGAACAGGGGCTTCATTTCCAGGGTCCGGTGCAGATGCCACCAGGCCAGCGCACCACCCAGAATGATGACGTCACGTATCAGGATCATTCCGACCAGCCAGCCGGGCAGGTGCCCCCTGAGCCCGAACACCAGGGTGATGGAGACAATGAACAGCTTGTCGGCCAGCGGGTCCAGCAGTGCCCCCAGACGTGAGCGCCAGCCGAAATAACGCGCCAGAAAGCCATCCAGTCCATCACTAAGCGCTGCCACGACCAGGATGGCCAGAGCCGGCTCCCAGGCTTCGTGCCATAGCAGCCAGCACAGGGGGGCAACAGCCAGGATACGTGCTGAGGTGATGATGTTGGGTATCTGTTCCCGCATGAAAACCGGTTCTGCCTCGTTGCATCAGTTGCATCAAATGTCAGCCGGACGGACAGCCAAACAGCGCTGGCCCGGCTCAGAATATCAACTGTACCGCATCTTGCCCCAAAACCTGGCGCAACTCACGTAAATTGTTGTCATGCAACGGCATGTACAGTTTGCGGTCCAGCAGGATTTCCGCACTCGCCTGCCGGTTGCGGTAGCTGATGCCGATAGGGTAGCAGGCTTCCTCTGCCGGCTCGAACAGGCGTATCAGCTGCTCCAGCAGGTCGTTGCGGGCCTGTTCGCCATGAATGGTAAGCCTGAGTTTGCGCAGCCGCTGTTCACGCATGCCCTGCATGTCGTAAATTTTCTGGACCCGCAGCCGCAGGTTGCCGGTACGCATGTCCGAGTCCAGCACCCCTTCGATGATCACGGTATTTTCCTTTTCCAGCAGGTGCCCGTATTCGGCAAACACATCCGCGAAAATCATGATTTCATAATAAGCTGATTTGTCATCCAGCTGTACGAATGCCCGCTTGCCCCGTTCCGTGAACTGGGTGCGTACCCCGGCCACCAGCCCGGCAATCAGTACCGGTTCTTTCTGGTAGCGGTGATTGCCATCGTCTTCGGTCAGTTCCACCAGCCGCTTGCTGGTCACGGCCCGGATTTCGGCTTCGTACTCATTCAGCGGATGTCCGGTCAGGTACAGGCCCAGCGTTTCCTTCTCCTGACGCAGGCGTTCCTTTTCCGGCCACTCCGGCAGTTCAGGCATGGGCTGTTCGGTTTCCACGGCGGCAATCACCCCCCCGAACAGGTCACGCTGTCCGTTGCCCTGATCACGCAGGTGCTGTTCAGCCATGCGCAGGGCTTCGGGCAGGTAGCCGAGTTTGGCCTGGCGGGTGCCGGACAGGCTGTCCATGACCCCGGCCCGGATCAGGGTTTCAATCACGCGCCGACTGACTTTCTGGGAGCTGACCCGGCGGCAGAAATCCAGCAGTGAGGTGAAGTCGCCTTCCCGTTGGCGGTGTTCCAGAATCACGCTGATCGCCGCTTCACCTGCGCCTTTGACTGCGCCCAGGCCGTAAACAATCCGGTTCTGTGCATCGACAGTGAACGGATGCTGTGACTGGTTCACATCCGGTGGCAGCACGGTCAGCCCCAGCTGGCGGCAGTCATCCAGCAGGGTGACGACTTTTTCGGTGTTGTCCATGTCTGCCGACAATACCGCCGCCATGAATGCAGCCGGATAATGGGCCTTGAGCCAGGCAGTCTGGAATGAGACCAGGGCATAGGCCGCCGAGTGCGACTTGTTGAAGCCGTAACCGGCGAACTTTTCCATCAGGTCGAAAATGTAGCCGGCCACATCCGGGTCAACCTTGTTGTTTTGCGCCCCTTCCATGAAAATGGTGCGCTGCTTGGCCATTTCTTCAGGTTTCTTTTTCCCCATGGCGCGTCGCAGCATGTCGGCACCACCCAGGGTATAACCGGCCAGTACCTGAGCAATCTGCATGACCTGCTCCTGGTACAGAATCACCCCGTAAGTCGGTTTCAGGATCGGTTCCAGGGCCGGGTGCGGGTATTCGACCTTGGCACGCCCGTGCTTGCGGTCGATGAAGTCATCCACCATGCCGGATTGCAGCGGGCCGGGGCGATACAGGGCGACCAGTGCGATAATGTCTTCAAAAACATCCGGCTGCAGGCGCTTGATCAGCTCTTTCATGCCGCGTGATTCGAGCTGGAACACAGCCGTGGTTTTCTGGGCCTTGAGCAGGTCGAAGGCTGCCTTGTCTTCCAGGCTGATACGGTTGATATCGAGTTCCGGCTGGTCTGCGCGTTTGCGTGCGGCATTGATGGTCTGCAGTGCCCAGTCAATGATGGTAAGGTTGCGCAGGCCCAGGAAGTCGAACTTGACCAGTCCCACGGCTTCCACATCATCTTTGTCAAACTGGGATACCAGACCGCCACCGCCTTCCTCGCAGTAGATCGGGGTGAAGTCGGTCAGGTCCGAGGGCGAAATCAACACCCCGCCGGCATGCTTGCCGACGTTGCGTGACAACCCCTCCAGTGACAGGGCCAGGTCCAGCAGGGCCTTGACTTCCTCTTCCTCATACGCACTTTTCAGGTCCTCGGACTCCTCCAGTGCCTTGGTCAGGGTCATGCCGACTTCAAACGGAATCAGCTTGGCAATCCGGTCCACAAAGCCGTAAGGATGCCCCAGCACGCGCCCGACATCACGCACCACGGCCTTGGCAGCCATGGAGCCGAAAGTGATGATCTGCGACACCTGATTGCGGCCATAGGTACGCGCCACATAATCAATCACCTTGTCACGGTTGTCCATGCAGAAGTCGATATCGAAGTCGGGCATGGAAACCCGTTCCGGGTTCAGAAAACGCTCAAACAGCAGGTCATATTCCAGCGGATCCAGGTCGGTGATCTTGAGGGCATAGGCCACCAGTGAACCCGCTCCCGAGCCGCGCCCCGGTCCCACCGGAATGCCATTATCCTTGGCCCACTGGATAAAGTCGGCCACGATCAGGAAATAGCCGGGAAATCCCATGGTGTTGATGACATCCAGCTCAATCTGCAGGCGTTCATCATAAGGTTGGCGCAGGCGCTCGAATTCAGGGGTACCACGGGCATGCCGGTGCCCGAACAGAAAGTCCAGACGCTGTTCCAGCCCTGCACGCCCGACCTGGCAGAAATAATCCGCCTCGGTCATGCCCGCCGGAATCGGGAACTGGGGCAGGTAATTTCTGCCGAGCGTGAGGGTGACATTGCAGCGTCTGGCGATCTCGACCGTGTTTTCCAGCGCCGAGGGAATGTCGGCAAACAGCTCGGTCATTTCCTCCGGGGTGCGCAGGTATTGTTGCGGACTGTAACGTCTGGGACGGTTTTTGTCCGCCAGCACATAGCCGTCACGAATGCACACCCGTGCCTCATGGGTAGGGAAATCGTCTTCGCCCAGAAAGCGCACGTCATTGGTGGCCACCACCGGCAGCTGTTGTTCAATCGCCAGGGTAACCGCCGCGTGCAGGTAATCTTCCTCACCGTCACGCCCGGTGCGCTGCAATTCCAGGTAATAGCGCCGCGGGAAGACTTCACGCCATTCGGCAGCCCGTGCTGCAGCCTGCTGTGCATGCCCGGCCAGCAGCAACTGACCGATATCCCCGTCCCGTCCGCCTGACAGTGCAATCACCCCTTCACTGAATTCGGCAATCCAGCTTTTCTCCACACGGACCACGCCGTTGTGCTGGCCCTGGGTATAGGCACGTGAAATCAGACGGGTGAGGTTGCGATAACCGGTATTGTTCTGACACAGCAGGATCATGTGGTACAGGTCCGGGTTACCAGGTTCCAGCCACTGCACATCCAGACCGAATACCGGCTTGACGCCCTGGCTCATGGCGGCCTTGTAGAACTTCACCAGCCCGAAAAAATTGTTCAGGTCGGTCATGGCAATGGCACCCATACCGGCCTTTTCCACCGCTTTCATCAGTGGCTTGATGCGGATGGTACTGTCAAGGAGTGAGTATTCGGTATGCAGGCGCAGGTGTACGAACTGGGTCATGGCTGATCCGTAAGTGCTGAGAGGGTGGTAATGGCGTCACTTACCCTGTGACCCCGGTTGCGATTATACTGCATCTGGGACAACGACTGGAAAGACCATGTTCAAATTTCTTTTCGGGCTGGTGCTGCTGCAGGCCATCACTGTCAGCCTGTTTCTGTTGGCACCTGCCGATCTGCAGGGCTGGGACTGGGCCCGACTGCTGATACCGATGCTGATCAGTTCGGTGCTGATTGCCTTCTGGTTCCGGAGTCTGGCCCAGCACATGAGCAAGGATGAGGTCATGCAGCTGAAGGAAAAACATGCCCAGGAGCGCGAGAAGCTCAAGGTCAAGGCCGAGCGGGACAAGCATAAGGTGACCAGGGATGCCCAGAAGCGGGTGGAAAAGGAGATTCGCAATACTTCGGCCAAAGCCAATTTCAAGGTGGGCGCCGCAGTTACCGGAGCGGTCGGGGTCGGGGGGCTGTTGCTGCTGACCCAGTTCATGACCCTTGGTGTGCTGGTGGTGGCCGCTGCCGGTGGTACGGCCGGGGGCTATGTGCTGCGTATCCGGCAGGAGCGTTCACGGGAGGCCCGGCTGGCGCGGGATGATCCCCGATCTCCGCGTGTGCTGGAGCTGCCGTCCAGGGATGTGACACCGAAACTGGGTAATGGGGGGGCCTGACTCAGATCAGGGGCAGGGTATTAAGGCCGGATTCCAGCTCCAGCAGAAAGCGTTTTACCGGCAGCCCGCCACCAAAACCGGTCAGGCTGCCATCCTGCCCGATCACCCGATGGCAGGGAATCACGATCGGCAGGGGGTTACGTCCGTTGGCGGCCCCGACGGCCCGCACGGCTTTGGGGTGGCCGATCTGTCGGGCGAGGTCGGCGTAGCTGACGGTTTTACCGTAAGGAATCGTCTGCAGGGCCGCCAGCACCTGACACTGGAAATCCGTACCCTGTGGACGCAGGGGCAGGTCAAACTGTCGCAGGGTTCCGGCAAAATAGGCATCCAGCTGCTGTGTGCAGGCCTGAAACAAGGGCAGGTCGGGGTTGGTCTGCCAGTCTGCTGCGGGTGTGACAACCCCCTTGCCACTGGCGAAGCCGATGAATTCCAGCGCATCATCGTGTCCGGCCAGCAGCAGGGAGCCGATCGGGCTGGGGTGATGGGTATATTGCAGGGGAGCTGTGTGGCCTGCCGTCATGTTCGATGCACTCCGGTTTCTGTGTAGCCCATTGTACCCCGATAGCTGGTGTCTGTGCACGGGCGCGATGCCTGCAACCCGTGAATCTGGACGGCTGACAGGATTCAGGTCAGGGTTGCGGAATGATTGATGCCCGGCAGGATGCCGGCAGGCGTCCGAAGCCGGCAAACTGCACCTTCCAGGTATCGGTCAGGCTGTCGGTAGTAATGCTCTTGCCGGCACCGGGCGCATGCACGAACTTGTTGTTGCCCAGATAAATGCCGACATGATCGACACTGCTGCCATCATCAGTACGGAAAAATACCAGATCACCCCGGATGGCCTGCTGTTCCGGAATTTTTATTGCAGCAGCATACTGGGCTGCAACCTTGTCGGCACTGCTTTGGCTCAAGGGATTGCTGGTCAGCTCCCCGCAGGCATTTTCACCGGACCGGCCCTGATTCAGCCCGGATGGAGCCGGGGCGGGTGTTGCGCTGGCGACAGCCTGTGCCGGAAGGGGCGGGCGGGCCGCAGCGGGTTTCCGGCGTGATCGTGTTTCCGGTTCCGGTTGTGACAGGGCTGCGACTGTTTCTGCCGCCTGCGCCGTTCCGGGGGCTGCCGGTTGTGGACGGGGTGGGGCCGCCGGCACGGTCCGGGGGTTGAGTGTTGTTGAGGGTGGAGAGACGGGCTGGTCGGCCAGGCTTGCCATGGCTGCCGGGGGGGCGGACGGCGTTGCGGCTGCCGGCTGTCGTTCAGGCGTGATCCGGGACTCGGCTTCCCGTGCGGCCTGCTCCCGTTGCTGCTGACGCGCCTGATAACGGTCGCGGTAGTCCTGCCGGGTTAATGACGGATGGCGGCTGGCTGGCGGTGGGGCTGCTACGGGTTCTGGCTGGGGTATCGTGCTGGCCGGAGCCGGTTGCTCCGGTGCTGTGGTTGAGGGCCGGGGTTGTGAGCGGGGTGCCGGGACGAGTACCGGGGGGGTGACGGATGCCCTGCTGACGGGCTGTGGTGGCGGGGCAGGGCGGGTCACGGGCACACGGGATACCTGCTGGCGCTGGGCCAGGTACTGGTGCTGATACCGGCTTTGCTGGCTTAGCCGGTCCGTACCGGGGGTACGCAGGGTTGGGCGCTGGATCACATAGTGAACACTGTCTGGATGAGTATCGCCCGGTGCTACAGTCCGGTAGGGGGGCAAGGCGGGTGGCTGGGGGGCTGTGGCCAGGCAGCCACTGATCATCAGGCCCAGGGCCAGACTGATGCAGGGGCCTGCCCACAACCTGATACAGGTTTTCATCATGGGGTTCCTGACGTGAGCCGCCGTTTTACTGCCTGTACGCCGAAGCGGGCGGACAGACCCCGGCTGGTGGCGGGAATTCTGGAGCTAATCCGGGGCGGGGTCAACAGCATGGATACCATTGCGGCAGGATACAGGTATTTGCCGGCAGATTCACACCCACCGGCAAGGGCACGGGGGGTCAGGCCGGCAGGCGGGGGATGGGCACCTTGCAGGCACCCGGAATGCGCCCGAAACTGACCAGCCGCTCTTTCCAGTAGCCACTGATGCTGTCAGTGGTTATGCTGCGTCCGGCTCGCGGTGCATGAACAAATCTGCCCTCACCAAGGTAGATGCCGACATGGCTGACCGAGCTGCCACTGGTGCGGAAAAAGACCAGATCCCCCCGGGTTGCACTTTGGGCCGGAACCTTGACGGAAGCTTGGTACTGTTCGGCGGCAGTACGCGGAACTTCAATATTGGCACCAGCCTGCAGGGAGTGCTTTACCAGCCCGCTGCAGTCGAAGCCGGTCTGGGGGCTTGCACCACCCCAGGTATATTTGCGCCCGATCTGTTGTTCGGCCTTGTTGATGACTGCCTCCACTTTCTGGTTTTGCTGTTTGGCTGCGTACACCTTCTCGCGTTGCTGCTGCACCCATTGTTCCCGGTATTTGAGACGCAGTGCAGCGAGTTCGGCCTGTTTGCGCGCCTGGCCGTTTTCCTGCTGACGCCGGGCTTTTTCCTGAGCCTGCTGTTGTTTTTCCCGTTCCTGCCGGGCTTGCTGCTGTTTCCGTTCCCGGGCTGCGCGCTGCTTTTCCTGTTCCTGCCGGCGTACCTGATAGCGGATTTGATAATCGGCACGGGTCAGGGTATTCCTGGCCTGTGTGCGGGAAACGGGGGTCGGTGCCGGGGTAGGGGCCGGAGCTGCTACCGGTGCCGGTGGTGTGGTTGCGGCTACGGTGAGTCTGGGCCGGGCAGCCGCCTGTTGCTGTTTCCGGTGTGCAGCGGTTGCTGCTGCTTGCTGTTGTTCCTGCTGCTGTTTCCGGTGTGCAGCGGCTGCTGTTGCTTGCTGTTGTTCCTGCTGCTGTTTCCGGCGTGCAGCGGCTGCTGCTTGCTGTTGTTCCTGTTGCTGTTTCCGGCGTGCGGCAGTTGCCGTGGCTTCCTGCTGCTGTCGTGCAGCCAGCTGTTGCAGGTAGGCTGAATTATCCTGTGCCCGGTTCTGACGGGTGGTCTGGAAGGAGGCACGGTTGAGGCTGTAGTCACCCGGCTTGGCGATTGCATGTTTGAGTTGTGGTGTTTGTGGTGGTGCTGTCGTCGAGCAGCCGCTGACAAAACCCAACACAAGACTGGCGCAACCCGCCGTTATCAGTCTGATCCTTACTCTGGTCATAACATCCCCGATATGGTTTTTTGCCCGCTCGCTGAGGCAGAGCAATTTTCCAGCCCATGATCCCGGCAGTTGCCAGAATTTAACCTGAACCGGAGCCAATTTTCCCCCCGGAACAGAGGTTGCCAGTGCAGTCACAGTCGCAAGCTGGTATGGGCTGTGTGAAAGCCCGTTGTTTTTCAACATTCATGGACCGGTTGCCTGCAGCCTTTGTGTGGATGCTGGCCCGTTTCGTACCGGTCACGGGGAAATTCTGAGGTCAATTGATACGCTGGTCAACAGTACCCCGTTACCTTTGCTACCCGACAGGAAGCAGGTCGGGACGGTGCCGGAATTAAACTTCAACAATCTCAAAATCATGCGTAATATCGGCAGTTTTTCCCAGCATGAGCGAGGCCGAGCAGTATTTTTCAGCAGACAGGTCAATGGCACGTTTGACCCGGTCAGCTGAAAGGTTTTTACCCTCAACCACGAAATGCACATGAATGCGGGTAAAGACTTTGGGGTCGGTGTCCGCACGTTCGGCCTCCAGATGGGCGGTACAGTCCGTCACCTGCTGCCGGGCCTTCTGCAGGATCAGCATGACATCAAAAGCCGTGCAGCCGCCCATGCCGATCAGCAGCATTTCCATCGGGCGGATACCGAGATTGCGCCCGCCGGCATCCGGTGCACCGTCCATGACCACCGAATGGCCACTGCCGGATTCACCGACAAAACTCATGTGATCCAGCCACTTGACCCGTGCTTTCATGGGGTTCCTCCTTCCGCTGAGTGTGATGAGCGTTTGGCCAGTTCGGTTTCAATGGCATCCATCAACAGTCCGGCAATATTGGCCTGATACTGGTGTTCCAGTTCGCGGATGCCGGTCGGGCTGGTGACATTGATTTCCGTCACCCAGTCCCCGATGACATCCAGGCCGACAAACATCAGACCCATGGCCTTCAGGACCGGGCCGATAGCGGCACAGATCGCCTTTTCCCGTGCTGTCAGTGCCACACCGACCCCGGTTCCGCCGGCCGCCAGGTTGGCACGGCCCTCTCCCGCCTTGGGAATGCGGGCCAGTGCATAAGGGAAGGGCTCGCCGTTGATGAGCAGGATGCGCTTGTCCCCCTGTTGGTATTCAGGCAGGAAGCGCTGGGCCATGACAGTGCGGCGGCCATGATCGGTGATGGTTTCCAGAATCACATTGGTATTGGCATCACCGGCGTGAATCTGGAAAATCATGGTGCCCCCCATGCCATCCAGCGGTTTGACCACAATGTGCCGGTGCCGGGCCAGAAAGTCACGCAGGCGCTCCATGTCCCGTGTGACCCGCGTTTCCGGGCACCATTGCGGGAACCAGGCCGTGAACAGTTTTTCATTGGCCGAACGCACGCTGTCCGGACGGTTGACAACCAGCAGCCCCTGTTGCTGGGCCAGCTCCAACAGGTAGGTGCTGTAGATGTATTCCATGTCGAAAGGGGGGTCTTTACGCATCAGCACCCCATCCAGCGCCTGCAGCGGGCCGATCTGTGGCTCACCCAAGGTAAACCAGTGCTGTGGATTGTCCTCGACCTGCAGCGGACGCCTGCTGGCATATACCACGCCATCATCGACCCAGAGGTCGCCCTGCAGCAGGTACCAGAGTTCCCAGCCCCGGCGCTGCATCTCCAGCAGCATGGCGAAGGTGCTGTCTTTCCTGATCTTGATCGACTGGATCGGGTCCATGATCACCCCGATACGGGGGCGGGAGGAAGTATTCAAGGTGTTTCAAACTCCGCTTTGGGGTCACGCGCGATCAGTTCGCTGACCGCTTGTGCCGGTGGCAGGCGATGATACAGGATGCGCCGGACAACGTCACAGATCGGCATTTCCACGCCGGCCCGTGCTGCCAGTCTGCCAAGGGCAGCCGCCGACTTGATGCCTTCAATGGCCTGGCCGATGTCGGCCTGTGCCTGAGTCAGGGAGCGGCCCTGTCCCAGTGCCAGACCGAGGCGGCGGTTGCGTGACTGGTCATCGGTACAGGTGAGCACCAGATCGCCCACACCGGCGAGCCCCATCAGGGTTTCGGTGCGTGCACCGAGTTGCAGGCCCAGCCGCATGATCTCAGCCAGCCCCCGGGTGATGATGGCGGCACGGGCATTGGCACCGAAACCCAGGCCGTCGGAAATGCCGGCAGCAATGGCCAGTACGTTCTTGACCACGCCGCCAAGCTCGACACCGGTCACGTCATCACTGGTATAAACCCGGAAATTATGGCCGTGGAAGGCATCCGCCACCTGTCGGGACAAGGCAGGGGCCGTGGTGGCAACCGTCATGGCGGTGGGCAGGCCACGGGCCACTTCACCGGCAAAGGTGGGGCCGGAGACCAGTCCGTAATGGCGGATGGCCGGCAGTACCTGCGCCACCACCTCGTGCAGCAGATGCCCGCCCCGCTCCAGCCCCTTGGTGGCCCAGACCACTGCAGCGTCAGGGGGCAGGAGCGGGGCCAGCCTGCCAAGCAGGTTGCGAAAGCCGTCGCTGGGCACCACCAGCAGGTGGTGCTGCGCCCTGGTGGCCATGCCGGCGAGGCTGGCCTCACAGTGCAGGCTATCGGGAAAGCGGATGCCCGGCAGGTAACGGCTGTTGCTGCGTTCACGTTCCAGGGTGGCGACATGTGCCGGGTCATTGCCCCAGAGCCATACCGTGAGGCCGTTGCGCGCCAGTTGCAGGGCCAGTGCGGTTCCCCAGGAGCCGGCACCATAGACGGCAATGACCTCGGGTCGTGTGTCCACGTTCAGGCGGTCGCCTGTGGCGGGGCCTGTTCCGGAGCCTGCTGGGCGGCTTCCTGCAGGCGTTTGGCGTACAGGGAGTCGAAGTTGATCGGTGACAGGTGCATTTCCGGGAAACTGCCCTTGGATACCAGACCGGCGATAACCTCGCGTGCATACGGGAACAGGGTGTTCGGGCAGTAGGCTGCCAGCAGGTGATTGAGCTGTTCCTGGGCATAGCCGGTGATGAAGAATACGCCGGCCTGCTTGACTTCCACCAGAAAGGCCGTTTTGTCCTTGCTCTTGACGGTAATGGTCAGGGCCAGCTCGACTTCATAATTGTTGTTCTGCAATACGTTGACCGCAGTGTTCAGGTCCAGGTCGGTTTCGGGTGCCCACTCGCGCGTGAATACCTCCGGTGAGTTCGGGGCCTCAAAGGAAACATCCTTGAGGTAGATGCGCTGGATGATGAACTG
Source organism: Thiothrix sp. (assembly GCA_020442915.1). GTDB lineage: Bacteria > Pseudomonadota > Gammaproteobacteria > Thiotrichales > Thiotrichaceae > Thiolinea. Next base: position 17,739 of record JAGRJD010000018.1, on the reverse strand, counting down.
GCTCTCCGGGGGGGCCTGTTCCTGGCCGGCGGCGGTCTGTGGCTGGTTGTCGTCGCTCATGACTGGAGTCTGCTCCTTTGAAATTAATGAAATTTTACCGGTTTTCGGTCACTGCTGATGGTTGTCGGTATCCGGACTGTACCCGTTCCCGCTGGTTCTGTGCCTGCGCCACGGCGATGGCTCAGGCCAGATTCTGGCTGACCCAGCTTTCAATCTGGGTTGTGCTCATGGCACCGGAAACCCGGGCCAGTTCCTGTCCTCCCTGGAACAGGGCCATGGTCGGAATGCTGCGGATACCGAATACCATGCCGGCCTGCTGCTCATCCTCGGTGTTGACCTTGGCCAGCCGCAGCCGGGGCTCCAGCCGTGCAGCCGCTTCGGCGAAAGCCGGAGCCATCATGCGGCAGGGGCCGCACCAAGGAGCCCAGAAGTCCACCAGCAGCGGCAGTTCGCTTTTCTGCAGGTGCTGCTGCAGCTGGGCGAACGTCAGTTCAACCGGATGATGGTCGAACAGGGGCTGGCGGCAGGCCCCACACTGGGGATCACTGCCCAGACGTTCCTCGGGGACCCGGTTGGTTTTGTGGCAGTGTGGGCATACAATATGCATGATCATAATCTCCCTAACAGTTGGTCCAGTTCCCCGGACTGCTCCAGGGCAGCAAGGTCGTCATAGCCGCCGACAGGCTGACCATCAATGAAAATCTGTGGCACTGTATCACGACCGCTGAGCCGGCGCATCTCTGCCCACAGGGCTTCATTCCAGCCCACCCCGACCTCCTCATACTTCACACCCCTGCGCTTCAGCAGGCTGCGTGCCCGCATGCAGTAGGGGCAGAAGCGGGTGCTGTACATGACAACCCTGGGAGTGCTCATGACCGGGTACCTGTGGTACTCAGCGTCTGACGAGTGGCAGGTTGTCCGATTCCCAGGCACCCATGCCGCCGGCGAGGTTGTAGACTTCGGTGAAGCCATGCCGGGTGAGGGTTCTGCAGGCTGTGCCGGACCGGTTGCCGGAGGCGCAATAAACCAGAAACGGTTTGTCCTTGTAGGCGGACAGTTCGGGCAGGCGTTTTTCCAGCTGCCCCAGGGGGACATGCCGGGCTCCCTGGATGCGGCCATTACGAATTTCGTTGTCGTCGCGCACATCCAGCACCTGGGTGCCGTCACGGTTCATCAGCTGGACGGCTGCACTGGTGCCCACCTGCTTGTATTTGCGGGTCAGGTTATTGAATTCAATATAGATAATCAGACCCAGTACCGCAATGAAACCCATAACCAGCAGCAGATGGTTCTGGGCAAAGACCATGTATTCGTTCACCGTGACGCTCTCCGGAAAATGGAGCTAAAGATATATGGACTGACACGGGGCGTAAACCCCCGATGTGCCATCAGGTATGCAAAATCTTGTTTGGGTGTTTCAGTGCGAGGGGCAGAAAACCTCCTGCATCATGCTGATCAGGCGCAGGGTGCGATGGTCTCCGACCCGGTAGAAGACCTTGTTGGCGTCCTTGCGTGAAATCAGGATACCCTTGTCACGCAGGATGGCCAGATGCTGGGAAATATTGCTCTGGGACGTGCCCACCGAGTCAACAATGTCCTGCACATTGACCTCCTTGTTCCCCAGTACGCACAGGATTTTCAGGCGCAGGGGATGGGAGATGGCCTTCAGGGAGCGGGAGGCACGGTCAATGTCCTCATCCCTGGCCAGCATGGAATCGAAATCTGCATTCATCATTGCCATTGCGCTTGCCTCGTGTTTTTGTGGAATACCTTGCCAAACTTCTGACTTGCTTTATGATGCTCTCTACGCTGACTTGTAGAGTATCAGTATATTAGCATACCGCTATACTATTATATACCTTAGTTTACCCTTGTCATTGCCTTGACAACCGTGCAGTGACCGGCTTGGTTCAGTGCGAACCGGATATGACCCGTGAAACATGGATTCGATACGACAAGAAAAACATTTGTTCTGGCTGGCCTGGTGTCGGTTTCAATCCTCGCTATCAGTGGCCGGGTTTCTGCGACGGATGCGCAGAAGCAGGTTGAAGTTAAACGCGAAATCGGGCGTGTGTCCAGTCAGCTGGACAGAAAAAAGCGCGATGCCACCTATCTGAACACCTTGGTATCCCAGCTGGAAAAAGAGCTGGGGGACATCTCGAAACAGCAGTACCAGACCGAGCAGGCCATTGAAAAAGCCCTGGCGCGGGTGCAGGAGGCCAGCCGCCGGAAGGTGGACCTGGATGTGAGCCTGACCCAGCAGCGCAAGGCACTGGCACAGCAGCTGGAGGCCATGTACACCGCTGGCGAGCAGTCCCACCTGCGTCTGCTGCTGCAGGAAGACAATCCTTCCGACATCAGCCGCAACCTGCGTTATTTCGAGTACATGAACCGTTACCGTACCCGCCGGATCAAGGCCATTCACAAGACCCTGGCGGAAGTCAGGGACGTCACGGCGGCCAAACTGGCGGAAGAGCAAAAGCTTCAGGGGCTGCGGACCGAGCTCAAGGCCCAGAAGGCGGAAACGGAGTCCAAACTGCAGACACGGGCTGATGCCCTGCGGGAGCTGGAGACGGACATCAGTGGCCAGCAGTCCCGGCTTGACAGGCTGGTCCGGGAAGAGGCCGAGCTGCAGCGCCGGATTGAAGCCCTGCAGCAGGAAGAGGAGCGTAAGCGGCTGGCCCGTGAAGCGGCAGCGCGCAAGGCCCGCGAGGCGGCGGCTGAACGCAAGGCCCGTGAAGCTCAGGCGCTGGCGGCAAACAGGACCGCCGCCCCTGCGCCGAAAGCTGCGCCCACACCGAAACCGGTACCGGCACCTGCCGGACGGCCCGTACCGGCAGGGTTTTCACCCGACAAGCCGTTTTCAACCCTGAAAGGCAAACTGGCATGGCCGGTGCAAGGCCGGCTGATTCATGGTTTTGGTTCGCGCCGGAATGAAAAGCAGCTCTGGCGCGGCATTGTGATCGCGGCACCGGGCGGGGCCAAGGTGCGTGCTGTTGCGCGTGGCAAAGTGATTTTTTCCAAATTCATGGAAGGCTACGGACACCTGATCATCCTGGAGCATGACAGAAACTACATCAGCCTGTACGGTTACAATCGTGCTGTTTTCAAGCGTGAGGGACAGGTGGTCGGTGCCAATGAGGTCATTGCCGCCGTCGGCAACTCCGGCGGGCGTGACCGGGATGCCCTGTATTTTGAGATCAGACGTAAAAACAGCCCTGAAAACCCTACCCGCTGGCTGCGATGATGTTACACTCAACGATCATTTTCTGGATTCAGAGCTTGCATCCGTGCCAGTGGAAACAATATAAAGTAATAAATGAATGGCAGTCGTTGCCTGGAGAATCGAACTTATGCACTCAAACCAGCGTCTTTTAGTCGGGGTATTTGCCGGGGCATTGATTGGTGTCACAACCAGCATCAGCCTCAATGTCTTTGCTTTCAAGCAGGAGGTCGACGGTCTGCCCCTGGAGCAGCTGCAGAAATTTACCGAGGTTTATACCCGCGTCAAGCAGGATTATGTCGAGTCGCCCGACAGCAAGGAGATGATGACCAATGCCATCCGTGGCATGCTCAACGGCCTGGACCCTCATTCGGACTACCTGGATGAAGAAGCCTTCAAGGAGCTGCAGGTCGGAACCAGTGGCGAGTTCGGCGGACTCGGGATTGAGGTCGGCATGGAGGACGGTTTTGTCAAGGTCATTTCGCCGATTGATGATACGCCCGCCCAGCGTGCCGGACTGCAGGCCGGGGATCTGATCATCCGGCTGGATGACAAACCGGTCAAGGGCATGACCCTGAATGATGCGGTCAAGGTCATGCGCGGCAAGCCCAAGACCAGCATTGAGCTGCTGGTGGTGCGTGAAGGCCAGGACAAGCCGTTCAAGGTCAGCATTGAGCGCGATATTATCAAGGTTAAAAGCGTCAAGAACCGCCTGCTGGAGCCGGGTTATGGCTATGTGCGCATTTCCAGCTTCCAGTCCAAGACCACCGAGTCCCTGATTGAAGCGCTGGATACGCTCAAGAAGGAGAACAAGGGCAATCTGCGTGGTCTGGTACTGGACCTGCGCAATAACCCCGGCGGCGTGCTGAATGCTGCGGTAGGTGTATCGGATGCCTTTCTGGACAGTGGCAAGATCGTCTACACCGAGGGCCGGGTCCAGGATGCCGAGATGGAATACAATGCCCGTGCCGGGGATGAGCTGGCCGGGGCGCCTATGGTGGTACTGGTTAATCAGGGTTCGGCATCGGCTTCTGAAATCGTGTCCGGTGCCCTGCAGGATCACAAACGTGCCCTGATTGTGGGCCAGAAGACTTTCGGCAAGGGATCGGTACAGACCGTACTGCCGCTGGATGAAAAGACAGCACTCAAGCTGACCACGGCACGCTATTTCACTCCCAACGGGCGCTCCATCCAGGCTGAGGGTATCAAACCCGACATCGATATCCGCCAGCTCAAGCTCAGCGGCGAAGACCAGGGTGATGAAATTGCCCCCCTGTCCGAAGCCGATTTCAGCAAGCACCTGAGCAATCCGACTAGGGATGATGAGTCCCAGAACCTGGAAGAGATGAAAATTGAGGACATCAGGAAAGGGGAGGCCAAGGACAGGACGCTGGCCGAGGAGGACTACCAGTTGTATGAAGCCCTCAATATCCTCAAGGGCATGGATCTGGTCCTGAACCGTGGCGACAGCAGCACGCCATCGTCCAAGGAAGTGGTCACCAACTAGCCCCGCTGCTGATGCTGAAAAAGCCCCCTCGACAGGGGCTTTTTCATGGGTGTCTGCCTGTGCGGCTGCCTGAACCCCGATTTTGAGTTTCTGACGAAAAACCCGGCCTGAAACATGAGTGAACTGACACATTTTAATCCCGATGGCGAAGCCCACATGGTCGATGTGGGGGCCAAGGCGGTCACCCTGCGCCGTGCCGTGGCCGAGGGCCGGATTGAAATGCAGCCGGAGACCCTGAAGAAAATCCGTCAGGGTGATCACCGGAAAGGTGATGTGCTGGGTATTGCCCGTATTGCCGGCATCATGGCTGCGAAGAAAACGGCGGACTTCATTCCCTTGTGCCATCCTCTGGCTTTGACCCGGATCGATATTGGACTCGAAGCCCGTGACGGCCCGGTGCCGCACGTATACTGTCGTGCCACGGTGGAAACACGGGGACAGACCGGCGTGGAAATGGAAGCCCTTGCTGCGGTGCAGGTCAGCCTGCTGACCGTTTATGACATGTGCAAAGCCGTGGATCGTGGCATGGTAATCGGAAATACCCGTCTGGTGCACAAGTCCGGTGGCACGTCGGGCGAGTGGAATGTTCCGGCCTGAGGGCACTTTTGTTGTCTGGCTTTGCTGTTGAAGGAGTATCTGTTATGTGTGATCTGAATGGATGTGGCCGGCGGACCGATCTGCCTGCCATCACCGTTAACCCCGAACATCGCCGCCTGTTTCTGCAGGGGCTCATGAGCCTGCCGCTGGCATCGGTACTGGCTTTCCCGGAACTGGCCCGTGCAGCGGCTGATACCCTGCAGGACGTATCCATCGAGCTGGAGGGCGGGCAGCAGGTATCGGCAGCACTGGCCCTGCCTGAAGCTGACAAGGCTCCTGCCGTGATCCTGATCCATGAATGGTGGGGCCTGAATGACCAGATCAAGGCCGTGGCTGCCGAGCTGGCCAACAGGGGCTATATGGCGCTGGCTGTCGACCTTTATGACGGCAAGTCGGCCACCGAGCCGGAAGGTGCCAAGGCACTGATGACGGCCACCGACCCGGACGTTGCCACCCGGACCATGGTGGGCTGGGTGGATTACCTGCGCAGGCATGAGCGCTCCAGTGGCAAGGTGGCCACGCTGGGCTGGTGTTTCGGCGGCGGCTGGTCCCTCAGCACCGCCATTGCCACACCGGTTGAGGCCACCGTGATTTACTACGGCAATGTGGCCCGCAGCGCCGATGACCTCAAAAAACTGCAGGGGCCGGTGCTGGGGCATTTCGGCAAACTGGACAAGAGTATCAATGAAGCCATGGTCTCCGCCTTTGAAGGGGAAATGGAAGCCGCCGGCAAGAAAGACCGCCTGACCGTCTACTGGTATGATGCCGATCATGCCTTTGCCAACCCGACCGGTGCCCGTTATGACGAGGCCAATGCCGAACTGGCCTGGGAGCGCACCACGGCATTCCTGCAGGAGCAGCTGGCCTGATCAGCCACTGACGTTTGTCTGGGCCGACGCTGGCGTGAGAGTGACGGGCCGGCTCAGGCAGTCTGCGGTCAGGGTGGCGGAAATCAGGCCACGGTCATCCTCCCGGCCCGGAATGTCCAGACGCTCCAGGGCCACTGTTATTTCCTGTACCTCACCCCCCATGACGGTGGTCCGTTGCCGGGCCAGTTCACGGGCCAGTGCCTCTGCCTGTGCCAGTGCCGTCACCGCTTCAGGTATAAAAATCACCGCTCCAGCGCCATGCAGGTGGTAGCCATCCCCTTCCGCACGGGTGATTTCCACCTGGGCCTGAACCCGGATCATGCCGATGGCGGCACCGATGGCATTGGCGACGGCACTGTGGGGCGGGATCACGGTTTCAGTGCCCAGCCGCCGGCCCACTTCGGGATAGAACACCGGTGCCGGGCCACCGACGGCCACCAGCGGAATGGCAGGTCTCAGGCAGATCAGCAGGTCGTTATGCCGGTTGCCGCCCTGGGTGATCGTGCTGACCAGCGGGTCATCAACCGCAAAACGGGTACCTGCCAGCCGCTCCAGCATCACCTGCGTGCTTTGCGTGACCATGGCGTCAAACACGGTCTGGGCAAAGAGACGGCATTCCGCTTCCAGCTTCTGGTCATCGAAGCTGATTCTGCCGTGGGAACGCCCGATCATGGCACAGACCAGCAGGGCGACCGGGCGTGACCACTGCGACTGGTGCCCGAGTACATGGGCAGCATCACTCGGAGTGAAGCCGGCCAGTTGCAGGATGCCCCGGTTCACCAGGCGCATGACCCGGTAGCGGGCCGAAACCGAGTTCACGATCCGGCTCCAGGGGATGGGTTCCTCGCCCACATTTGCCAGAAAACCGCGGTCGGCAGCCGTGAGGTCGGCGGGCAGGGGGCGGTCAGCCGTTCCCTGCGGGCGGAACAGAAACAGGGTACCGATACCCAGTCCCATGCCGGCATGCATGGTTGTTTGCAGGGCCTGCTGCACCGAAGGCCAGCGTGCACCGATCATGGCAGCCGGGACCACACGCTCCGGTTTGAGCCGGATACGGCCCTGGTGATCAATGTCCACCGTGCTGTCACCGCCGAGGCCGATGGTCTGGATGTCGATGGCGCGCACCATGGTGCGATGCGTACCGATCATGGCCCCCTTTTCGTTCAGGTCCGGCCAGCCGTTTTTGACGATGGCCACATCCGTGGTGGTGCCACCAATGTCGGCAATCAGGAAGTCGCGCAGACCGGACAGAAAACCGGCTCCGATCACGCTGGCTGCCGGACCGGACAGAATGGTCTCGATCGGGCGCTCCACAACCGTAGCCGCACTGGCGATGGAACCGTCACCCTTGACGATCATCAGCGGGGCATGGATGCTGCGCTCCTGCAGCACAGTGCGCACCGCCGCCGTCAGGCTGACAATCAGGCCGATGATACGGGCATTGAAGGCTGCCGTCAGCGCCCGGCGTGGCCCGTTCAGCGCTTCCGACAGCTCATGGGAGGCCGTCACGGGACAGCCCCGCAGCTCCCGGATCAGGGCCTGTGCCCGGCGCTCATGATCGGCATTGCGTACCGAGTACAGGCCGGCCACGGCATAGGCTTCGGCCTGATTGGCAGGCTGTTCCAGCGCGGTGCGCAGGGCGGTTTCATCCAGCACTTCCTGCTCGCTGCCATCGTAACGGTGTCCACCCCGGATACGAATGATGCGGGCATCAGGCAGCGCAGCGGCCAGTTCGGTGCGCTCCAGCATCGGGTCATCAAAACCGATCAGAACAACTGCAATACCGGCCCCTTTGCCCTCCACCAGGGCATTGGTCGCCAGGGTGGTGGAGAGCGAAACCAGGGTGATTTCATCCCGCTGCAGCTGACCGGCGGTGGCTTCCAGTACCTGCTCCAGGGCTTCCGTCACGCCCAGGGCCAGATTGCCACGTGTGGTCAGTGCCTTGGCCGCAGCCAGTACGGCATGGGTCCGGGGGTTGACGATCACGGCATCCGTATAGGTACCGCCGGTATCAATGCCGATGTTGTAGCTGGCCATACTGCCTCCTGATGGATTCAGCTGCATCATGCCATCAAGGCTGGTGGCTGGCCAATAGTCCGTTCATCCGTTTCGACCGGCAGGGGGCTTTCAGTTTCCGCTGTTCCGGCTGCCTGAGCGGTGATTGTTGGCAGCGGCCTGCCCGGAGGCTGTCGGGCCGGGCTGTGCAGGAGCTTTACCCTGTTGCAGTGCCTGTTCGAAGGTCTGTACATCCTCTGCGGTGGGAGGAACCCGCCCCTGCTCACGCAGGTTGTTGATTTTATCGCGCATGACAAGTCTGTAGGTCTGACTCATGGAACTTTCCTCACTGATGCATCCGGGATTGATGTTACCACAGCCTTGTCATGGCCGGTTGGTGCTACCATGCGGAATTCAGACAAGTCGGGATTAATGGAAAGATGCAGGGAGCCGGTCGGGATGGGTTGCAGGGGGTGTACAGTGCCAGTGTGGTGGTGATTGGCGGGGGACCTGCCGGGTTGATGGCTGCCGAACAGTTGCTGGAGGCCGGGTTTCGGGTTGCGCTGTTTGATGCCATGCCCTCGGTGGGACGCAAGTTGCTGCTGGCGGGTATTGGCGGGTTGAACATTACCCATTCGGAAGATTTTGACGCATTCTGCCAGCGTTTCCAGGAGGCGGAAAACGTGCTGCGTCCGTTGCTGGCGCTGTTTGGTCCTGCCCGGTTGCGGGAGTGGTGTACTGGACTGGGTATTGAAACCTTTGTCGGTTCTTCGGGCCGGGTGTTCCCGCAGGAAATGAAGGCGGCTCCGCTGTTAAGGGCCTGGCTCAACCGCTTGCGCCGGCAGGGGCTGCAGATTCATGTCCGGCAGCGTTGGCTGGGTTGGGATGATGCCGGTTGCCTGCTGTTTCAGGGGTCGACAGCCGGCGATGGGACCGCTGTGCCTTACCGGGGGCTGGTGCTGGCGCTGGGTGGCGCCAGCTGGAAGAAATTCGGCAGTGACGGAAGCTGGAGCCACCTGCTGGCGGCGCGGGGTGTACGTATGCAGCCTTGGCTGCCCAGCAATTGTGGTTTTCTGTGTCCTTGGAGTGTGCATCTGCGAAACCGTTTTGCCGGTAGCCCGTTGAAGTCGGTGGTGCTGGATTTTACGGACCAGAGCGGTCAGCGCGAGCGGCGAATGGGCGAGCTGATCCTGACAGCGGGCGGGGTGGAAGGCAGCCTGATCTATGCGTTTTCCGCCCGCCTGCGCGATTGCATCATGACGCATGGCAGTGCCACTTTTTACCTGGACCTGTGCCCGCATCAGGCCCCGGAGCGGCTGCGGGTTTTGCTGCAGGCGCGTTCCACCCGGCGCAGCCTTGGAAACTGGCTGAAAAGCCGGCTGAAGCTGGATGCTGCCAAGGTGGCGCTGGTCTTTGAAGTGCTGGGGTCCGGGACAGCGCGTGGCCCGGAACAGCTGGCGCAAATGCTGAAGGCGCTGCCAGTCACGGTGACGGGAACGACAGCGCTGGATGAGGCCATCAGCGTGGCCGGTGGTGTGGCTCTGGCAGAGCTGGATGAAAACCTGATGTTAAAGCGCCTGCCGGGGGTGTTTTGTGCCGGGGAAATGCTGGACTGGGAGGCGCCGACCGGCGGCTACCTGCTCACTGCGTGCATGGCAAGCGGATACCGGGCCGGGCAGGGGGCTGCGCAATGGCTGGGAAAACTGGGAAAAGCCGAATCCGGTTCTTTCCCCTGAACGACGGAGTGGCGCTGCGCTGCCTTAAAGCGTAGCACGGGTCTGACCCGGACCGGGGCGGCCCGGCTGGTTGTTGCAGCGCACTTCCAGCGTCTTGCCATTGTCAAAATGAATCTTGCACAGACCCGCAGCAATGGTTTCATTGCGGACAATAACCGGAAAATGACGTACGCTGTGAACCTGAGGGTCATTGTCGCCGGTTTCGGCCCGGCTGGAGGCGGTGCTGGTCAGCAGAACAAAAAACATTGGCAGAACGATTTTGTATTTGGATGACATGTTCATAATCTCAACGGGCTGTTTTTCTGGTGTCTGAAGTCTGTTGTGAAGGGCTGACAGTCAGTCGCATGAAAGCCACAAAATGTTCATGAAGCGCGGGAGGCGTTGCCAAAAACCTGCTTGCCCTTTAGCGGTTGCTGGGGTTAAATGCCGGTTTTCTGCTTTAACCCGTCCGTATCATGCTGGTTTTTTCTGATCTGTCCCTGCGGCGTGGCATCAGGCCCCTGCTCGAATCTGTCTCCCTCAGCATCCATCCCGGCCAGAAGGTTGGCCTGACGGGCGCAAACGGGGTGGGCAAATCCAGCCTGTTCGCCCTGATCCGGGGTGAGCTGTCGCCAGATCAGGGCAGTTTCAGCCGGCCACCGGGCTGGGTGCTGGCGCATGTGCAGCAGGAAACGCCTGCCAGTGAACAGACGGCGCTGGAATATGCCCTGCTCGGCGATGAAGAGTACATCCGGTTACAGGCACAGATTGCCGGGGCTGAAGGTGCCCGGCTGGGTGAATTGCATGCACGCCTGGATGCCATTGACGGTTATACAGCAGAAAGCCGGGCTGCGACCCTGCTGCACGGACTGGGATTCCGGTCTGAAGCCATCAGCCGTCCGGTCAGCAGCTTTTCCGGCGGCTGGCGCATGCGCCTGAATCTGGCCCAGGCGCTGATGTGCCGTTCTGACCTGCTGTTGCTGGACGAACCCACCAACCACCTCGATCTGGACGCGGTGATCTGGCTGCAGGACTGGCTCAGGGGGTATCGTGGCACCCTGATCCTGATTTCGCATGACCGCGAGTTTCTGGATGCCATCTGTACCCATGTTGCCCATATCGAGCAGGGCCACCTGACCCTTTACAGCGGGAATTATTCGGCTTTTGAGCGGGTCCGGGCTGAAAAACTGGCTCAGCAGCAGTCGGCCTACGAGAAGCAGAAGCGTGAGCGCGAGCACATGCAGCAGTACATCGACCGCTTCCGGGCACAGGCCACCAAGGCCCGGCAGGCCCAGAGCCGGCTCAAGGCGCTGGAACGCATGGAACTGATTGCCCCGGCACATGTGGATTCGCCCTTCAGTTTCCGCTTCTACGACCCGGAAAAACTGCCGGAGCGGCTGCTGAACATGAGTGCTGTCAGTGTCGGCTATGGGGAGCGGGCCATTATTGCCGGAGTGCGGCTGCAGATTCTCCCCGGTGAGCGCATCGGCCTGATCGGTCCGAACGGTGCCGGCAAGTCCACCCTGATCAAGTTTCTGGCCGGACAGCTGCCGGCACAGGCAGGGGAGTACTGGCAGGCACAGGACCTGAAAACCGGCTATTTTGCCCAGCATCAGCTGGAGCAGCTGAACCCTGAACATACGCCACTGCAGCACCTGCGGGCCCTGGACAAACCGGCGCGCGAACAGGATTTGCGCAATTTTTTGGGTGGATTCGCTTTCCATGGCGAGCGTGTGGATGAAGCGGTCGCCCCGTTTTCCGGGGGGGAGAAGGCACGGCTGGCCCTGGCCCTGCTGATCTACCAGCGTCCCAATCTGCTGTTGCTGGATGAGCCCACCAACCACCTGGACCTGGACATGCGGCTGGCGTTGAGCATGGCCCTGCAGACTTTTTCCGGGGCCATGGTGATCGTCTCGCATGATCGTCACCTGCTCAAGACCGTGACTGATCAGCTGCTGCTGGTGGATGCGGGCCGGGTGCAGCCCTTTGACGGTGATCTGGAAGATTATGCGCTGTGGCTGCAGAACCGTTTCCGGCGTGAAGCGGAGGCCGGCAAGGGAGAAAGTGCTGCACCGACCCCTGAGCACAGCGCTGCCGGGCGCCGGGACCAGCGTCGGGAGGCAGCGGAAAAACGCCGGCAGCTGCAGCCCCTGAAACAGAAGGCGGACCGGCTGGAACGCGACCTGGAGCACCTCAACCGCAGGCGGGAACAACTGGAACAGCAGCTGGCCGATCCGGCACTGTATGCCGAGGCCGGCAAGGACAGGCTCAGGCCGCTGCTGCGGGATAAAAGCCGGTTGGATACCCAGCTGGAGCAGGTGGAAACAGACTGGCTGGAAGCACTGGATGCCTATGAAAGTGCGCAGCAGCGTGAGGGTGGTTGAGTACCGGCGGGATGAGTGCTGCCTGCCGGATCACTTTTCAAAGCTCAGGTCCAGCCACACCAGACGGTGGTCCGAGCTTTTCAGTTCCGGGCCGACCAGGTGATAAAGCGGATCGTCACTGGCCGGCCAGACCACCGCCCCGGCCTCAATGCGCAGCCCGGTGCGTGAGGGCAGTACATAATCAGCCCGCAGGCGCCAGCTGGCAGTCTGGCTCGGGCCATACGGATTGCCGGGGCTGTACTGGCGAGCCCCTTCGCTTTCCGGGGTGAAGCGGCCCTGAATCCGGTCATTCTGCAGCAGTTTGCCCATGGGATTGCCGGTAGCATCACCCTCATGCGGCGAGGCGTTCATGTCGCCCAGAATCACGAACGGCTGCTGCGCCGGCAGCCCGCCCCTGAGCTTGTGGTCATCATAAATGTAACCCGCCTGATCCGGATTGATGTAGTCGTGCCAGAAGCGGATTTCATCATGATTGCGCCGCCCGTTGCGGTCTTCGGGGCCATCAAATACCGGTGGGGTCGGGTGGCTGGCCAGCACATGCAGGGTTCTGCCGGCAATCTGCAGCGGTAGGTCCCAATGACTTTTGGACGAAAGCCGGAAAATGGCCAGCTCTTCCGGGCGGTACCAGGATTTGCCACTGTCCGGGTCCAGCGGTAGCAGGGCACCTGGCATGTCTTTCCACAGGAAGGTCTGGAATGTGCGCACCTTGCGGGTTTCAACGGGAAAGCGTGACAGCAGTGCCATGCCGTACTGGCCGGGAAATGCCCCGAAGCCGAGCGCATCACCATTGATGTCGCTGGCCTTGCCATCCCGGTCCAGGTCAAAACCACTGGGCAGGCCGGTATTGCTGGGGGCAATGAAGGTGTGGGGAAACTGGATGGGGGTGGCTCCGTTCTGGCTGCGGGTCAGGTAATTGGCCTGCAGCAGGCGCAGGGCCGATCCGTCTGCAACATAGTCAAACTCGTTCAGCAGCAGGATATCCGGCTGTACGCGCTGGATGATTTCCGCCACCTTGCGGATCTGGGGCTGGTCGGTGCCGGCAAGGTCCTGGCGCAACTGGCCGGGAGCCTCACGGTTGAGCCAGGCATTGAAGGTGGCGATACGCAGTTGTCCGGTGCGCTCCGGAATCGAGTCTTCCCGATTGCTGAGGTGTGTTTCTTCGGCCTGACTCCTGCCGGTGAACAGCAGCAGGAACAGTATCAGTATCAGGATCATTGGTGGTTCCGGCAAGCCTGGCATGTGGGTACCTGTTTGGGGTAGCGGGACGGGAAAACCGGAAGCGGCACGGGCCGGATCATACCTGCATCCAGTTCCGGTACTGTGACAGCTCCAGATTCAGTTGCCGGCACAGGTGCTCAAGCCGGGCCGGATTTTTGGAACCACGTGCCAGGTTGCAAGGCAGGTCGTCGAGATGGTCACGAATACCGGTCAACTGGCGGGCCAGCAGAATGGTGTCACGGTATTGCCGTATCCGGTCGCGGATCAGCACGGCACCGCGAATCTGCATGGTGGCGATGGCATCGGTGTCGGCCAGCAGGTTTTCCAAGGTGCCGAAGTGTTTCAGCAGCTTTGCCGCAGTGCTCATGCCCACGCCCGGCACGCCGGGAATGTTGTCGCTGCGGTCGCCGGCCAGGGCAAGCTGGTCAGCCACCTGTTGTGGCCAGACGCCGAGTTCGCTCTTGATGGTACCGGCATTGTAAGGCCTGCGGCGCCCGTAGTCCCACCACAGGTCATGCTCCCGCACCAGCTGGGTCAGGTCCTTGTCGCCGCTGATGATCATGAGGCGCTGGCCGGACTGGTGCTGCTGGCTGGCCCAGCTGCCGATCAGGTCATCGGCTTCGTAGCGGGTGCTGCTGGCCTGCACCAGCCCCAGGGCACTGATGAAATCACGGCAGAGCTGGAACTGGTATTTCAGCGCTTCCGGAGCCGGCTCACGGTTGGCCTTATAGGCCGGATACAGGTTTTTACGTTCGGACTCCTGCAGGCTGGTATCAAAGGCAAAGGCGATATGTGTCGGTTTTTCGGTGGACAGCAGCTGGTAGACAAAGCGCAGGAAGCCATGTACAGCATTGACCGGGTGATGCTGACGGTCATAACGTGGGGGGCAGCGCTCGAACCAGGCCCGGAACACATAAATGCTGGCATCGACCAGCCAGACGGCAGCCGGGGCAGGCTGATTCATTTCACGATTGATGATCCTGTGCATTGGGTCCAACAATACTGGAAAGCAGAGCCGAGTAAAACCCGCCGCATGATGCGGCGGTGAGTGTTGTAAGCGCTTTTGCCTTGATACCTTTGGCTTGGGAGCGTCCGCTGTTGGTGTAAGGTGTAACTGATTTTTTCTATTCCGGCAAAAGCGTGTGTTGGGCATTTCTACTATTGGAAAACTGGATTCCAAGTGTATGGAATCCATAGTGGAGAACATCAGGATGACGTTCATCCTGCGTTCACCAAATATATAGATGCATCTGGCCTGAATGGGCTGTACGGGGTCGGCAACAGGCAATAAAAAACCGACAAGCGGCGATTTTCGGCTTTAATTGATTGATTTTATTGAATGAAATAATGTTTTTCCCAAAAAATACTTATAATGCCGGGCACAGGAAATGCCACCACGAAGAATAGATAAGTGGTACGATAACGAGGACGAATTGAGTAAGGGCTTATGGGTATGAGACCGGTATTCGTGTTGGCCATGAGTGCAGGGCTTGGCTGTGGTCTGGCTGGCTGCAATGAAGGTAGCGGGGTTGATCTCGGCATTGAGGCGGCCAGCCGGCCATTGATGATGCTGTCGGTGGATGGTGTCGGTCCCTTGAATGCCACTACGCCGTTCAATCTGGTCCGGATCGGGCAGGCGTTTCAGGACTTCAATGTCACTGAAGAGACCCGTTTCACGGAGGACGAGAAGTATCCTGTCATTACGGTGAAGCAGGAAGTTGAACCCCTGTTAAGCATCAACCCGGATGCCAGGGAGCAGAACATCTTCTCCATCATCGTGCATGACAACAAGGTGGGTAACGGTCTGGGGCACCGGATCGGTACCCGTTTTGCCGATATCTATTCCTATGACCATACCGAACGCTGTGTGCCCGGTATGGAAGAGTGGCGGGGCAAGGTCATGTGTTATGCACCGCATGCACACAATATTCTATACCTGTTTGAAAAACCGCCGGGTGTGGATGAGGCTGCTGCATCGACGGATGGCGTTGCTCCGGCACCGGAAAAAATGGCGGACTGGATGCTGGGGGCCATTGTCTGGAAGTCGCCGCGTAACCGGACCCAGACAGCCAGCAATTAATGCCCGTTTCAGGGCAGTGCCTGCTGATCCGGCGGGGCACCTTCATCACATTTGCGGCAGGCCAGTTTCCGGCCCAGCATGCGTGCGCGCCCTTCAGGCGTGATAACCCAGGGGCGATTGAACCAGGGAGGGCGATGGCGGACATGCTGAAAATGTCCACACGCCAGTTCGGCGACCCAGTCGTTTTCTTCGTCAGTATGAAAACCGGTGATCGGCTGCTCCATAAATAGCTGGTTGCCGTGAATGCAGGATTCAGACCGGCTTGAAATTTTCCACGGTTGAAGCTCCGCTGCCGAAAAAGAACTTCTCCATTTCCTGCTCCAGAAACTTGCGATCCTTGGGATTGATGGGGCTGAGGCGGTATTCGTTCATCAGAATGGTCTGCTGGCGCAGCCACTGCTGCCAGGCTTCCTGAGAGACGTTTTCAAAAATGCGCCTGCCAAGGTCGCCGGGGTAGGTCGGGCGTGCCAGCCCTTCGGCTTCACGCTTGAGAATGACGCAGTTCACCATGCGGGTCATCAGTGGTTCTCCAATAGCTTCAACAATTGCTGGGCGGCGCTGGACAGGCCGCCACCGAATTCGATGCCCGCTTTATACCAGAGCTGTCGGCCAGCTTCCATTATCCCTGTCTCTGACATGCCCAAATCCGCCAGCAACGGCTGCAGTTTCAGGCGGTAGTGGGAAAAGGGATGGACCTGCAAAGGAAGCTCATGCAGGTCGGCCACGGGATGCTGTGCCGTCAGTGCTGCCAGTGCCTGCTGCCGGTCCGGAAATTCGGGAAAGCTCCACAGCCCGCCCCAGATACCGGTCGGTGGGCGCTGTTCCAGCAGAATCTCACCTGCCGGATTACGCAGCACCAGAGCAAAGCGGCTTTTTTCGGGCAGGATTCTGGCTGGTTTGCGCCCGGGGTAGTCGTGCGGATTGCCCTGCCGGGCGGCCTGACAGCCATCCCGCAACGGGCACAGCAGGCAGGCAGGCTTGCTGCGCGTGCACAGCAGGGCTCCAAGGTCCATCATGGCCTGGGTATAGGCTGCATTGCGCTGGTCCGGCAGGTGCTGTTCGGCATACTGCCACAAGCGCTGTTGTACTGCGCTCTGGCCCGGATAGCCGTCAATGGCGTGGTAGCGTGCCAGTACCCGCTTGACATTACCATCCAGTATGGCCTGTTTCTGCCCCAGCGCCAGCGAAAGCATGGCCCCGGCTGTGGAGCGTCCGATGCCGGGCAGGCTCATGACCGTTTCCCGGTCGGTGGGAAAACGGCCCTGATACTGATCACGGATAACCTGCGCGCAGCGGTGCAGGTTGCGGGCACGACTGTAATACCCCAATCCTTCCCAGTGTTTCAGTACCTGATCCGTACTGGCAGCGGCCAGCATGGGGAGGTCCGGAAAACTGGCCATGAAACGTTGGTAATAGGGGATGACGGTAGCCACCTGCGTCTGTTGCAGCATGATTTCAGAGACCCAGACCCGGTAAGGCGTCGGGTTGTGCTGCCAGGGCAGGTGTTTGCGGCCATGCTGGTCGTACCATGTCAGTACGCGTTCGGCAAAATTTGTCATGCGGGCATCTTGTCGTTGTGGGGCTGGAAGATTACAATGGCCGGCTTGTGTATTCTAGCACCTGCGGGTGTAGTTCAATGGTAGAACGGCAGCTTCCCAAGCTGCATACGAGGGTTCGATTCCCTTCACCCGCTCCAAGTTACTGTTCCGTAACGTCCGATAAAGGATCGTGTTTTAGATGAGTTGAATCCACACTTGAAGTAGGATGAGCATTTTTTCCGGTGAAGTTCTTGATGGCAAGCATTCTGGTTCAGTGTCCCTCCTGCAAAGGTGAGCAAGTCTACCGTCATGGAAAAGCCCGCAGTGGCATCCAGCGGTATCGATGCTGTGATTGCCATCACTGTTTCCAGCTGGAGTACCGGTATGAGGCCAACAAGCCAGGGGGCACGGACAAGATCAGTGACCCGTCCATGGCTGGGAAGCACAGGGAATAGTCGGGCTGTTTGATAAACCCCGCAGTGGTCGGCCAGCAACATTCCTCCCCGGTGAACAGGAGAAGTTCATTCAGTATGTAGATGAAAACCCCCATCAGGTCAAGGTGGCGGAGGCACGCATCCAGGCGGAAACCGGCAAGACGGCAAGCCATGATGCC
>JAGRJD010000115.1 GCA_020442915.1 Thiothrix sp. | reverse complement strand
GCCACATCCGCCGGGGCCGGGTACCGGATGGCTTCCCCGTCCATGCGGGCCAGTTCAAGGTCCAGCCCCATCACCGCCTGATCGGCACGGGCTTTGGCATGGCTCAGGAAGTGGTGCAGGATTTCAAACGACACCGCCACCACCAGCATGACCAGCACCACCGCCGTTTTGATGTGACCGGCGTAGTCCTGCCCGCTGAAACCGGCCATGAACTTGGCCATCATCACAATCACCGGATTGTAGGAATCCGCTTTCAGTTGATCCTGCCGCGCATGATTGAGCTTCAGGGCCTCAAGGTGGGCCTGTGCCTGGGCCTGACTGGCGGCAATGCCGGCCTGTGTCTGCGCCTGCAGCTGCGCCTGCTGACCGGCTTCCAGCGCCTCCAGTCTGGCCCGGTCGCCTTCACAGTGCTTTTCCCTGCCACGCTTCACGTTCTCCTCACAGCGGGCCAGTGTCTGGCGGGCAGCGGCAATCTCACCGGTCAGCCCGCCATCCATGACCATGGGGGCCGGGATGGCCATGGTGGCGGGTGCCTGCAGGGTCTGCTGATAAGCGGCATTGTTGCCCAGCAGCACCTGTGACTTGGCATCCTGATTGGCAGAGGATGAAAAGAACTCGGCAAACAGCGCAAAGCCGATCACGGTGAACAGCACCACCGGCACCGACCCGTACAGGCCGAAGTGCAGGTAAGCATGGTGCTTGACCCATGACAGGAACCCGGCCAGCAGCACGGCAATGGCCAGCACGAACAGAAAGCCCGCGATGGACTGCCAGCTGCTGAAATAGCTGGCCCAGCTCAGGGCATCCCCAAGGTACAGGTGCAGGTTGAACAGCAGGTACAGCAGGAAGGTGATGAACATGGCCAGCGTCAACAGGTGTTTGCTGCGCGCCTGCTGCTGGCGGTGTTCGGCCAGCTGCCCGGCCATGAGGTCATGGCGTTTGGCCATGACGGTTTCATTCTCAAACATGGTGGCCTCCTTGTACCGGTGGGTAATCCTCCGGGACTCCTGAGTTGCGGGCAGCTGCAATCAGCCAGGCGGCAAATGATGCAGTGGTAGCCGCCCGTTGATGCTTGCTCATCAGCTGTTCGCGCCGCCAGTCTGCCCCTTGGTCGTGCAGCCGGAACGGGATGCTGATGCTGTCCGGTTTAACCCGACAGAAACACAGCCAGGTCGCTTTGCGCATGGGGTACCCCCACCAGGCTTGCCAAACGGGCAGGGTCCACAGGTCGCCGTCACGCTGACCGGGTTTCGGCAATCCGGCTGCATCAAACAGCCGGGAATGGGCCGGATGCTCCAGCACGCCGCCTTCTTTTCGCAGCCAGTCGGCACACAACAAGCCCAGTTCGGCTTCACCCGGCGCGGGCTTTGCCTGATGGCGCGTGAATGCTGACCAGGCACGGCATGGCGGATGCGCCACTACCGGCATCCCGCCGTCAAATGTCCGCACATCGCGTTTCATGTCGTAAGCGTCGACACCAGGCAGCGTCTTGTAAACGCTGTTTCCGGCAATACACAGGGCAGCTATCTGCCTGCTTGCGTTTTCATTCTCAAACATGGCAACCTCCTCAGATCAGCAGCGCATTCAGGATGGCACTGGCCACGGCCAGCAGGGCGGGGGCAGGATGCCGGTGCACCATCCAGAGCGCGAAGGCGGCACTGAACAGCGACAGCGGCAGGTGCAGCCCGGCGAAGACCAGCACCCCCGCCCCGCCGAAGGCCTGCCACACCAGCCCGGTTTTAAGGCAGGCAAAGGCCGCCGCCAGCAGGGCCAGTACGCCCAGCAGGACTTGAAAGGCTTCCCGGCATGGGATGTGAACCGGTGCCGGTTTTGTGGGTTGTTCAGCAGGGTTCATGCCGCCACCTCCCACCGCCCGGCATCAGTGGCCGGGCCGGTGGCATGGATTTCAGTCAGCCCATCCGGGCGCTCCTCAATCCGGATATGCTGATACCCGGCGGCCAGCAACGCCGCCCGCAGCTGATTTTTCTGGTCCATGAGCAGGCAACTGATCTCATGATAGGTGCGGGCAGCCTGCAGAGGCCGCGAATCGGACGCCATTTGAATGGCCATGATAGAATCTCCTTGGGGCGCAATGCGCCCCGTTTGGTGGGCCGGGCCGTGATCTGCCTTGAAAACATCCACGGTTCCGGCTTTTGTAACTTATTCCTCGGTGTCATCTGTCTCCGCGATGACGAACACCCCATCCTTCAGTCGGTAAAAAATATCAGGCTCCACATCAACGCCAGCCTGAGCAGTCCTGATCGCCACAATGTTTTCGCTGTCGGCATCCCACTCAGCCATGACAATCCACCCGCCCTCTCCCGCTTTTGCAGTGGATTCAGGGCCTGTTGCTATTGCGACGGTGTTTGAGCCACCAACAGACGATGCTGCGCGCCATCCAGTTGTGAGTGACGCCGCTCTGTCCCCGGTGGCACTGC
>JAGRJD010000114.1 GCA_020442915.1 Thiothrix sp. | reverse complement strand
AACCCTGTTGCAGGATGCGCTGGAAATGCGCGTGATTCCGGCCACGCCGGCCACGCTGATGGCTTTGCTGCGGGCGGTGGCGTTCGGCTGGCAGCAGGCGGTGCTGAGTGAAAATGCTGAGCGCATTCGTGATGTGGGGACGGAGCTGCACCGGCGTCTGGCGGTGCTGACACGCCATGTGGAGCGCCTGGGGCGGACACTCGGCGGCGGGGTGGACGCCTATAACAGCCTGCTGGGTTCCCTGGAGCGCAGTGTGATGCCAGGGGCACGCCGGCTGGCGGAACTCGGGATTTCATCCGGGCGCGAGCCGGTGGAGCCGGGGCCGCTGGAAGCCGGGGCGCGGATGCCGATCCAGACGGAACTGAACTGGGAGCATGCGGCATCCGGGGCCGGAAGTGATGAATTGCAAACCGAGGATGACAAAACGTGAAACCTGTCAGAATCCAGGCCGTCAGCGTGATGGTCCAGATGCTGGTGCTGTTGTCGGGGCTGACCGCCCTGTTCTGGTATTTTCGGGAGCCGGTGTCCCGTTTTTTTGCATCAACCCAGAGCGGGTCGCTGGGGCTGATCCTGAATGGCGGCATCCTGCTGCTGTTCCTGCTGGGGCTGGGGCGTATCGTCTGGCTGTTTTTCAGCTTTGCTGCCGAGCAGCGGGTGATCAATCGCTTTGTCCAGCGGGTACGTGAGGGAGTGGCCAATCCGGCCTACCGTCTGCCTGATTCGCTGCTGATGCGCCGTCATGAGGCGGTGAAATGGCTGGGGGAGCGGGGTGAGACCGTGGATCAGGGCATGCTGGCCCAGACCGCTGCCGCCCGGCTGGGCAGCCGCTTCACCCTGGTGCGTTTCATTCACAACATTCTGATCCTGTCCGGGGTGTTCGGCACCATCATCTCGCTCTCGGTGGCACTGGTCGGGGCCGCCGGGCTGCTGGAGGCACCGGAGCATCTGGACCACATGGCCGTGATCATCGGCGGTATGGCCACGGCACTCAGTACCACCATGACCGCGATCATCTGTTATGCCCTGTACGCCTATTTTCACCTGCGCCTGCAGGATGCGCGCATCCGGCTGCTGGCGGGGCTGGAGGAGTGCACGTCACTTTACATCCTGCCGCAGTTCCGCAGTGTGGAGTCCAACCTCATGCACGATGTCGCCACGCTGGCCGCCCGGCTCACGGTGGCGGCGGAAAGGGTGACGCAGGTGCAGGATCGCTTCCTGCAGGCCGGCGAGCGTCTGCAGCTGGCCGTGGATGACCTGCAGCACCAGATCGGACGCAGTGGTGCCGACATCCGCTCGATCCGTGATGCGCTGCATGAAGGTTTCCGTCTGCCGCCGGCAGCCGGCGGGGTAGCACCTGCCGCCCGGACGGAGCCGGGCCGGGAGGTGTTGCGGTGAGGCCGGATTTCGTTGACATGGCAGGCGATATTGACGAGGAAAGCTTCTGGCCGTCCTTTACCGACATCATGATGGTGATTGTCATGACCTTCCTGCTGGTCACGGTGGCGGTGGTGCTGACCAATACCCGCCTGCTGGACCAGCTGCGCAACAGTCTGGTGGCACAGGAGGAAGCCAGCCAGCTGGCCGAGTTCACCCTGAAGGAAAATGCCACGCTGGAAGAGCAGCTGGATTATTTCCGGCGCCAGGCTTCCAGTCTGGAAATGGAACTGCTGCGTGCCCGTGCGCGTCAGGAGGAAACCGGCAGGGTCCTGCTGGCGGCACAAAACGAAGCCGGACGCCTGCGCAGTGAAAGTGACAGCCGCCAGCGCGCACTGGAGCAGGCCCGTCAGCAGCTGGAAACCACCCGTCAGGAGCTGGGGCGGGTCACGGAGGCCGGGCGTCAGGCCCGGATGGAGCGGGTCCGGCTGCAGGCACAGCTGGACGCCGAGACCACACGCCTGCAGGCACAGGTGCAGCAGGTGCGCAGTACGCTGGCGCAGGAAAATGCCAGTCTGCAGGACCGGCTGCAGCAGGCCGAAACCGACCTGTCCCTGGCCCGGGATGAAGCCCGGACCCGTGAAGCGCTGCTGGACCAGCTGCAACAGCAGCATGCTGCCGGGCAGCAGCGCCTGGCAAGTCTGGAGGGGGAGTATGACGCACTGGACCGCAAGTACCAGAAGCTGCTCAAGCCCACCCGTTCCGCCAAGGGTAAAACCGTGGTGGATGTGATGTACAGTCGCAGTGGCTACCGCATCCGGGAACCTGGCCGGCAGAATTACCGTAATGTCGGGCGCACCGAGCTGGAAAGTGAGCTGCAACAGCTCAAGCAGCAGTACGGCACCGACCTGTACGTGAAGATCATCATCCCGCAGGACAGCGGGCTGTCCTACAGTCAGGCTTGGGCGTTCACCCGCGATACCCTGAACCGTTATGACTATTATTACCAGGATGATCCGGAGCCGGCTGCTGCCGATGATGCCGCCACCGGACCCCAAACCGCTACGGATCGTCAGGAAGTTAACAATTAATCAGGCTGTTGCAGCAAAAACACACCGGTTCAGGCTCGAAATCCGGAGCCGGTTTTTCTAGACTGTAGCCCTGAGTGTTTTTCCATGGTCATCAGTGGGGTTTGCTATGAAATGCCTTTTTCCCTTGCGTACTGCCGCCGGTTTACTGTTCATGCTGCTGGTGCTGGCCCTGCCGGCCCATGCTGCCTACCGGGTCATCGGTGTGGACCGTTCCGATACCCTGAACATGCGGGCGGCTGCCGGTGTCACCAATACCGTGGTGGCTGAACTGCCGCCGAATGCCACCGGCGTGGTCATGCTGGGTGAGCAGCAGAAAGTCGGCAGGACCGTCTGGGTCCGGGTGCGCTGGAAGCAGCAGGTCGGCTGGGTCAGTCTGGCCTATCTGCAGCCGGAAGCGTCAGCGCCGCCGGCAGGCCGCCCGGCGCCCGATGCACCATCCGCCGACATGCCCGTGACACCTGTTCCGGTGCCGGCCCGTCCGGAGGGGCCGCAGAATGCGGTTGCCGTCAAAAGGGACAAGGAGCCGGGCATGTGGATTCTGGAGTGTGGT
Source organism: Thiothrix sp. (assembly GCA_020442915.1). Taxonomy (GTDB): domain Bacteria; phylum Pseudomonadota; class Gammaproteobacteria; order Thiotrichales; family Thiotrichaceae; genus Thiolinea. The sequence goes on along the minus strand of JAGRJD010000114.1, from coordinate 10,519 downwards.
GGCCGGTCACCGTACTGGAAGGTGGAAGTGCTGCCGGAGTGGATCAATGGCCGGCTCGGTGATCACCTGACCGGCATGCCGATCACCCACAAGCGCCAGACCCATGGCAATTACCGAAATGTGGCGCTGGAAACCGAAATCCGGGGCGCAAACCGCTGGAACCAACTGCGTATGACCCTGACCTACAACCGCTCCTGCTACAGCACCCTGACCCGGACCCGTATGGCGTTCAGCGTTGAGGGCCAGTTCAATGATCAGATGCTGCAGGGCTGCTGCCGGTCGTTACAGGTGCAATAGGCTACAGGTAGGTTCCGATGCTTTGAGTCAGGCCTGAATCGCGCTAAACTCTGACACCTTTTCTGACCCAGTGCCGTTGGAGTTTTGTCATGACCGAGCCTTTGCTGACCTATGTGCCCCCTGAGGGTTTGCTGCAGGACCGGGTGATCCTGGTGACGGGGGCGGCCATGGGCATTGGCCGGGCCGCAGCACTGGCCTATGCCCGCTTCGGGGCCACGGTGGTGCTGCTGGACAAGCAGGTGGCCCTGATGGAGCAGGTCTATGATGAAATCGAGGCCATGGGTGCCCCCGAGGCTGCGATTTATCCGCTGGACATGCAGGGTGCTTCCGCCACTGACTACGAGGCCATGGCTGCCAACCTGCAGGATCAGCTCGGACGCCTGGACGGGGTGCTGCTGAATGCGGCCTGGCTGGCGGCTTTCATGTCGGTGCGCCAGCATGGCGTTGACCTGTGGTTCAAGATGATCAATGTCAACCTGCATGCCAACTTCATGCTGGTGCGGGCCTGCCTGCCGCTGCTGGAGGCGGCCCCCGATCCGGCCATTGTCTTTTCTGCCGAGGCCAGTGGCAAGGCGCTGCAGGGGGCGTTCGGGGTGGCCAAGGCCGGGATGGATGGTTTCTGCCAGACCCTGGCACAGGAGTATGACCGTGAGCGCCACTTCATGCGTGTGAACCGGATTGATACCGGCCCGGTGCGTACCAGTACACGAGTGATGAATTTTCCCGGTGAAAATCCCGATACCCTGGTGAAACCGGCGTCCGTGGTCGGTCCTTACCTGTTTTACATGGGGCCGGACGCCGGACGCCGGACCAATGAGCTGTGCCGGTGGGGCCGTCTGCCGGTGGACTTTGTCTGGCCGGGCGAGGTCCAGTCCTGACATGGTGCCGCATCAGGTTGGCGCATGAGCACCGACAAACGTAACGGGAACCCGCGTGATGCCCTGTTCGCCCATCCGCAGCCCGTGGTGGATTTCGCCTTCAATGCGGCTGTGGCGGACGTGTTTCCGGACATGGTACGGCGTTCCATTCCCGGTTATGAGACCATCATCAGCCAGCTGGGCGTGCTGGCGCGGCGCTATGTCAGGCCGCAGACCCGTGTCTATGACCTCGGCTGCTCGCTGGGGGCGGCCACCCTGTCCATGGCCTCCCAGGTGCGGGAGCCGGGTGTGCGCTGGATCGGGGTCGATAATTCACAGGCCATGATCGACCGTTGTGCCCTGCGTTTTGCACGCCACCTGCCCCCGGGCAGTTTCACGCTGGAGTGCGCCGATATTTCCCGCCTGAGCCTGATGCCGGCTTCCCTGATGGTGCTGAACTTCACCCTGCAGTTCATTCCGCCCCCCGAGCGTCAGGCTCTGCTGAACCGGGTATACGCCGCCCTGCTGCCGGGTGGGGCGCTGGTACTGTCGGAAAAGACCTGCTTTGCCGATGCCGGGCAGCAGGCACTCATCAATGAGCTGTATCTGGAATTCAAGCGTGCCAATGGGTATTCCGAGCTGGAAATCAGCCAGAAGCGCAGTGCACTGGAAAAGGTCATGATCCCCGAGACGCTGGCGATACACCGTGAGCGCCTGCAGCAGGCGGGTTTCACCCCGGTGGTGTGCTGGTTCCAGAGTTTCAGTTTCCTCTCGCTGCTGGCGCTCAAGGCGGAATGATGCTGCCCCGGATCCCTCAGGCCCGGCAGCTGCTGGAGCAGCGTTTTGCCGCCCTGTATGCCGATCTGGGCCAGACCCGGCTGGATGGCTGGCTGGCACAGTTGCCGCAGCAGCTGACCCGGACCTGCTTTGATACCCCGCATGGCAAACGTGAAATGTGGCTGGAAACGCTGCTGGCACTGCCACCCCTTGTACCCTCCAAACGGGACTTCAGTGCTGCACGGGTGATGCTGGGGCAGGCCGCTGATTGCGATGATGCCACCCGTGCACGCCTGCAGCAGTTGCTGGAGGTATTCATTCCCTGGCGTAAGGGGCCGTTTGAATTGTTCGGTATTCACATTGACACCGAATGGCGTTCCGACTGGAAATGGGCACGGGTGGCACCGCATCTGGATGATCTTGACGGGCGGCTGGTGCTGGATGTGGGCTGCGGCAGCGGTTATCACCTGTGGCGTATGCTGGGAGCGGGGGCGCAGCTGGTGCTCGGTGTTGATCCGAGTCTGTTGTTCCTGATGCAGTTTCAGGCTGTCAAAACCTATGCACCCGAAGCTCCGACCCATTTTCTGCCCCTGCGCAGTGAGGACCTGCCGGACTTCGGGGGCACGGGGTTTGATACCGTGTTTTCCATGGGGGTGCTGTATCATCGCCGTTCCCCGCTGTACCATCTGCAGGAGTTGCATGCAGCCCTGCGTCAGGGCGGGCAGCTGGTGCTGGAGACGCTGGTGGTGGATGGGGATGTGCGGACCCTGCTGATGCCGGAGGGCCGTTACGGCAAGATGCGCAATGTCTGGTTCATCCCTTCGGTTCCGCTGTTGCTGCTGTGGTTGCGACGGCTGGGTTTTGTGGATGTCCGCTGTGTGGATGTGGCCCGGACCACCGTGGCCGAGCAGCGTGCCACGGCCTGGATGCGCTTTGAGTCACTGGCGGATTTTCTGGACCCTGCTGATGCCGGGCGCACGCAGGAGGGCTATCCTGCCCCGGTGCGGGCGCTCGTGACAGCAACGCGGGGATGATGCCGCAGATACCGCGCTGCCGGGATTGCGTGCAAGCCATGCTGCACTGCATTACAATGCCCTGAATACCCGTTACCCTAGGTGAGATTGATACCGAAACCGTGAACACCTTACGCCATCCCGGATACCTGCTGTCAGCCGGTGACAGGCATCCGGACCTGCAGAACCGGCTGAGCCGCCACATGGGTAAAGCCTTCAGGCGTTTTCAGGCGAGCTGGAACAGCCTGTTGCCGGACCCGTTTCTGCGTGATGGCGGGCGTTACCGCCTGCGCCGTTATTCCGTGTTCACCTGGAAACACGGACGCCTGAGTCGCCTGCCACATGAGCCGCATTACCAGAGCAGCTACCACAATGCCGTGCACGGGGGCTTCAACCGCCATTTCCGTGGCTGGCTGCCGACCACGGTCTCGAATCCGGTATTTGGTGAAATCCTGCACTGGTGCTTCGGCAGGATCAGCCTCAATGCCGCAACCGACTGGCGGATTCAGGCCCATCAGTTCCGGGTGGTGGCGAGACCGGGTCAGGAGGGGCGTCCGACCCCGGAAGGTGTCCATAAGGATGGTGCCGATTACATCCTGATCATGCTGCTGGACCGGCACAATGTGGCCGGCGGGGTGACGCATGTTTATGACAATGCCATGCGTCCACTGGAAAGCTGTACCCTGTCTGAGGCGGGCGACCTGCTACTGGTGAATGATCACCGGGTCTATCATGGCGTGACTCCGATTCTGCCTGCCGATCCTGACAGGCCGGCCTGGCGGGATGTGCTGGTGCTGACGTTTCACCGGCTGCGGGGGTAGGGTTGGTCGACGGTGACATAATGGTTGGGGCCCTGCCCTCATGGCCAACGGAGGCCTCCATGCCCCGCAGCATTATTTGGTCGTGGCGCAGGACAGGGTGCACATCACCCATTTCTACCGTGAGCCGGTTGCCTTTTCTGTTGGTGTATTTGCAGAACTATGGTGTGTGGACTACACTGCGTGAAATTCTTTCCGAGAAATCAGCCATGTATGCAACCAATGCCCGTGACCTGACGACGGTGGATTTCATTCGGCATCTGGAGAAACTGGGAATTGATGTCGGCAGCAAAACAACGTAATCCTCTCAGTATTTCAGACTATCTGCAGGGGGAGCAGGCCAGCGGGGTCAGGCATGAATATGTTGACGGGCAGGTGTTTGCCATGGCTGGTGCGAGTATCAACCATAATCGCATTACCCGTAATCTGCTGGCCGCGTTGTCGGTGCGTTTATCCGCGACCTGTGAGGCGTTTGTTTCCGATCTCCTGGTCAAAACCAGTGCAACCCGATTTCGCTATCCTGACCTTGTGGTGTTGTGTGAAGCGGCGCAGGGGGACCAGCAGTTTATCAATAATCCGGTGCTGATTGTGGAGGTGCTTTCAAAAAGCACGCGCCAGCAGGACAAAGGTGGCAAACGTACCGAGTACTTGTCGCTGCCGAGCCTGCAGGAGTACATGCTGGTCGAACAGAACTTTGTGGAGGTTGAGGTATTGCGGCGCAGTCAGGGCTGGCGCTCAGAGAACTATTATCTGGGTGATACGGTCAGGCTGGAGTCCATCGGAGTGGAACTGTCCGTGCCGGAGATTTATCAGCGGGTGGAAAATGCTGATATGGTCGAGTATCGGTCGGGGCAGGAGGAGTGAGCCTGCTTTACAGGAGCAATGTGCTATGCGATTGATCCGTTTTCTGGGAACAGGCAACTATGCCGAGACGACTGATGAGTACGACGGGGTAACGTGCCAAACTTGTTATGTTGCTGCCGCATTGGCTACCTTTCTGTCAGCGGACAACATTGTGATTCTGGCGACTGAACAGGCGAAGCAGTCCCATGCACAAGGCCTTGCTCATGAGTTGGAGCGGCTGGATCTGCCAGCTCCCGATATTTGCCGGATTCCTTCCGGTGGTATGACAGAGGAGTTGTGGCAACGAGCATTTCAGACCGCTCTATCCGGTGCTTGAGCAATTGCCCAGCCGGAGGATGCCGTGCTGGGAACGCTGCCGATCAATCTGGTAGCCGAGGTGAATGCCCGTGGCGAACGTTATTTTCATCTGACATGCGCCGCTACGGGGCATGTCTGGCATTATACCGCACAGAAGCAGGCATTGTAGCCGGGTGGCGGGGCGCAGAGCCCGCACTACATCCGTTCCATCACTTCGATACCCAGCAGCCCCAATCCTGTTTTCAGGGTATCCGCCGTGATGGCGGCCAGTTGCAGGCGGCTGGTGCGGGCTGCGGAATCGACGCCTGCTTTCAGGATGGGACAGGCTTCATAAAAACGCATGAAGCTGCCGGCAAGTTCATACAGGTACAGGCACAGCTGGTTGGGCAGGCCGTCGATGGCCACGCTGTCGATCACTTCATCAAACTGCAGCAGTTTCACTGCCAGCGTCCGTTCGGCCGGCTCCTGCAGCAGGATGGCGGCACCTGCAGCAGGCCGTGAACCACCATCGTCCTGTGCCCTGCGGAAAATACTTCGGATGCGTGCATAGGCATATTGCAGGTAGGGGGCGGTATTGCCCTCGAAGCTCAGCATGCTGTCCCAGCTGAACACGTAATCGGAGTTGCGGTTTTTGGACAGGTCTGCATATTTGACCGCACCGATACCGATCCTGCGCGCAATTTCATGCCGCTCGCTTGCCGGCAGTTCCGGGCTTTTGGCATTGACCAGCGCCAGGGCGCGTTCTTCGGCCTCATCCAGCAGTTCGGCCAGCTTGACCGCGCCCCCTGCCCGCGTTTTGAACGGCCTGCCATCCTCACCCAGCATGGTGCCGAAAGCCATGTGCTCCAGTGACAGGCGCTCATCGGCAAAGCCGGCCTTGCGGGCCAGGGTGAACAGCTGGCGAAAATGCAGGCTCTGGCGCATGTCGACCACATACAGTACCCGGTCAGCGGCCAGTTGCCGTGCACGATAACGCACAGCCGCCAGGTCGGTGGTGGCATACAGGTAGCCACCGTCGGATTTCTGTACGATAAAGGGCGTGATGCTGCCATCCTTTGCGCGAAATTCGTCCATGAAGGCACACTGGGCCCCCTGATTCTCGGCCAGCAGGCCCTGTCGCTGCAGGTCGCTCACCACGGCGGGCAGGTCATCGTTATAGGCGCTTTCCGGCATCACATCGGTCCGGGTCAGGGTCACACCCAGACGGTCATACAGGGTCTGGCAGTGAGCGAGCGAGATTTCAATGAATTCCCGCCACAGCTGCAGGCATTCCGTATCCCCGCCCTGCAGTTTCACCACCTGGGCACGGGCACGGTCTGCAAATGCCGGGTCGGTATCAAAGTGCTGTTTGGCCTGGCGGTAGAAGCTTTCCAGATCGCTGAGCTGCATGGAAACTTCCAGTCCCTGAGCCTTGAGGTCAGCCATGTACGCCAGCAGCATGCCGAACTGGGTGCCCCAGTCACCGACATGGTTCTGGCGGATCACCCGCTGACCGAGGTATTCCAGCACCCGTGCCATGGCATCACCGATGATGGTGGAGCGCAGGTGCCCGACATGCATTTCCTTGGCCAGATTGGGGGCGGAATAGTCAATCACGATGGTCTGCTGCCGAGCCGGGGCCGGAGGCGTGGGGGCTGGTGGGGTCAGCTGGGCTGCCAGCCAGTCATTGCTGAGGTGGATATTGAGAAAGCCGGGGCCGGCCACTTCCACTTTGTCCGCCATGTCGGTCAGCTCCAGCTGCGCCAGCACGCGGGCTGCCAGTTCGTGTGGGTTGATTTTCAGCTGCCTGGCTGCTGCCATGATGCCATTGGCCTGGTATTCGCCGAACTCGGGACGCGTGGATGCCTTGACAATCGCAGTGCTGGAAGCCGGGGCTCCGGCCTGCTGCAGGGCCTGGGTGATTTTCTGGTCAAGTTGCTGGCGAATGTTCATGGTTGTGGTCGGAGTTGATGAAAAGGCGCATTGTAGCCTGAAGCCGGGGACAGATTCAGCCTCTCCCTCCGGGCACATGCACCACATCCGGGCAGCACAGACCGCAACAAACTGCTACAGTCGCAGTTGAGCCTCATGACCGTTCTGTTACAGGGGACACTGAAAAATGAAAAAAAAGGGTTTTTCCGGGGGATTGCTGGCATTGTTGTTGAGCGGTTGCAGCCTGCTGCAGACACCGCAGGACAAGGTGGTGGCAAGGGACTTCGGGATAGCGTCAGCCGCTTTTACCGCCTGGGGCGTCAGCAAGTGGGACTGGTTCCAGTATTCGCCACAGTTCAAATCCGAAGGCTGGTTCGGCAAGGATACCCATGCCGGTGGTGCGGACAAGCTCGGGCATCTGTACATGTCCTACCTGCTCTCGGAAGGCATGTTGTGGGACTTCAAGCGCAATGGCGTGGTGCAGCCGGAGCGCAAGGCGGCCCTGGCATCCCTTGCCGCCATGACCCTGATCGAGATCGGGGATGCCACCTCTTCCAAGTATGGCTTTTCGCATGAAGACTGGATTGCGGATGTTGTGGGTGTGGGGGCATCCTGGTTTCTGTCCGAGAATCCCGAATGGGGGGATCGCATTGACCTGCGGGTGGAGTACTGGCCTTCGCCGGGGTTCAGCGGCAAATACGATGCTGCTGCCGATTATTCCGGAATGAAACATCTGCTGGCCATCAAGGGGGATGGCTTTGAAAGCCTTCGGGGGACGCCGCTGGAATACCTGGAGCTGCAGGCCGGGTATTATACCCGAGGCTTTCGCACCTATGACGCCGGGCATTACGACACCCCGGAACGTCACCTTTATATCGGCATCGGACCGAACCTGCCGCGTATTTTCGGTAAGGATACAACGCTGGGAACCTTCTTCAAGTATTATCAGCCGCCGGAAACCTATCTGGAGGCAAAAAATACCTTTTGAAATGGATGGTTCTGCCGGGCCTCAGTCTGCCGCCTGTGTCAGGTAGCGGTACCAGGCATCAAACAGACGCAGATCCGGTGAGGCCACCACCGAACGGGGCTGCATTCGGGGTCTGAAGACCGGCTCATTATCCAGGGTGCAGGCTTTGCCCCCGGCTTCCGTCAGAATCAGGGTTCCGGCGGCCAGGTCCCACAGTTTCATGCCACCGTGCAGGTAGAGCTGTCCCCGGTTGGCAGCCATCCAGGCCCATTCCAGCACGCTGCTGCCGATATTGCGCTGTGAGCCGTAGGGCGGGGAATGGCTCAGGCGCTGGCGCAGGTCCGGTGGCAGCCGTTTGAAGTCGATGAGGGCCACGGCGTTTTCCAGTGGAAAACCGCTGTCCCTGCATTGCAGGCGTCGTCCGTTCAGCCAGGCGCCCTTGCCATGTATGGCGCTGAACATTTCATCGCGAATGGGGTCATAACTCAGCCCCATGACCACTTCACCCTTGCTGATCAGGGCCAGTGAGGTGGCAAAGAGCGGCAGGCCGGCGGCAAAGTTGGAGGTGCCATCCAGCGGGTCGAGGCACCAGAGCCAGTCGGTATCACGCAGCAGCTGCTCCTGCTGGCTGACTTCCATTTCCTCGCTCAGGAAGGCGATGTCGGGCCATTGCTGCTGCAGAAACTGCTGCAGGCGCTGGTTGGTGGCCAGATCGGCTTCCGTCAGCAGGCTGCCGTCCTGTTTGATGGAAAAGTCAACCTGCTGATAACGCGACAGAATTTCTTCGCGGGCGGTAAGGCGGATCTGGCGATCCAGTCTGGCAATGTCGGGCAGCATGCGGTCTCCGGGCAACGGGGGAAGGCTTAAATCTAATCGGGGGACCGGCAGGGGTCAAGCTGACAGGTTTCCGGTTGCGGTTTATTTCGGTTCGGCATGGGTTTATCCTTGCTGCTCCCAAACAAGGATTTCAGGGTATTCATGAGCCGTTATCAGCGCCAGAAGGATTTTTTTCACGGCAAGGCGGAATCCATCGGTGTTTTGCTGGTCAACCTGGGCACACCGGAACAGCCGGAAACCGGTGCCTTGCGCCGTTACCTGCGTGAGTTTCTTGCTGACTCCAGGGTGGTGGAGATTCCGCGCCTGATCTGGTATCCCATTCTGTACGGGGCCATTCTGCCCCGCCGTCCGGTGGCCAGTGCCGCCAAATACCGGGCGATCTGGACCGACAAAGGGTCTCCGCTGCTGGTGATCGGGCGTGAACAGCAGCAGGGCCTGCAGACCGAGCTGGAGCGCCTGCTGCAGGGGCCGGTACAGGTGGAACTGGCCATGCGCTACGGCAATCCCTCCATCCGCAGTGCCCTGGCACGCCTGAATGAGGCCGGTGCCCGGCGCCTTATTGTGCTGCCATTGTATCCGCAGTACTGTGCCGCCACCACCGCCTCCACCTTTGACCGGGTGTTTGCCGAACTGGGGCGCTGGCGCTGGGTACCGGAGCTGCGCCTGATCAATCACTATCATGACCGGCCGGACTATATCGCGGCACTGGCCGACAGCATCCGCCACTACTGGAGCCGCCACACCTGCGGGCAGTTGCTGCTGATGTCCTTTCATGGCATCCCCAGACGCAACCTGACCCTGGGGGACCCGTATTTCTGCCAGTGCCGGAAAACCGCACGCCTGTTGGCGGCGGCGCTGAACCTGCGTCCGGAGGAATACCGGGTGACTTTCCAGTCACGTTTCGGCAAGGCGGAGTGGTTGCAGCCTTATACCGACAGGACGCTAGAAGCCTTGCCGGGTGAGGGTATCCGGCGTGTGGATGTGGTGTGTCCGGGATTTGCTGCGGATTGCCTGGAGACCCTGGAAGAAATTCAGGTGGAAAACTGCGCACGGTTTCTCAAGGCCGGGGGGGAGGCTTTTCAGTACATTCCGGCCCTGAATGCCGGACTGGAGCATGTGCGCATGCTGGCCGGGCTGGTGCTGCAGCATGCACAGGGCTGGCCGGAGACGGCACCGGACTGGAATGGCCCACAGGTACAGAAGCAGGCCCAGCTGAGTCAGCAACTGGCGAAGGCTGCGGGAGCCAGGGCATGAGCCGACAGACGCCCCAAGGGCCGTGGAAAGGCCGGAGATGCCTGTGCTATCCCCGATGATGCCGGGTGTGGCGGGCAGGAGCGGGGTGGACGACGCAGTGGAAAGGCAGGGCGTTTGCCATGTTTGATGATGAAGCCGGTGAGGTTTGAAGCATGAACGGAAATTGCAGTGGCAAAGTGGGGCTGATCCTGATCGGGGATGAGCTGCTGAATGGTTCACGTCAGGACAAACATCTGGGGCAGGTGCTGGCGCTGCTCAAGGCACGCGGCATGACGCTGGCCTGGGTGCGCATGGTGGGTGATGAACCGGCCCTGTTGACGGCAACGCTGGAACAGAGTTTCCAGACTCCGGAGATTGTGTTCAGCTTCGGCGGCATCGGGGCGACGCCGGATGACCTGACGCGCCAGTGTGCGGCACGGGCACTGGGCGTGAAACTGTGGCGGCATCCGCAACTGGTGGCTTTGCTGGAGCAGCAGTTCGGGGTCGAGGCCTATCCCAACCGCATCCGTATGGCGGAGTTGCCGGACGGAGCGGTGCTGATTCCGAATCCGGTCAACCGTATCGCCGGTTTCAAACTGCTGGATCATCACTTCGTCCCCGGTTTTCCCAATATGGCCTGGCCCATGA
>JAGRJD010000113.1 GCA_020442915.1 Thiothrix sp. | reverse complement strand
GACTACCTGACCGACCTGTTCCCGATCATGGAAGTGGGCACCAGCGCCAAGATGCTGTCGGTGGTACCGCTGATGCAAGGCGGTGGCCTGTATGAAACCGGTGCGGGTGGCACAGCGCCGGTGCTGGTGAAGCAGTTGCTGGAAGAAAACCACCTGAGCTGGGATTCGCTGGGTGAATTCCTGGCGCTGACGGTATCGTTCGAGCAGGTGGCCAGGCAATTCGGCAACAACAAGGCCAAGGTACTGTCTGAAACCCTGGATCGGGCCATTGGCGATGTGCTGCTGAATGACAAGTCGCCCAAACCACGCACCGGCGAACTGGATACCCGTGGCAATCACTTCTATCTGGCGCTGTATTGGGCGCAGGAACTGGCCAGACAGAGCGAAGAACCGGAAATGGCGGCACATTTCAGCAAGCTGGCTGACATCCTGAGTGAAAATGAGGAAAAAATCCTGGCGGAACTGAATAGTGTGCAAGGGCAATCGGTGGATATTGGCGGCTATTTCTTCGCCGATTCCGACAAGACCAAGGCGGTGATGCGCCCGAGTGCTACCTTTACCGACGCCATTATGGCGGCGCGTATGCCGGGCTTTACGGCAGCGGAGCTGGATGGATAGCATTGTTGAGGTGGTGAGGGCCGGACGGTGGGGCTTCTGTAAAACCCCACCGTTCGTACGGGACTTTACACACGGGTACCAGCACCTGATCAATCCACATCAAGCTCTGCCGACAGCATGGGCAGGGAACCGGGAGGGGTATTTTCTTCGCAGGTGTCAGGCGTCGGGCGTGTGTCCGGCGCTCCCTGCGGCATCCTGCTCCAGACGCCATCCCAGACACGACACGTCCCCCAGGGTCCGCTGCAGTGCCGCCTTCAGGGTTTCCATTCCGCCCATGATGTCCAGCCGGCTCCGGGCACGGGTGATACCGGTATACAGCAGCTCCCGCCCCAGCATCGGGTTGTCGTTTTCTTCCGGCAGGATCAGCAGGACCTGCTCGAATTCCGAGCCCTGGCTTTTGTGAATGGTCATCACCCAGGCATCCTCATGGGCCGGCAGCCGTACCGGAGCCATGCTGCGCCAGGGGCTGCTGTCATCGCTGCCCTCAAACCAGACCCGGAAACTGCCATCCGGCTGCTGCAGGCAGATGCCCAGGTCGCCGTTGAACAGCTGCAGGCGATAGTCATTGCGTGTGATCAGCAGCGGGCGGCCATGGAACCAGGCCGGGCCGGACGGGGGACGCCGGGGGGACGCCGGGCGCAGGAGGCGGCTGATGTGCTGGTTCAGGCGTTCACTGCCGCCATTGCCCTGACGCAGGGGGGTCAGGATGCGGAAGCGGTTGAAAGCGGTGAAAATGCGCACCGGGTCGGGCGGGTTTTCCTGCAGTGCCGCCAGATAGGACTGCCAGGCATTGCGGAGCCAGCCTGCATCCAGATGGGCCAGTGCCTGCAGCCCGAGATCGGGCCAGTCGTCCCGGCTCAGTACCTGCACCAGCTGCTGCCCGTCGCCGGCCCGCACCGCCTGTGCCAGCTGCCCGATGCCGCTGTCGGTGTGAAAACGCCAGCTTTTCTGCAACAGGGTGACATGGGCATGCAGGGCATGCGCTGTCTGATCGCTGTAACGGCACAGGTCACGGAAGACCGAGCCGGTCTCAACGGATGCCAGCTGGTCACGATCCCCGAGCAGGATCAGGCGTGCCCCTGCCGGAACTGCCTCGAACAGGTGGGTCATGAGTGCAATGTCGACCATGGAGGCTTCATCCACGATCACCACCTGGGCCGCCAGCGGGTGCTGCGGACCATGGCGGAACCGGTTGCTGCCCGGACGGTAGCCCAACAGGCGGTGCAGGGTACCGGCCCGGTCCGGCAGGCGCTGCAGGATGGCCCCCGGCAGCGCCAGTCCGGTACGTGCCCGGCGGATGGACTCCTGCAGGCGCATGGCGGCCTTGCCGGTGGGGGCGGCCAGCAGGATGCGCTCCGGGGCCAGTTGCAGCACTTCCAGCAGCAGGGCCAGCAGGCATACCACGCTGGTGGTCTTGCCAGTACCGGGGCCGCCGGAAATGATGCTGAAATGCCGGCGGGCGGCCAGCGCCACTGCCTGCCGCTGCAGGGTGGCATCGGGATCGGTAAACCATCGGGCAAGGTGGCTGTCGATGGCCGCCTGTGCCGTGTCCGGCAGTTCCACGGGCCGGAGACGTTGCTTGAGGTTGCGGGCCAGGCGCTGCTCGTACTGCCAGTAGCGCCGGAACCAGACATGGCCGTGCTCCAGCACCAGCGGTGTGTAATCGTCAGGCCCTCCCAGCACCGGCAGCGCCTGCAGCGTGTCGATGCCATGCGCCAGCCGGCAGGCCGGGAGCGGCAGGGCGATCTGTCCGGCCAGCGTGGCCTGATTCACGCGCTGCAGCAGGCGGGAAAGGTCCTGACGCTGGGCGGTATCCGGTTCATGACCGCACTGGTGACACAGACGCAGCATCAGACTGTTCAGCTGCTGGTCAAGGAAGCTTTCGGTTTCGGACAGGGCAGGAAGTGACATGCAGATTTACACCGGATGGATTGCCATTATTTTGAGCCAGTTTAAGCCAGTTGCCGGCAGTGGTAAATTGCCTGAAGAAACGGCGGGTTACGGACAGGCGTTTCCGGCGGGTGGTGGATCAATACCGGTGCGTTCCTGTTGGTATGGGCATGGGTACTTGAGAAGCTGGTTTTTTTCCTTATGATTGATGCCGATGTTGATTCCCGGTTTTCGTATTTTCAGTTTTTCAGTGAGATTGTTGCCATGTCGATCACAGCCCAGGTAGCCCGGTTTAGTGCACAAACACCGACCAGAGACATTCCGGAACACGTCAGACAGCGTGCGCTGGCCCTGATGACGGATTTTGCCGGCTCGGCCATCAGGGCGGCTGAAGACTGCGAGTCGAGCCCCGTCATCCTGCGGATGCTGGAGCGGCTGGGACTTGCGGGGGAGGGAAACTGTACCGTTTTTGGCCTGAACCGTCGCTATGGTGCAGCGGCGGCGGCCCTGCTGAACGGGGCTTTCGGCCATTCGCTGGACTTCGATGATACCCATTCCGACAGTTCACTGCATCCCAGTGCTCCGGTGATACCGGCAGCACTGGCCGCAGCCGAACTGACGGATGCTTCGGGTGACGAGCTGATGGCGGCCATCGTGATCGGGCTTGAAGTCTGCTGCCGTCTGGGCATGGCACTGGACCCGGCGGCTCACTATGCACGGGGTTTCCATCCGACGGCAACAGCCGGTGTTTTCGGGGCTGCCGCAGCGGCAGGGCGTCTGTTCGGTCTTGATGCAGTGCGGGTCGAAGCGGCCTTCGGTGTTGCAGCCAGCCAGGCGTCAGGGTCCCTGCAGTTTCTGGAAAACGGGGCCTGGAACAAGCGTTATCAGGTGGGCGAAGCAGCAATGAAAGGCCTGATGGCGGCCAGCCTTGCGGTGGAAGGGTTTGTCGGGGCACTGGATGCACTGTCGGGTCGGCACGGATTCCTGAAAGGGTACAGTGACAATGCTGATACGGCGCTGGCCGTGGCCGGGTTCGGTTCCGTCTGGGAGACGTTGCGGATCGGCGTCAAACCCTATCCGGCCTGCCGCTATACACATGCCGCAGTGGATGGCCTGCTGCAGTTGTGTCGCCAGCACGCCATTGGTGCAGAAAACATCACCGGGATCAGGGTCGGCCTGCATCGCAATGGCATGGCCCTGGTCGGGGAGCCGATTGCGGCCAAACGGCGTGCCCGTTCCATCGTGGCGGGGCAGTTTTCGATGCCGTTTGCGGCAGCGGTGGTGTTGCAGCGGGGCCGGTTCGGCTGGGATGACTACGATCTGCTGGGGCAGGCGCAAACAGATGCCCTGTCGGATCGGGTCGAGGTTTGGCATGATGCGTCTCTGGAAGGGCTGCGCCATCCTTTCGGGGCCACACTGGTGCTTGAGGCTGCAGGCCGGCAGCATCATCTCCGCATCCCTGATCCTTCGGGCGAGCCGGAGACGTTTCCTTCCTCGGCACAGATGGCAGAAAAGTTCCGTACCCTGACGGCACCGGTTCTGGCCCGTTCCGGTGTGGACTGGCTGACACGATTGCAGACGCTTGCCGGTGCGCCGACGGTGCGTGGGCACCTGATGAACGGGTAGCCGTATCCGGCGGCTGTGCAGGCCGGGGTGCCGGGCCTGAAGGTGGCCACACCTTCGGCGGATGTGTAAGATGCAACGGCGATACACACCACATCTTTTCGGAGTCTGGAGATAGCTGCATGAGTGAACGCTGGGCGGTAGCCGTCCTGGGGGCCGGCATCGTCGGTGTCAGTACCGCCCTGACGCTGCGTGAGCGCGGAGTGCAGGTGGTGCTGGTGGAAAAATGCCTGCCGGTGCGGGAAACCTCGTATGGCAACGCCGGCATCCTCAGCAGCAGTTCCATCTTGCCGCTCAACAACCCCGCCCTGTTCAGGGCCCTGCCCGGATTGCTGACCAACCGCAGTCTGGCCCTGCGTTATGATCCGCTGTTTGTATTGCGCCATGCCGGCTGGTTCCGGCAGTTCCTGTCCCAGGGGCGGGCCGACAATACTGAACCGCGTGCCCGTGCCCTACATGCCCTGATCAGTCGTTCGCAGGTGCTGCACCGTGAATGGCTCAACAAGGCTGGAGCCATACAGCGTCTGCGTACCAATGGCTGGCTGCAGGTCTACCGCAGGCCGGAGAGTCTGGCCGGAACACAGGTGCAGGCCGGGCTGCTGGACCGTTTCGGTATCGCACACGAATTTTTGTCCACTGCGCGCCTGCGTGCCCTGGAGCCAGCCCTGAAGCCCGTGTTTGCCGGCGGGTGGTGGATCCGGGATACGGCCTCGGTCGACAGTCCGGGAGCCGTGGTCGATGCCTATACCCGGCGTTACCGCCAGCTGCAGGGCGTGGTGCGGGAGGGGGAAGTCAGGACCCTGACACCGCAGGAGGACCACTGGCAGGTGCATTTTGCCGGGGGGCCGGCCCTTGAGGCGCAGCAGGTGGTGGTGGCACTGGGACCGTGGTCCAGAACCTTTCTCCAGCCGCTGGGGCTGCGACTGCCGATGCTGTATGAGCGTGGCAGCCATCGTCATTTTGAGCCTTTCGACCCGGCTGTGTGCCTGCAGTATCCGGTTTATGATGTGGATGGCGCGTATGTGATTTCCCCCATGGAAGCGGGATTGCGCCTGACCTGCGGAGTGGAGCTGGCGGCACGTGATGCCCCGCACCGCCTGACCCAGCTCAATGGGGCGGAACGCATGGCGCGTCAGGCCCTGGCGTTGGGCGAAAGGGTCGAGGGCCTGAGCGACTGGCTCGGTGCCAGACCGGTACTGCCGGATTCGCTGCCGGCCATCGGTCCTACACGCCTGCCGGGATTGTGGCTCAATACCGGGCACCAGCACATCGGTTTCAGTGCAGCCCCGGCTTCGGCGGAGCTGCTTGCCAACCTGATGCTGGGGCGCAAGGGGGGACCGGACCCGACGCCCTACCTGCCGGAGCGCTTCGGGCTGGGGTAGACAGGCGCTGTCTGTATGACGAATTGACCCACTGTAGAGGGTGATAGTAAATGAGCGATTTCTCCCACCGCCTGACGATAGCACTGGAAACCTTCACCAAAGCGCTATCGGACCAGACCCGCCTGCGTATTCTGCTGCTGCTGAGCGGCGGTGGTGAACTGTGTGTGTGCGAGCTGACTCAGGCACTGGAACTGACGCAGCCGAAAATTTCACGTCATCTGGCAATCTTGCGCGCGAGTGGCCTGCTGCTGGATCGCAAAAGCGGGCAGTGGGTGTATTACCGCCTGCATCCTGAGCTGCCCGGCTGGGTGCTGGCAGCCTTGCAGCAACTGCTGGCGGGCGGTGCTGCGCAGGCGCCGTTTCAGGCCGACCGGCTGCGACTGGCAGCGGCGCGCACCAATCCGGCCTGCACCTGAGTGATGAATTTTTTGTGACAGCCCATATTCGCTGTTTCATATATTCACTGAAACGTATATATTGAGTGACACCATTTTTTCCATGAAGGCCTGCCATGGGTAACATCCTGATTCTCTGCACCGGCAATTCCTGCCGCTCACAGATGGCGCAAGCCATCCTCAACCACGATCTGGCCGGGCAGGTGCAGGCCTTTTCTGCGGGTACTTCCCCGCAACCACAGGTGGCCAGCGGGGCCATTGAAGCCTTGCAGGATGCAGGTTTGCCGGTGGACGGCCTGTATCCCAAGGACGTGGATGTGTTTCTGAACAAGCCGCTGGATCTGGTGGTCACCGTTTGTGATAACGCCAGGGAAAGCTGCCCGGTATTTCCACGTCAGGTAAAAACCATCCATCTGCCGTTCCACGATCCGCACGGCGAGCCGCTGGCGGGTTTTATCACGGTGCGCGATGACATCCGCGAGCGCCTGGTTCCTGCCGTGCAAGCGGCACTGGGTCTGGAGGGCTAACCCATGTCTGCACAATGTGAAGTCACTGCCAAGCAGCAATCCGGCGCACCCATGAGCCTGTTTGAGCGTTACCTGAGCCTCTGGGTGCTGCTGTGTATTGTGGCGGGCATCGGCCTGGGTAGCCTGTTTCCGGGCTTTTTTCAGGCCATCGGCGGTATGGAGGTCGCACAGGTCAATCTGCCGGTAGCGTTGTTGATCTGGCTGATGATCATCCCTATGCTGTTGAAAATTGATTTCCATGCGCTGCGCGAAGTGGGGCAGCACTGGAAGGGCATTGGTGTGACGCTGTTCATCAACTGGCTGGTCAAACCGTTCTCGATGGCGCTGCTGGGCTGGCTGTTCATCCGCGTGCTGTTTGCCGAGTGGTTGCCAGCGGCGCAGATCGACAGTTACATCGCCGGGCTGATCCTGTTGGCCGCAGCACCCTGCACCGCCATGGTGTTCGTGTGGAGCAACCTGTCGGAGGGCGAGCCACATTTCACCCTGTCGCAGGTGGCGCTGAATGATGTGATCATGATTTTTGCGTTTGCCCCACTGGTGGGTTTGCTGCTGGGGATTGCCGCCATTACCGTGCCGTGGAATACCCTGTTGCTGTCGGTGGTGATCTATATTGTGATTCCGGTGATTATCAGCCAGGTGCTGCGCAAGGTGTTGCTGGCTTCCGGCAAGCTGGAGGCTGCCCTGAAAATGCTGCAACCCTGGTCGTTGCTGGCATTGCTGGCCACGCTGGTGCTGTTGTTCGGGTTTCAGGGCCAGCAGGTGCTGGCGCAGCCGCTGATTATCCTGCTGCTGGCGGTACCGATCCTGATCCAGGTGTATTTCAATTCCATGCTGGCCTACTGGCTGAACCGGTGCTTCGGGGTGGCGCATTGCGTGGCCGCACCGTCAGCGCTGATCGGGGCGAGCAATTTCTTTGAGCTGGCAGTGGCGACGGCGATTGCGCTGTTTGGTTTCAATTCCGGTGCGGCACTGGCGACCGTGGTCGGGGTGCTGGTGGAAGTGCCGGTGATGCTGTCGGTAGTGGCCATTGTCAACCGCACCCGTGGCTGGTATGAGGCCGGGATTCAACATTCTCAGGAGGATTTTTCATGAAACGTTTTCATGTGCATTTATCAGTCGATGATCTGGCACAGAGCATCGGTTTTTATAGCCGGCTGTTCGGGCAGGCGCCGGCAGTGGAGCGCACAGATTACGCCAAGTGGATGCTGGATGATCCCCGGGTGAACTTTGCGATTTCGGCGCGCGGCCATGCGCTGGGCGTGAATCATTTCGGGTTTCAGGCTGAAGACACTGCTGAATTGCAGGTGCTGAAACAGCGGGCGGATGCGGCTGCCGGGGATGCGGTGCTGGATCAGGGCGAAACCGCCTGCTGTTACGCCAGAAGCGACAAGCACTGGACCGTGGATCCGTCCGGTTTTGCCTGGGAGCATTATCAGACCATGGGTGAGATTCAGGAATTCGGGGTGGACCGGGCGAATGCGGCGGTGGATTGCTGTGTGCCGGTGATGTCAGCACCTGTGGAAGCGGGGGGCTGCGGTGTGCCGGTGCAGGATGGGAGCCGGTCGTCCTGTTGTTGATGGTGGTATGGTGGTCAGTGGCCAGCAGACGCTGCCATCAACCGGCAGTCTGAGTCCGGATTTTCAGGATGGTACGAATCTCATCCAGCATCGCCTTGCTATCCCACGCTTTTTCGCCGCTGACGCGATACAGCAGTTTGCCTTGATGATCCAGGATAATGGTGGTGGGCAAGCCCTTGATCGGCCAGTGTTTCATGCTGTTTCCGGCTTCATCCAGCACCACCGGGAAGTCAATCGGGTAATCCTGCAAAAACCGGCTGACCGCCTGGCTGCTGTCCCCCACATTGATTGCCAGCATGGCAAGGCCATCCCCCGCCAGTTGTTGATAAGCCCGGTTCAATGCCGGTAATTCCGCCCGGCACGGCGGGCACCAGGTGGCCCAGAAATTTATCATCACCGGTTTGGCCTGGGTTTGCAGGCTGTAAGGCTGGCCTTGCAAATCGTGCAGGGCAAGGGCAAGCCGGTCTGGCTGTTCCGCCTCAGCGTAACTGTCAGCAGTACGCAAAGCCACTGCTGGCGTATCGGCATCCGGCTTACTGGCAGTCCGGGGCTGGTCTGGTGCCTCAGAGGCCGCCAGCAATTGCCTGACCGCTTGCAGGATATGTTCAGCCGGCAAGCCGTAGGGAATCATGCTGTCGACCTTGCCAGTGCGATCCAGCAGGTAAACGCTGGCGGTGTGGTCAACGGTATAAAAGTCATTGGTCTTGCCGTCCTGGGATTCGGTTTTGTTTAATTTGAAATCAGCCTGATATTGATCCACCACGGCACGGATTTGTGCCGGTGTGCCGGTCAGCCCCAGTGCCGACGGGCTGAAAAAAGGCACATAATTATTCAGTTGCGCCACCGTGTCGCGCTCCGGGTCGACAGTAATAAACAAGACCTGCACCTGACTGGCATCCTGATCCAGTTCGCGCATGACCCTGGCCATTTTTCCCAGCGTATCCGGGCACACATCCGGGCAATGGGTGTAACCGAAAAACAGCAGGACGAGCTTGCCGCGTACCGAATCCAGCCTGAAGGGTTTGCCATGCTGATCGGTCAGGGTGAAATCACCACCGATAGCCTGTGAATTTGTCGGGGTCTGGGGCTGGGAATCTGTCTGGGTATCCGCCGTTAGCGGGCTGGCATGGCCGAGCATGAACATGATGAGCGTCAACCATAAGTGCTTCATGGCGAAGTCTCCGGTGGCTGCTTGTCGAGCTGGTTGGCCCAGTTCGGGTCAGCCTGCGTCAGGTCGCCCACAGGGGCTGCGAAGGCATCCGCCACCAGGGTATCGACATTGCTGCCGGTGAGTGTTTCCAGGAAGGCTTGCAGGTCGCCCATTTCCGTTTCCGTGAGGTTCAGGGGCTGGATCAACGGGCTGAGCGTTTCATTGGGAATACCGCCCTGATTGTAAAACTGGATCACTGCTTTCAAGCTGGCAAAACGGCCATTGTGCATGTAGGGCGCTGTCAGTGCGACATTGCGCAACCCCGGCGTCAGGTATTTCCAGCGGTCAGCCGGGTTCTGGGTGATTTCATAAAGCCCCAGGTCTTTGAGTGGAGGGGCGGAAACCTGATCAATCAGGCTTTGATCAACGTCGACAAACACCCCAGGTGCCAGCGCAACCCGGCGTTTGGCGGGGCGAATACCCATCGACTCCTGATAGCCCAGCCCGGTGTTATGCAGTTTCTGGTCGGTAAACAGCGCATAACCCTTGTCTTTGTCGACGCTATGGCACGTGATACAGCGCGCCTTGCCGCTAAACAACTGGAAACCCTGTTTGGCTGCCATGCTGATGGCGTTTTCATCCTTGCCGAAATACCAGCGGTCAAACGCGGAATCGGCAGCCAGCAAGCTGCGTTCATAAGCGGCCAGCGCCGTGCCCAGGGTTTGCATAGCAATGCCCTGGCCATCAAAAGCGGCTTCAAACAAGCCCTGATAATCCGGGGTATTGCGGAGCTTATCGAGGATATAGCCGACAGAGGGGTTGGCCATTTCATTGTGGGCCAGCAAAGGTTGCCAGATTTGTTCTTCCAGGCGGCTGTCACGCCCGTCATGAAACAGGCGGCTGGCATAGGCGACATTGTAAAGCGTGGGGGCATTGCGGCGGCCACTGCGGCCTTCCACGCCCACGCTGGTGGCGATTTCATTATTGGTGAAACCTTGTTCGGGAATATGGCACATGGCGCAGGAAAAGGTGTCATTGAAGGATAGGCGCCGGTCGTAAAACAGTTTGCGTCCCAACTGGATTTTTTCCTGGCTCAGGGTATCAGCGGTGGCTGGTGGCAGTCCCAGTGGCGGGTTTTTTGCCAGCGCCAACAGATCCAGGGCTTCTCCCTGACGCTGGGTCAGGGCCAGGCTGTCGGTCTGGTAGGCCTCACTGGCATACCCGGCCTTGCTGTCACCGGGGCGTGAAAGCAGGCTGTTGGCAGCCAGTTGCAGGGCATTGTCCGGTTGCTGGTTTGACGCCATCAGCAGCGTGCGCACATCATTGATGACAATATCCGGGTGTAAAAAAGCCACGCTGTAAATATTGCGAATCCGGTGTTGCGGATCAATCAGGAACACCCGCAGCAAATGGGAATAATCGTCGCTTTGTGCGCCATTGACGGTGATTTCGCGCTGAATATCCTGCTTGTAGGCGGCTAGCAGCGGTGCCAACGCCGCTTCCGAGGCAGTGGTAAGAAAGCGCCAGTCGCCGCGTGGACCGGCGTATTGAAAGTTTTTGCCATACAGGCGCATGACTGCTGGGGTATCACGCTCCGGGTCAAAGCTTAAACTGACCAGTTGGAGTTTATCAGCCAGATCCGCATCCTGCTGCTGCAAGCGCGCCTTGATCTTGTAGAGCACGTAGGATGACAGCGGGCAGCCATTCACATCGCGGCAGTTGCTGTAGATAAAGCTGAGCAGGACGTATTTGCCGGCGAATAAATGGTATAAATCCTGCTCGTGGCCTTGTTCATCCAGTACCTTGCCATCGGCAGCCAGCCCCAGCGGTGGCAGGGCATAACTGCCCGCAGGCGGCAGTGCATAAGGTAATTCGCCGTAACCGGGAGCCGATGGAGTGACCGAGGCTGCCGGGCTTGCCGGTGTCGATGCTGCCTGTGGAACGGTCTGGGGAAGCGCCTGGGCGACCAGCGCCACCGGCAGGAAAAAGGCAAGCACAATGGCCATTCCCCTCAGGAGTCTGGCCATTGCTGCACTGGCGAGGTGTTGTCTGCGCCATGCTCCCATCTATTTCACCAGCGTTTCAGCCAGTTTGTTGCTGGCTGTCTCCGGTCTGGACTGGGTATAAAGTGAGCGTGCGCCAAAGCGCATCTGGTGCGCCCGACCGAGTTTTTCGGCATTGAAATCAATGGCAAACTTTTCCACCAGTTCCGTACCGTTCCAGTCGTAGGCCTTGAAGAACTGTTCGTTGTCCTCACCCTTTTTGTCCCAGTTGCCCAGCAGTGAAGAGGTGTAGTACACGCGCTTGCCATCCCAGCTTTGTGAAGCCATGTTCACCTGCTTGCCGATCTGCTTTTCATAGACCTGCTTGGGGTGGAACGGGTCGCTCATGTCAAAATAGCGGGTCATGCCATCCATGAAGCTGTTGACCCACAAGCCCTTGTCATCCGCCGTCAGCGAAATATCCACTGGCAAGGGGATTTTGGCGGGGTCACCAATGTCAGCCACTTCGGTGGCCTGCCAGCCTTTTTCGGCATCCTTATGCACCAGCCAGATTTTCGAGGTCAGCGCGGTGGTGGTCACGCACCAGTCATTGTGCGGCCCCCAGGCGCAGCGGACTTCCAGGGGGGCACCGGGGACATCCAGCACCTTTTCCGGCTTGCGCGAGTGCAGGTTCCACACCACCATGGTATTGCCGAAGCGTTTCATGGCTTCCTCATCCTGCAACATCTTGCCGAAATCCATCATGTAGTTGGACCAGCCGGTAAACGATGAAGTGAACATCGCGTTCAGGCGCGGCAGGGCGCGCAGGTCATAACCGTAACCATCGGCAAACTGGCCGCTTTTCTCGGCACCCTCCAGATTGGCATCGGTCGGCATCCAGTAAGTGGCCAGGTAGTCGCCATCGTTGGTGTATTCCACCATGGCGGTGCGCCCGCCGTGATCCTTGTTGTTGGACAGGCCGGTAATCATCATGCGCCCCGGCAAGGCATAGGTGGTGTGCGGGCCGACCACGCCATCACTGGCGGCGGTGAAATCGGTGATCACCTTGGTCAGGCTCGGTTTGGCGGGGTCAGTGGCGACATCAAAGATGAAAATCTTGTTGGTATCCAGGCCACCCGCCCATAAGTATTTGCGGTCATCGGTGAGGCCGGAATGGTGCGCCTCGTTACGCCCGCCTACCGAGAGGCTATTGATCACCTTGCCATAATCTGCAGAAGCCGGATTGACATCGATGGTGACCAGTTTGTCCTGACCGTCACCCAGCCCTTCCACGCCTAAAGTCCACACATAGACATAATCTTCCTGCCCGGTGATCTTGGCCATGAATGGCGACATACAGGTTTCATCCGCTTGTACGGGTTGAGCGGGCAGCAGCGCAACAGACAGCAGGGCTGCACCTAAAACCGCTGATAACAGCGGGGTTTTCTTGATGATTGGCATTATTACTCTCTCCTCCATTGTGAAAATCATGGTACATATTTTGTGGGCCTTGCACTCAAGACCCAGGGAAATCAACGCGGTAAAACGGGTTTTTCCCTTTGCCAAACCAGCGAATTATGCTGTCGCCACTTCCATGCGGGGTTCGATGATCAGTTCTGCCTTGATCGAATTGGCAATAAAGCACTGCCGGTGTGCCGAGTTCATTATCTTCATGAAATCCGGCTCGCTGGGTTGCCTATCAGCGGCAAAAGCGACCAGCGGGCGTAATACAACCTTTGTAATCATCAGTTTACCATTCTCGCCTTTGTCCAGGTAGCCAATAACGTCAGCGTTGTAACGCTCGACGGTGAAGCCTTTCACTTCGGCAATGGCAAGAAAAAACAGCATATGACAGCTTGCCACGGCAGTGATGAGCATCTGCTCGGGGTCAGCCGCCTGCGGGTCACCCTTGAATTCCAGCCCCGCTGACAGCAGGACTTCCTGCCCGCCATTCAATTCGGCGGTGTGATTACGGCAATACGTCTCAGGGTATTGCGGATGTGCCCTGCGCTGCCAATGAATGGTCGATTGATGTTCCGACATGTTCTCCCTCTCCCGTTAGCTTGATTTTACAATATATTGGCTTCAGGCCCAGGTGTCGATTACCCTTCACGCCAGAGCGGTTGGCGCTTGCCCAGAAAGGCATCAATCCCCTCCTCGGCGTCGGCTAGTGCCATATTATTGGTCATCACGGTGGCGGCGTAATCATAGGCTGCTTCCAGCCCCAGTTCTACCTGCTTGCCGAAGGCTGCCTTGCCAATGGCCAGTACCGGCCCGGATTTGGCAGCGATTTTGCTGGCCATTGCCGCGACTGCCTGATCCAGTTGCGCTGCGGGCACCACGCGATTCACCAGGCCGATTTCATAAGCACGTTGTGCTTCCACCATGTCTCCCAGCAACAGCATCTCCATGGCGGCTTTCGCATTGACTGCCCGCGACAGTGCCACCATCGGTATCGAGCAAAACAGCCGGATATTGACACCCGGTGTGGCAAACCGGGCATTGTCAGCCATTCAGGGCCTTCTTCTCCTGTTAATTGAAGCGTTTGTCTTCTCCAATTTTGGCACAACGATGCCGGGTAAGGAGGAGGAGACCATTTCATCACTTACCACGGGTGCTTGGCTTCATCAGACCTCGGCGGTTTCCACCCGTAGCGCCAGCAGCAGATTTTCCATATCCTGCGGCAGTTCCCGCTCCCACCAGACCTCCTCACCCGTTGCCGGATGAACCAGCCCCAGCGCGGTGGCATGCAGGGCCTGACGCGGAAAGGCCCGCAGTGTCTCGCGCAGTGCCTCGCTGATGCCCGCCGGAACCCGGCTGCGCCCGCCATACACCGGATCACCCACAATCGGCATCTGGCGGTGACTCATGTGCACGCGAATCTGGTGCGTGCGCCCGGTTTCCAGCGCCACCCGCAGCAGGGTGTGGTGCCGGAAGCGCTCCTCAATACGATAGTGGGTAATGGCGGGTTTGCCGGCCTCGGTGACGGCCATGCGCTTGCGGTCGACATGATGGCGTCCGACCGGTGCCTCGATGGTCCCGCCCGCGACCACCGGACGGATCACCAGTGCCAGATACTCCCGGCTGACCGTGCGCCTGGCCAGCTGCCGCACCAGCTCCTGATGCGCCTCCAGCGTTCTGGCCACCACCAGCAGCCCCGTGGTGTCCTTGTCCAGCCGGTGCACAATCCCGGCTCTGGGCAGGGTTTCCAGCTGCGGATCATGGTGCAGCAGGGCATTTACCAGCGTTCCCGACCAGTTGCCGGCTGCCGGATGTACCACCAGTCCGGCGGGCTTGTTGATGACCAGCAGGTCATCATCCTCATGCACAATGTCCAGCAGCATGGGTTCAGGTACGGAATCAGTGCGCACCTCGGCCTGCGGGAAAACAGCCAGCCGCTCGCCACCGATTAAGCGTTCCTTGGGTTTCAGCACCTTATCATCGACCAGAACCTTGCCGGCCCTGATCCACTTCTGCAACTGGCTGCGGGAGTACTGGGGATAAAGGCTGGCGACCACCTGATCCAGGCGCTGTTGAGCCATCTCCTGGGGCACCATACTGACAATGGATTGAGTTTCGGGCATGTTAAAACCAGTGAATACGTTATACTTGCAGGCTTGTTTCATCATACGTGTTATCAAGCAAATGTCGACAACCACAACCAGAAACCGCTACCTGCCCAGAGCTTGTGCCATCCTGCTGCTGTCCATCGGGCTGGCGGCCTGCTCCTCACTGTCCTCGAAAGGCAAAAAAGATGAGCTCCCGGACAACACACCTGCTGAAACCATTTACCGCGATGCCCAGAAAGCCCTCAGGGACGGGCAGTTTGAACAGGCCATCAAACACTATGAAACCCTGGAGGCACGTTACCCGCTGGGTGACTACGCCCAGCGGGCCCAGCTGGAATCCGCCTACGCCCACTACAAATACAACGAGCCGGATACGGCCCTGGACACGATTGACCGTTTCGCACGCATGAACCCCGGCAGCAGCGAACTGGCCTACGCCTATTACCTGCGCGGGCTGGTGAACTTCAATCGCGGCAGCAGCATTGTCGACAAGGTTTTCCCGCGCAGTATCTCAGACCTGGATACGGTGCGCCAGAAAGAAGCCTTTCAGGATTTTTCCCGGGTCGTCACCCGCTACCCGGACAGCAAATATGCCCAGGATGCCCAGCAGCGCCTGCAGTTCCTGCGCAATACCCTCGCGGACAGCGAAATCAGCGTGGCCCGCTATTACATGGCACGCGAAGCCTGGCTTGCGGCCTTCAACCGGGCCGAATATGCCATCAGGCATTATCAGGGATCGCCGGCAGTCGTGGATGCGCTGGAAATCAAGGTCACGGCAGCCCGCAATCTCGGACGCACGGAACTCGCAGCCGACAACCTGCGGGTGCTGGAAGCCAACTTCCCGGACCGGGCCGCACGCTTCAGGCAGTAGTATCAACGTTTATCTGCCGGTGCTTGAAATCCCCTGCCCTGTCGATATAATCAAACGATAAAAATATAAAAAAATTGCAGGGCAAAATGAAACTCTACACCTTAACCCCAAGCGTGTTCATGGGCCTTCTGCTGGCTGTGTCTGGCAGTGCCTTCGGCGCTCCCCCCGTCAATCCGCTCCCCCCCGGTCAGGGCGCAGGCACCCAGCAGGCACCCAATTACGTCGGCGCCAGCCTCAGCCAGTCTCAGGGCGGCACCTTCTGTGACGGCTTTGAACGCTGCAATACCCAGGATCAGGGCTGGAAAGCCTATTCCGGCGTGCGCATCAACCAGAACCTTCTGATGGAGGGGGGGTATGTCCAGTTCGGCGACCTGATGGGTGAAAACACGGCTGGTGAGCTCAGTACCGCCTCCATCAGCGGTTATACCACTGCTGGCGTGATCACCTACAACTACAGCGAAAAAATCGAACTGCTGGCCAAGGGCGGGGTATTCTGGTGGGAAAATGAACTCGATGTCAATGGTACCGGCAGCAAGCTGGATGGTAAAAGTCCCTTTTTCGGGGTCGGTGCCAATTATGATCTGGGCGACAACCTGGGCCTGAAAGCGGAATGGGAACGTTACAAGGACCTGAAGCTGGATAACGGCAACAAGGTATCACAGGACCTGATTTCCTTGGGCGTGACATTCTCCTCCCTGTAGGCAGGGTGTAAAACAAAAATAACCAGTAAAACCAAACAAACGGGCTGATTGAAAGCTGATTTAAAACAGAAGGGGCTTGAAATGAAAAACGGACGCAGGGCCAGCCTGGTACTTGCCGGACTGATGATCACCGGTACGGCCATGGCCGGGGCCGGTGGAGGAATGCTGCATAACATGGGGCTGCCACAGGAAAGTCATCTCTATGCCGGCGGCAGTTTCGGCATCGCCAGTCATGCGGAATACGATGACGGAACCACCGGGGTGGGCAAACTCTATGCCGGGCTGCGTGCCAATTACCTGGTGGGGGTTGAGGCCGGCTACATGAATCTGGGCGACACGGAAACTGCCGGCCTTGATGACGGCCCGGACGGTGAACCCGGCCAGGGGCGCAATTCGGCCCGGATCACCAGCAGTACCAGCGGCCTGTATGCCGCCGGCATTGCTTACCTGCCACTGGTGCAGAATGCCGAACTGATGGGCAAACTCGGTGCCCTGTACTGGGACCGGGACAGCGGCAAACAGGTGGAGCGTACCGGTGAGTATCACCAGGCCAATGACAGTGGCCTGAGCCCGTTGCTGGGTGTCGGTGCCCAATACCAGCTGGGCCAGAACCTGCATGTCCGGGGGGAATGGGAACACGTCTTCGGGGCCGGTTCGGATGATTATGAAAGCAGCGTTGACCTGTTGTCACTGGGCCTGACCCTTTCAACCTATTGAAAACGCTGGAACCTGCTCGCTACCAGACACCGTATAAACAACCAAACCAACAACAAACGTAACAAGGGGCTTGCCATGAAAACCCGCACATTCCATCCCGGAGCCGTTCTACTGACCGGTCTGTTCCTGCTGACCGGCACTGCGGTGGCAGAAAGCCAGCTGCTGGGCTTCAATACCACACCCATGGAGTCCAATTTCAGTTTCAACAATGGCGTCAAGATGTACGCTGGCGCGAACGTCGGCTATGCCAGCCATGGCAGTGCCTGCAACCTGCCGTTTTTCGAGGGCAGCTGTGATGACGGTGCCATGAACTGGAAACTCACCGGCGGCGTGCGCTTCAACCCGATGCTGGGAGCCGAGCTGAGCTACAGCCAGATGGGAGAAACCGAAGTGTCCGGCACTTACGGTACCGGTACCGACCCGGTCAGCAGCAGCAACAGGATTTCCGGCTATCAGGTCACGGGCGTGGGCTATCTGCCGCTTTCAGCCCAGGCCGTTCCCAATCTGGAGCTGATGGGCAAGGCCGGAGCCATGTTCTGGGAACGGGAAACCACTGCAAAACGGGGCGACAACCCGGCAGTTTCCACCCAGGATGACGGTATTTCACCCATGCTGGGTCTGGGAGCCCAATACCAGCTCAACCAGAACCTGCACCTGCGAACCGAATGGGATCATGTGTTCAATACCGGCTCCGGTTCCGACTATGAAACCGATGTCGACAGCTACAGCGTGGGCATGATCTACTCCACTCTGTAAATGCCCCGCTGAAAATTTGCGGGGATTTTCCCGAAGCCTGTGCCGGGGTGCCGGGAAGGTGGTACTCAGTCCTGTTGCCCGGTGTCACGTGATACCGGGCGCAGGAACGGGCTGACATTGCCGTTGCGGTTCCCCTCCATCGCATGAATTTTGCTTACCCCCGGTTTTTCCACCTCGTCGATGCGGATGATGGCATGCATGGGAATGAAGGTGCGGCTGACGGATGCAAACTCGGACTTGAGGCGTTCTTCCGAAGGGTCAATCACCAAGTCACTCTGGCTGCCGAAGACCAGTTCCTCCACAGCGATAAAACCATACAGGTCGGCCTCATACACCTGACGGGCAAAGACCTCATATATTTTGTTATGGTTAACAAACGAAATGCGGTAAATGCGTGAACTGTTCAATGGAATTCCCCGTACAAGCTTTATGATGCCTTTTAATGCAAAGTCCCCGCACCGCTCAGGCATGGGGACTGCAGCCAAAATCTGGTCAATTAAATGACTTTTGTACCAGATATGGGGGCAGATATCAGCTTTTTAAAGCGGCAGTGGAAATTTTCTGCTGAATGATTTTTTGCCATTTCGCCGGACCGGTCTGATGGGCCGACTCCCCGCGGCTGTCGACGGCCACCGTTACCGGCATGTCCCTGACCTCAAACTCGTAAATGGCCTCCATCCCCAGCTCCGGAAACGCCAGCACCCTGGCCCCGGTAATGGCCTTGGAGACCAGATAGGCCGCCCCCCCCACTGCCATCAGGTACACGGCCCCGAAATCCCGGATGGCCTCAATCGCCATCGGCCCGCGCTCGGCCTTGCCGATCATGCCCATAAGCCCGGTCTGCTCCAGAATCTGGCGTGTGAACTTGTCCATGCGTGTCGAGGTGGTCGGCCCCGCCGGCCCCACCACTTCATCCCGCACCGGGTCCACCGGGCCGACGTAGTAGATGAAACGCCCCTTGAGGTCCACCGGCAGCGGCTCACCCCGGTTGAGCAGGTCGATCATGCGCTTATGGGCCGCATCACGCCCGGTCAGCATTTTACCGGATAGCAGTACGGTTTCGCCGGACTTGAGGCTCCTCACCTCCTCGTGAGTCACGGTATCCAGATTGATGCGCCGCGCCTGCGGGCCGCCATCCAGCTTCACCTGCGGCCAGTTGGCCAGATCGGGAGCCTGCTGCAGTACCGGACCGGAGCCGTCAAGCACGAAATGCGCATGGCGGGTGGCGGCACAGTTGGGAATCATGCACACCGGCAGGGAAGCGGCATGGGTCGGATAGTCCTTGATCTTGACATCCAGCACCGTGGTCAAGCCACCCAGCCCCTGGGCACCGATCCCGAGTTCATTGACCTTTTCATAAAGCTCCAGCCGCAGCTCCTCGACCCGGTTCTGCGGGCCGCGCGCCTTGAGTTCATGAATGTCGATCGGTTCCATCAGCACTTCCTTGGCCATCACCGCCGCCTTTTCCGCAGTACCGCCGATGCCGATACCGAGCATGCCGGGCGGACACCACCCCGCCCCCATGGTCGGCACGGTCTTCAGCACCCAGTCGACGATACTGTCGCTGGGATTGAGCATCGCCATCTTGGACTTGTTCTCCGAGCCACCGCCCTTGGCTGCCACATCCACCGTCACCCGGTCACCGGGCACAATCTCGTAATGGATCACTGCCGGGGTATTGTCGCGGGTATTTTTACGCACCCCGGCAGGATCGGCCAGAATGGAGGCGCGCAGCACATTATCGGGATTCAGGTAGGCACGGCGCACACCCTCATTGATCATGTCGGACACACTCAGGTCGCCCTCCCACCGGACCTGCATCCCGACCTTCACGAACACCGTGACAATGCCGGTATCCTGACAGATCGGGCGATGGCCTTCGGCGCACAGGCGCGAATTGACCAGAATCTGGGCCATGGCATCTTTGGCAGCCACGGATTCCTCCTGCTGCCAGGCGGCATGCAGCGCATCCACAAAATCCTGCGGATGGTAATAGGAAATGAACTGCAGCGCATCGGCCACACTGGCGATGAGATCATCCTGCTTGATGAGGGTCATGAAGCTACTCCGTCGATGGTTGATCGGTAATCACGAATCACTGGGCACTGTGGCGGATTATGCGTTTACGTTTATGAGTATACCCACAAGGTTAAGCAATTCAGGGGGATTAATCCAGTCCGGCACACTAGCCATTCCCACATGACAAACGGCATGGGCATCGGCTATTCTTGCCACTGGGTCCGGTCTTTACTGACCGGCCAGTCAATAACAGCAACATCGGGAGGAGAATACTCATGACCACGGTTTCATTCCGGCACAAAATCGCCCTTACCCTGTCCGGCCTGCTGCTCGGCAGTCTGGTTGCCAGCGCCCAGGCGGAAACCTGGGACATGCCCATGGCCTATCCGGACAGCAACTACCATACCCAGAACGGCAAGGATTTTGCCGAGGCGGTCAGGATCGCCACCGGTGGCAAGCTCGATATCACCGTGCATGGCGGTGGCTCGCTGTTCGGCGGGGCCGATATCAAGCGCGCGGTCCAGACCGGGCAGGCCCAGATCGGGGAACGCCTGCTGTCTGCGCACCAGAATGAAGACCCGCTTTACGGTATTGATTCGGTGCCGTTTCTGGCCACCTCGTTCGAGGACTCCGACAAACTCTGGCAGGCCGCCCGCCCGGCGCTGGAAAAACGGCTGGAAAAGGACAATCTGGTGCTGCTGTATGCCGTCCCCTGGCCGGGTCAGGGCCTGTACTTCAAAAAGGCAGTCAACAGCAAGGCCGATACCCAGGGGGTCAAATTCCGTTCCTACAATGCCGCCACCGCCCGTCTGGCGGAGCTGATGGACATGCAGCCGGTACAGGTCGAGGCCGCCGAACTGTCACAGGCCCTGAGTACCGGGGTGGTGGAGTCGATGATCTCCTCCGGCTCCACCGGTTATGACAGCAAGGTCTGGGAGCAGCTGACCCACTTTTATGACGTGAATGCCTGGCTGCCGCGCAATTACGTGTTTGTGAACAAGGACGCCTGGGACAAGCTGGATGATGCAACCCGCAATGCCGTGCGCGGGGTGGCCCTGCTGGCGGAAAAGGCCGGAACCGCCCACGCCCGCCAGCTGGCGGACTGGTACGTCACCCAGCTGGCGGCCAACGGCATGCAGACCGGGCCGGCGGGTGAACAGTTGCGCAAGGACCTGGAGGCGATCGGCGTGACCATGACCGACGAATGGAAAAAAGCCGCCGGTGAAGAGGGCTCGGCCCTGCTTGATGCCTACCAGAAACTGAAATAGGCAGCCATGGGCTCTCCCGCAATGGCACGCCTGTTTACAGCCTGCGGCTGGGTCGCGGCAGGCTTTCTGGTACTGATCCTGCTGCTGATCGTGCTGCAGGTCAGTGGCCGCCTGTTCGGATTCGCCACCCCCGGCATCACCCATTACGCCGGGTACTGCATGGCGGCATCCTCCTTCTTCGGGCTCGGCTATGCCCTGCATGAAAACACCCACATCCGGGTCACGCTGTTCCTGAACCTGTCACCCCGCCTGCGCTACGGGCTGGAATTGTGGTGTCACCTGATCGGTACCGGCCTGGCTGCCTATTTCTGTTTTTATGCCTGCAAGGCCACCTGGTGGTCATGGAAATTTCATGACATCTCCCAGGGACAGGATGCCACGCCCCTGTGGATACCGCAGCTGGTGATGTGCTGTGGCACCTTCGTGCTGCTGTTGGCACTGGCGGAACGCCTGTACCTGCTGCTGGCGGGACGCTATCCGCTCAATGCGGTACCGGCTTCGGAGGCCTGAATGGCACAGTTTGAACTCACCGCCCTGTTCCTGTTCGTGCTGTTCCTGCTGCTGGGCAGCGGAGTCTGGGTCGGGCTGGCCCTCATGGGCGTGGCCATGATCGGCATCGAGCTTTTCACCTCGCGCCCGGCGGGAGACGCCATGATCACCACCATCTGGGCTTCATCCACCAGCTGGTCCCTGATCGCCCTGCCCCTGTTCATCTGGATGGGCGAAATCCTGTTCCGCACCCGGCTGTCCGAAGACATGTTCAAGGGGCTGGCCCCCTGGATGGCGCGTCTGCCGGGCGGACTGCTGCACACCAATATTGTCGGCTGCACCTTGTTTGCCGCAGTTTCCGGCTCCTCGGCGGCCACCCTGACCACCGTGGGCAAGATGTCGATTCCGGAACTGCAGAAGCGCAACTACCCTGAACACATGGTCATCGGCACCCTGGCCGGGGCCGCGACCCTGGGCCTGATGATTCCGCCCTCACTCACCCTGATCGTGTACGGGGTCAGCATCAATGAATCCATCTCCAAACTGTTTCTGGCCGGCATCCTGCCGGGGCTGGTGCTGGCCGGGCTGTTCATGCTGTACGTGGTGGCATGGTCCCTGGTCAGTGGCGACCGTCATGCCCGTCAGGAAAATACCTACACCCTGAAACAGAAACTCGCCGCCTCGCACTTTCTGCTGCCGGTGATCCTGCTGGTACTGTTCGTGCTCGGCTCCATGTACAGCGGCATCGCCACCGCGACGGAAGCCGCCGCCTTCGGGGTCATCGGGGCACTGATCCTTGCCACCCTGCAGGGGTCCATGAGCCGGACCATCTTTATGGACAGCCTGCTGGGAGCGGTCAAAACCTCGTCCATGATCGCCCTGATCCTGATGGGGGCGGCCTTTCTGGCTTTATCCATGGGCTATACCGGGCTGCCACGGGCGCTGGCGGGCTGGATTGCGACCCTGGAACTGTCACGCATGGAGCTGCTGCTGGCCCTGCTGGCCTTTTACATCGTGATCGGCTGTTTTCTGGATGGTATCTCCGCCGTGGTACTCACGATTGCCATTGTGGAGCCCCTGATCCGCCAGGCCGGCATCGACATCATCTGGTTCGGTATCTTCATTGTGGTAGTGGTGGAAATGGCACAGATCACGCCCCCGGTCGGCTTCAACCTGTTCGTGCTGCAGGGCATGACCCGGCATCCGATCACCTATGTGGCCCGGACCGCCATTCCGATGTTCCTGATCATGCTGCTGATGGTGCTGATCCTGATTGCGGTGCCGGAACTGGCCACCTGGCTGCCGCAGCACATGAAATAACCATGACAACCGGTGTGATCCTGCTCAATACCCGCTTTCCACGCCTGCCGGGTGACATCGGCAATCCGGCCTCATTCCCGGGACCCTGTGAGTTTGTGCGGCTGGAGCGGGGTCGGGTCGGCAATATTGTCAGCACCGGGGAGGTGGAGGAAGCGGTGGTACGGGAAATCCTTCAGGCCGCCCGTACCCTGGAGCAACGCGGCGTCAGCCTGATCACCACCAGCTGCGGCTTTCTGGCACCGCTGCAGGCGCGTATCCGGGCACCGCTGCAGGTGCCGTTTCTGGCCAGCGCCCTCAACCTGCTGCCACTGCTGTATGTCCTCTACGGCTCCCAAGCCCGGATCGGCATCTTGACCTTTGACAGCCGCAGGCTGACACGTCATCATTTTCAGGCGGACTGGCGTGACAGCCTGTGCATTGCCGGCCTTGAAAACGGGCAGGAGCTTTACCGTGTCATCAGCCGGGATGAGACCGTGCTTGATGCCGGACGGGCCGAACAGGATGTACTCCGTGCCGCACAGGCACTCATGCCGCATCAACCGGTCTGCCTGCTGCTGGAATGCACCAACCTGTCCCCCTACAAGCACCGGCTGCGCACGCAGCTGGGGCTGCCGGTGTATGACCTGATGGATGCCGTGCACTGGATCATGGCTGCCAGCGTGCACCGGCAGCCTGCTCAGGCTGACTCAGAGTGACAATGCGGCCTTCAGGTTGAGGAAGTGATTCTGGGCCTGACCGAACAGGGGATCAGCATCGGTCAGGTCATCCACTTCCAGCAGCTCCCAGTCCTGTTGGGTCAGGGTATTGTCAATGAGCGGAAATATCCGCCCCTCCTCCAGATTCATGTGCCCGCGCTGGGCATCGATGAAAGCCTGAATCTCCTGACCAAGCTGGTCACGGCTGGCAGCCATGTCCAGATGCAGGGCATGATCCAGGGTGTGCATGAAACTCCCGGTCAGCCCCGGCATCTCATGATGCTGCTGATACAGGGTTGCCAGCTCCTGCACGATGTCATCATCATGATCGTACTGCTCCAGCCGGGCATACACCCGGTTCTCGCGTGGATGATGCACGCGGTCGGAATATTCATGAATGTAGTCGGTGATCTCGATCATGAGATGCAGATCCGGTGCCCCACCTGCCATCAGCACCTCGGTCTCCTGCTCCAGACGCCTGATCAGGCGGTCCAGATTGATGTGGTCCTGATGTAACTGGGCCAGTATGGTATGCATGTTGAAAACCTCCCTGATTCCGGTGTAAAAGGGCGCAGGACGCCCGCATTCTCTACCCAGTTTATGGCATATCCGGATGCCGGCACTTGACCTGTGACAATAAATTACCGGATTGGCCGGGGTCACAAACCGGCAGGCCTCTCCCCGGCAAACAGGTCGGACAGGTGCCCCATGTCAGGCTCGGCAATCATGTCCACCGGGTCACCGTGAACCGTGTCGAAATCCTCCAGCCAGACTTTGCCGGTCCGGTTGCGCCGCACATGAAATTTGCCGGTGCAAACGCGGCAGAAGGTTGCAGACTGTTCATCAGGCGGCATTTCGACTACCGGACCGCAGTAGGGACAGGCCAGCAGTGGCCGGTTCAGGTCACTGTGCCCGATAACATGCAACAGCGGCTCCGCGTCAAGGGCCAGAAAGGCATCCACCATGGCAGGATCGAACTGGAGCGCCCGCGCCTCCCGGACCCGTTCCAGTGCCTGGGCCAGCGGCATGCCATCCCGATAGGGGCGGTTGGAGGTCATGGCGTCAAAAGCATCACACAGGCCGATGATCCGGGCACCCAGGGCAATCGACGTGCTGTCCAGACGATACGGATACCCGCAGCCGTCCCAGTGTTCATGGTGGTCGCGGGCCAGAACGGCAATGTCCTGCGACAGTTCATACCGGACCAGCATGCGGTAACCGGCCAGGCTGTGGGCCTGCATCTGCAGTATCTCGCCGGACTCCAGCCGTCCTTTTTTGTTCAGCACCTGATCCGGCACCGTGACCTTGCCCAGGTCATGCAGGTAGGCACCCAGTGTGAGCTGGAACAGGTCGGCCCCCCGGAGCCCCAGACGCGCCCCCAGCAAGCGGGAAAAGCGCGCCACACGCCAGAGATGACCGGCGGTGTAGGGATCACGGGCCTCAACAATCTGGGCCATGTATAACAGGTGTTGCAGGCTGGTACCTGCCAGCGTGGGGTTTGTCGTCATTTTTATTCACATCATGATCGGGGTCTGGTAGTTTCCACAATATTATTGTTGTTTTTTAAAATAAAGTTATCAACAATATTTACCGTAACGCCTACCTGCAGACGCATCGACACATCACAGATAACGCCGGGGCGGCAGGATCAGGTTGGCGAACATCAGCCCGGCGACAATGGCCATGAAAGACAGAAACACTTGGGCCCCGCTGGCGGCATTGGCCAGCATGTCCTGCCCGGATACCAGTGAATTCAGGCCCACATAGACCTTACTGCCCGGAACCA
The DNA here is from genome assembly GCA_020442915.1 of Thiothrix sp. GTDB lineage: Bacteria > Pseudomonadota > Gammaproteobacteria > Thiotrichales > Thiotrichaceae > Thiolinea. The sequence continues at coordinate 19,642 of JAGRJD010000113.1, read as the reverse complement.
GCAGCACGATACCGGGCAGCAGTACGATATTGGTGGGTGTGTTCTTGATGCGTGCGTAGCTGTTGGCATAAAGCCCCACCAGCAGGGCACCGACCAGCCCGCCAAGGTCAGCCCCGAACAGGGCATTGCCCAGGCGTGCCCCGCCATAGGCAACCAGACCGCACAATAGTCCCCAGAAGGCATCACGCGGGCGCACCCGGAACATCACCAGCAGTGACAGGGCCAGCAGCAGCACCGCCCCCCCTTCCAGCAGCAGTGGCAGGCTGGCCGTGAGCGGCAGCCTGTTGCTCCCGCCCCAGAGCAACCCGCCGAGTGCCAGCCCGAACACGGCCCCGAAATAGAGCTTGAACAGGGTCATGAGCGCATCCATGATACGGGCGGTACCGGATAACAGCTCCCGCGCCGCCAGTTCGCGCAGCCCCATGGTCATGGACAGCCCCGGAATGAAGGCGATAATGCCTGAAAGCACCACCACCGGGACATTCAGGGGCAGCCCCAGCGCAACCAGGCCGGTCCCCAGCAGGGCCAGCAGCAAGGCCGACAGCGGTTCCAGCATCTCCTCGAAACGCGGATGCCGCGCCGCCAGCCATTCCAGGCCAAACACCAGCCAGCCCCCGGTCATGGAAGCCAGCATATCCATGAGGCCACTGCCGCACAGCAGGGCGAACCCGGCGGAAACTCCGCCCCAGCACAGGAAGCCGAGCCAGAGCGGATAAGGATCAGGAGCACCGCGGATAGTGCCCAGCTGTACCAGTCCGTCCTCCACCTCGAGCCTGCCGGCCAGCACTGCCGCCACCAGCTCATGGGTCAGTGACAGGCGGTTGAGGTCAATGCCGCCGGGTTTGACACGGGAAATATGGCTGTACTCCTGCTCCTGCCCCGGTTCCTGCAGCACCACACTGAACCAGGTGGGTGACACCAGAAAACTGCCCTCCAGCCCGAAGCTCTGGCTGACCTCCGACAGCAGGCGCTCCAGCCGGTGTGAAGGCGTGCCATAGGCATGCATGGCCTCGCCCAGCTTCACCACAAAACGGCGGATGCGCAGAATCTCCCGTTCAGTCATGTTCAGGCCAGCCGCAAGTGCCAGTCATGATCCAGCGTCGTGACTTCACTGTAAAAGCGTTCGCACTGTTCGCGTTTGAGTGCACTGAAAATGCGCTGGAACGCGGCCCCGAAATACGTGCGGATGAAGTCCGACTGCTCGAAGGCATACAGGGTGGCATACCAGTTCAGGCTCAGGGACTGGTCTGCCTGCTCATAGGCACTGCCCCGCATGGGGGGACCGGGGTCCAGCCGCTCCCGGATACCGTGATGCAGACCGGCCAGTACTGCGGCAGTGGCCAGATAGGGATTGGCATCCGCACCGCTGACACGGTGCTCAATGTGGCGCGTGGCCGCTGCCCCGACTGGTACCCGGAAGGTCACGCTGCGGTTGTTGACGCCCCAGGTGGCTGCCGTGGGAGCATAACTGCCGCTGCGGAAACGGCGGTAGGAATTGGCATGCGGAGCAAAAATCGCCATGGCCTCATTGAGGGTGGCGGCCATGCCACCGATGGCCTGCCGCATCAGCGCATTGCCTTCAGGCGCGGCACTGGCAAAGCGGTTGCTGCCATTTTCATCGGCGAGGCTGACATGGACATGCATGCCGCTACCGGTGCGGGCACTGAACGGCTTGGCCATGAAACAGGCCAGCATGCCATGCTGCTCGGCCACGCCCTTGATCAGGCGCTTGAACTGGATGGCCTCATCCACGGCCTGCAAGGCATCGGCACGGTGGGTCAGGGTCACTTCAAACTGCCCCGGCGCATATTCGGAAATGGCGGTTTCCGCCGGCAGGCCCTGCAGCTGGCTGCAACGGTACAGCTCGCTGAAAAAGGGACGCATGTCCTCCAGCTCGTGCACCCCGTAAACCTGGGTCTGGGCCAGCGGCCGGCCCTGTGCCCCCGGTGCCGGACGGACCTCACCCCGGCTCCAGCTCTCCCGGTCCAGCAAGTAGAATTCCAGCTCGCAGGCCAGGACCGGATACAGCCCCTCCTGCCGGAGTCCGTCGAGCACGCGCACCAGTGCCAGACGCGGATCGGCAGCCGCTGCCGGCAGACCGGCCACCGGGTCCATGCTCAACAGCACCTGCGCACTGTCCGGGAGCCACGGACAGGGTTTGAGGGTACCCGGTACCGGGCGCGCCAGACAGTCCATGTCGGCCACGTCCCATACCAGCCCGGTGCTGTCCACATCTTCGCCCAATACGTTCAGGGACAGGATGGAACTGGGCAGGGGGCGCCCCTGTGCATACAGGGCGGCCAGCTCGTGCGGGCGCACCAGCTTGCCACGCGCAATGCCGTTGATGTCGGTCAGGATCAGCAGAATCTGGCTGACCTGCGGGTGCTGTGCCAGAAAGCGGGCCGCTTCGGAGGCAGCCAGTGGCGGCGTCTGAAGCGGCAGACGGTTCATGCTCATGCGGCTATCCTTCCGGTATTCAGATCACCAGTTCATCCAGAAAATCCGCCAGGGCCCCGACCAGCCGGTCGATGTCATCGGCACTGGTATCCGGGCAGGTGAGCATCATGTTGTGGAACGGCGTGATCATCACCCCCCGGTTCAGCAGGTACAGGTGAATTGCCTGCTCCAGGGGCTTGTCAAAAGCGGCTTCCGCCTCCCGGCCCGTGCGCGGCGGACTGGGGGTGAACTGGAACTCCACCCGGGCTCCCACCCGTGTGGTCGACCAGGGGACCCCCATGCGCCGGATCAACGATTCCAGCCGGGAGCCCAGGTATTCCGCCATCGGCAGCATGCGCTCAAAAGCTTCCGCCGTCATCACCGACTCCAGATTGGCACGCATGGCATGCAGGCTGAACATGTTGGCCGAGAGTGTGGTGCCCATGCCGGTATGAGGATGACCCGCCTGTTCCGGGTCCTGGGCCTTCTGCGCCCGGACCTGCTGCATTTGTTCCGCCACAGCGGCACTGACACCGAACACCGAAGCCGGCAGCCCCCCCGCCACCGGCTTGCCGAGCACGAAAATGTCCGCCTCCAGCCCATGGGCGCGGCAATAGCCTTCCGGGCCACTGGCGATGGTGTGGGTCTCGTCCACGATCAGCAGGGTTCCGGCCTGCCGGGTCAGGGTACGCAGGGATTCCAGAAAGCCCTCATCCGGCAGCACCATGCCGGTATTGGTCATCACCGGTTCACACAGCACCGCCGCCACGTCATTGGCGGCCAGTGCTGCCTGCAGGGCCGGCAGGTCATTGAATTCCACCACCCGCACCGACCGGGTCAGGTCCGCCACCTGCCCCAGCAGCCCGGCACGGTGCACCACCTGTCCTTCCTGCAGGCGTACCAGGGTTTCATCCACCGCGCCATGGTAACAGCCGTCAAACACCAGCAGCAGCTCGCGCCCGGTCACGGCCCGTGCCCAGCGGATGGCCCAGCGGTTGGCATCCGTGGCGGTGGTCGCCATCTGCCAGAACGGCAGCCCGAAGCGGCGTGCCAGCTCCCGTCCCACCAGCACCGCCTCCTCGCCCGGCAGCATGGTGGTATAGCCCTGCCCCGCCTGTGCCGCCACCACCGCCGCCACCGGCGCCGGGGAATGACCGAACATGGCACCGGTATCCCCAAGGCAGAAATCAGCGTACTGGATACCGTCCACATCGGTAAAATAGGCACCGGATGCCGAACTGACAAACAGCGGAAACGGTGAAGACCAGTCAGCCATCCAGTGCATGGGCACCCCCCCATACAGGTTGGTGCGGGCTGCTTCGGCCAGTTCAGCCGACCTGGGATGGCGACGGCGAAATGCCTCGGTTTCACGCGCGGTCAAGGCATCAAGTGCCATGGCGTCATAATAGGCAGGCTGCATTTGTCTCGTTCCCCTGGGCAAGAAAGGTATTTTCGTTCCGGCAGCTGTCAGCCTGCCGGCTCAAAGCGCATAATTGCACATCCTGTTGTGGAGTTTCGCCTATCGTGCCCCCGTTTGTCATCACTGTATTTTTGCTGCTATGCAGCAACGTTTTCATGACCTTCGCCTGGTATGCACACCTGAAGGAGCTCGGGCACCGGCCCTGGCTGGTGGCAGCCTTGGTCAGCTGGGGCATCGCCCTGTTTGAATACCTGCTGCAGGTTCCCGCCAACCGCATCGGCCATACCGTCGCCAGCGTGGCCCAGCTGAAAATCCTGCAGGAAGTCATCAGCCTCGGCGTCTTCATCCCCTTTGCAGTATTCTACCTGCGTGAGCCGTTGAAGCTGGATTACCTGTGGGCTGGGCTGTGCATGCTGGGAGCGGTGTATTTCATGTTTCGGGACCGGCTTTAATATCGCGTCCTATGGGATCACCGGCGTGAATAAGCGTAGTAAGCTCCCGCAGCGTTCACAGGTGTTGCCCAAGTTGCGGGCGTTTATTGAGCATGTGCAGACGGCGGGTAATGCGGCAAGAAATGCGGGGAGAGGGCACTGTTATACCTCTGGCCACCTTGACAAAGTGGATACATTTTTACAGACCACCTTGCCGCTGCGGGCTTTGCTGCCAGTATCCGGCGGTCGGATACCCGGCTGTCACCAGCCTTGCACTTTTCCCACAAACCCTTTCACGGATAGGGCAAAATCCGGATTTACCGGCCCGCATGCTGGATGCCCCGTACCGGCCCCGCTAGAATCAGGGGCGTATGGCATACCTGAGGAGTAAATTACATGAAAATCTGTATGGTTGGAGAAGGCGCATTCGGACACAAGCACCTGGATGCACTTCAGAACATTGATGGCGTGGAAATCGCCAGTCTGGCTGGTGGTGTTGCAGAAAGCAGCAAGGCCACGGCAGAAAAGTACAATATTCCGTTCTGGTCGCTGGACCTGGGTGAAGCGCTGGCCCGGCCCGGTATTGATGCGGCCATCATCACCTCACCCACCGCCATGCATGCCTCCCAGGCCATGCAGGTACTGCGGGCCGGCAAGCACGTGATGGTGGAAATTCCCATGTCCGACAACCTGGCCGACGCTGAAGCCCTGTGCAAGGTGCAGCAGGAAACCGGGCTGGTGGCCATGGTCGGGCACACCCGCCGTTTCAATCCCAGCCACCAGTACGTGCACAACAAAATCAGGGCCGGAGAGCTCAAGATTCAGCAGATGGATGTGCAGACCTATTTCTTCCGACGCCAGAACCTGAACGCGCTGGGACAGCCGCGCAGCTGGACCGACCACCTGCTATGGCACCATGCTGCGCATACGGTGGACCTGTTCCGCTACCAGACCGGTGAAAACATCGTCGCGGTACAGGGCCTGCAGGGGCCGATCCATCCGGAGCTTGGTATCGCCATGGACATGAGCATCGGCCTCAAGTCCGAATCCGGTGCCATCTGCACCCTGTCCCTGTCCTTCAATAATGACGGCCCACTGGGCACCTTCTTCCGTTACATCGGTGACAATGGCACCTATATCGCCCGCTATGACGACCTGACCGATGGCAAGGACAACCCCGTTGATGTCAGCAAGGTGGCGGTATCCATGAACGGCATTGAGCTGCAGGACCGCGAATTCATCGCCGCCATCCGTGAAGGCCGTGAACCCAATGCCAGTGTGCAGCAGATCCTGCCCTGCATGCAGGCTCTGGACCTGTTGCAGCAGAAGCTGCAGGCCTCGTAACCTGCTGCCTTGTTCCGCGCTTTTTCACCCGGTCATACGTCGACAGGATTGCTGGCGTATGTCCGGGTCAGTACCGCCCGTACCCCCGCCGGCAAGTTGAAAAGCCCGCCGGTACCGGTCTGCCAGCCTGCTGTATCAGGCTGCGTCCGGCAATCAAGATGAACAATCTGTAACCCCTCCAACCTTGAAAAAGAAAAACCCAGCGTTCAGTATCCGCAGGGTCTTTGGCCTGTTGCGCCGGTGAGGGCAGCAGGTTTGGGATAATCCAATTGAGTTTCAAGATGATGATGAGGGAAAGATGATAAAAATCAACGCTCTGAGTCGTCATTATGGTGAGTTTAAAGCCGTTGATGACGTATCATTTGAAATCCGGCAGGGCGAAGTGGTCGGCCTGCTGGGGCATAACGGGGCGGGTAAAACCACCATCATGAAGATGATGACCGGCTTTCTGGAGCCCACTGCGGGCAGTATCCGGATTGATGATCTGAGCATTGAGGCCGACCGGCGCCGGATTCAGCAACGCATCGGCTATCTGCCTGAAAACTGCCCGGTGTGGCCGGAAATGACCGTGATCGACTACCTGCTGTATCAGGCCAGTCTGCACGGGGTACCGGAAGCCGCCCGGCAGGGAGCGGTGGCGCGGGCCATCCGGCGCACGGCACTGAAAGCAAAGGCCACCGCCACGATTCAGACGCTGTCACGCGGTTATCGCCAGCGGGTCGGGGTGGCACAGGCCATCCTGCACAGCCCGGACATCATCATTCTGGACGAGCCCACCAATGGCCTGGACCCGACCCAGATCAACCAGATGCGCACCCTGATCCGGGAGCTGGCTGAATCTGCGACCGTCATTATCTCCACCCATATCCTGCAGGAAGTGCAGGCGGTCTGTGAGCGGGTGCTGATCATGCGCGCCGGCCAGCTGGTGGTGGACTCACGCCTGGACGCCCTGCAGGCCGGGAACCGTCTGCTGCTGGCCGTCAACAACCCGCAGGCCGCCGGTTATCTGGGCCGGGTGCCGGGGGTGCGCGGCGTCACCCCGGGGGTGAGCAACGCACAGCGCAGCAACTACCTGCTGGATGCCGATGCGGATGCCGCTCCCGATGTGGCGGCTGCCGTGCAGCAGGCCGGTGACCGCTTGTTCAGCCTGCAACCGGAACACCGCAATCTGGAAACCGTATTTTCGGAACTCAATCAGGAGGCCGCCTGATGAAAGCCCTGTTTGCCATATTCCGCAAGGAGTTCAACAGCTTTTTCGCCTCACCGGCGGCCTGGCTGTTTCTGGGCGCCTTTCTGGTCGCCAACCTGTTCATCTTTTTCTGGGCCGAGGCTTTCTTTGCCCGCAATATCGCCGATCTCAAACCGCTGTTCAACTGGATGCCAGTGCTGCTGATTTTTCTGGTAGCCGCCCTGACCATGCGCAGCTGGTCGGAAGAACGGCGGGCGGGGACGCTGGAAAGCCTGCTGACCTCTTCCGCCAGCCCGTTCCAGCTGGTCATGGGCAAGTTTCTGGGCGCACTGGCACTGGTTGCCTTGGCGCTGGTGCTGACCCTGCCACTGTCGCTGACGGTGGCCCTGATGGGGCCGCTGGACTGGGGGCCGGTGATTGGCGGCTATCTGGCCAGCCTGTTTCTGGCGGCAGCCTATGTGGCCATCGGGCTTTACATGAGTGCGCGCACTGACAACCCGATTGTGGCCCTGATCCTGACCGTCGCGGTGGCGGGATTATTTTACCTGATCGGCTCCAGCACCCTGACTTCACTGTTCGGTTATGGTTTCCGTTCAGTGCTGGAGCTGATCGGAACCGGCGCACGCTTTGATTCCATCACCCGCGGGGTGCTGGATGTGCGTGACCTCTACTATTACCTGTCGATTGTCGGCATCTTCCTGACCCTGAACCTGTACAGCCTGGAGCGCATCCGCTGGGCCGGCAATAGCAAGCGCCCGCGTCACCGTCAATGGGGCTGGCTGGTCGGGCTCATGATCGTGAATTTCCTGCTGGGCAATGTCTGGCTCACCCCGGTGGCCAGTGCGCGTGTGGACCTGACGGAAGGCAGAAGCTACTCCCTGTCCGATGCCACGCGCCAGTACCTGGGGCAGTTGCAGGAGCCACTGCTGATCCGGGGCTATTTCTCGGCCCGGAGCCATCCGCTGCTGGAGCCGCTGGTGCCGCAGCTCAAGGACCTGCTCAAGGAATATCAGGTGGCCGGGGGCGATCACGTGCGGGTGGAGTTTATCGATCCGCATACCGATCCGGCACTGGAGCAGGAGGCCGCCGAAAAGTACGGCATTCGCCCGATGCCGTTCCGTATGGCCAGCCGCTACGAGTCCGGTGTGGTCAACTCCTATTTCAATCTGGTGCTGGCCTACGGGGACCAGTCTGAAACCCTGTCCTATAACGACCTGATCGACATCAAGGCCACCAGTACCGGGGAGCCGGAAGTACTGCTCAAAAACCCGGAATATGCCATCACCCGTGCACTGCGCAAGATCGGCAATGCCTATCAGGCCGGTGGCAACCCCTTTGCCAGCCTGACGCAGGCACTGACCTTCCATGGTTACATGTCGGCTCCGGACCAGCTGCCCGTGGAGCTGGCGGACCTGCGTACCGGGCTGGAACAGACCCTGAAGGACCTGCAGGCCGAAGCCGGTGACAAGCTCAGGGTTGAATTCGCCGACCCGGATGCCAACGGCGGCAGACTGGGGCAGCAGCTGGAGCAGGATTACGGCTTTGGCCCCCAGATCGTGAGCCTGTTTGACCCGCAGCCATTCTGGTTCTACATGGTGATCGAGGGCGAGGGCCAGATGGTGCCGGTACCACTGCCGGAGGAACTGACCCCGGCGGCGCTGAAGCAGTCGATCGAAGCGGCGGTGCAGCGCATGTCACCCGGTTATCTCAAGACCGTGGCCATGGTGACGCCACCCGCTCCGCCCATGAATCCGATGATGATGCAGATGGGCATGCCGCCTCAGGGAGGCAAGCGTTATGAAAGCCTGCGCAAGGTGCTGTCTGAAAACGTACGCCTCAAGGATACCGACCTCAGTGACGGCCATGTCCCGGCGGATGCCGATCTGCTGTTGCTGCTGGCACCGGAACAACTGACGGAAAAGCAGCTGTTTGCCGTGGACCAGTTCCTGATGCAGGGTGGCGCCGTGGTGGTAGCCAGCTCGCCTTATGACGTCAGCATCAGTGATACCCTCAGCGCCGAAAAGCATGCTTCCGGGCTGGAGGACTGGCTGGCCGGCAATGGCCTGAAGCTGGCGGACAGCATGGTGCTGGACCCGCAGAATGCCGCCCTGCCGGTGCCGGTGCCGCGTCAGGTCGGGCCGCTGACCCTGAATGAAATCCAGATGATGCCGTATCCGCATTTTCCGGATGTGCGTCAGGATGGCCTCAATCGTGACAACAGCATGACGGCCTCACTGGGGCAGCTGACCCTGAACTGGGCCTCCCCGATCGATGTGGATGCAGACCTGAACCAGGGGCGCACGGTGGAGGAGCTGGTGCATTCCTCGGCGGAAAGCTGGGTTTCCAGTGATACCAGTCTGTTGCCGGATTATCAGCGCTATCCGGAGGGTTTCAAACCGGAAGACCCGCGCCGTTCACAGCTGCTGGCAGTGGCACTCAAGGGCCGTTTCACCTCCTATTTCAAGGACAAGGATTCCCCCCTGCTGGTGCAGACAACACCCGCTGATGGCCCGGATAGCGAGGCTGACAAGCCGGCTGGTGATGCGAGTGCGGAGGATGCTGATGGCACTGACCCGGCTGAAGCACCGGCAAAAACCGTGGTATCGGGTGTGATTGACCACTCTTCCGACTCTGCACGCCTGATTCTGGTGGCCAGCAACACCTTTGCCACTGATGACGTGATTGATCTGGCTTCCCAAGGCCAGGGGTCGGTTTACACCCGTCCGCTGGAGTTTCTGCAGAATGCCATCGACTGGTCGCTGGATGACGAGGGCTTGATGGCCATCCGCAGCCGGGCCCAGTTTGCCCGCACCCTGAAACCGATGCAGCAGGGTACGCGCCTGTTCTGGGAGTACCTGAACTATGCGCTGGCCCTGGGCGGGCTGGTTCTGGTCTGGGCCTGGCGCAGACTGGCCCGGCAGCGCCGGCAGCAGCAATACGAGCAGCTTCTGGCGGAGGTTTGAGCAGTGAAAACAATGCAGACATGGATCGGAATCCTGGCGGTGCTTGCCCTGCTGCAGCTGGGACTGACGGCATATACCGGCATGAACGGCCCGCAGGTGGCCAGCACCTCACCCACCGGCAGGCTGCTGGACTTTGACAGTACCCAGGTGGACAGTTTGCAGATCAGCGGGGTTGCTGATCAGGGGGAGGGCAATGGCAGCACGGATTCCGGGACGGTAAGCCTGATCCGCAAAGAGCGGCAGTGGCAGACAGCAGACGGTTTTCCCGCCGATCAGGGCAAGGTCAGTGCACTGCTGGGCAAGCTGTCCGGGCTGGAGCACGGGCTTGCGGTCAGTATCAGTGAGGATGCCCTGCGGCGTTTCAAGGTTGCTGATGCTGACTTTGAACGGCATATCGTGCTGAAAAAGGGGGATACCGAACTGGCCGGCCTGTATCTGGGCAGTGGAGCCGGTGTGCGCCAGAGTCATGTACGGGTGCCGGGTCAAGGTGCGGTCTATACCGCCGATATTGGCAGTTATGATGCACCGGTGAACGTGGCGGACTGGCAGGACAAGGCCGTGCTGCAGCTACCGGAGGCAGGGGTCAAGGCCCTGAAGCTTGCCGGCCTGAGCCTGGAAAAGGAGGCCGGTGGTACGGTTGCTGCCGGCGGACCGGATCAGGCTGCCAGTGCGGTGCTGTGGAAAGCCGACTCGCTGCCGGACGGCAAACTGGTGAATCAGGCGGCTGTCAATGAGCGTCTCACCGCCCTGCTCAACCTGCGTTTTACCCAGGTGCTGGGCAGGGAAGCCAGAGCGGAATACGGGCTGGGCCAGCCGGTATTGACCCTGACGCTGGAGCGGGAAGGTGGCGACAGCCGTGCATATGCCTTCGGCAAGCTGCAGACAGGGGATGACTACGTGCTCAAGGTGTCAGACCGGGGGGAGTATTTTCAGATTCCCGCCTATGTGGCTACTGCACTGGTTGAAAACCTGACGCCAGACAAACTGCTGATGGCACCGGCAGCTGAAGTCCCGACGGCTGAAACCACACCACCCGCTGCATCAGAGACTCACTGAGGCACACACTAAACCGGGCATCAACCCCAGTGGGCTGATGCCCGTCGAGCACGGACAGAACCTGATACCGACAGGCTCACAGGCCGGAGCAGTTCTGTTTCTTGCCCTCGCTGGTCAGCTGTGCCACCACCCGGAACAGCCGTACGGCGGCATCCCGTGACTGGTTCTGGGATTCCAGCACTGCCTGGCGGTTCAGTTCCTGAATCTTGCGCTTCAAGACATCACAGGATTCGGTGGTGCGCTCGATATTATCGGGGGTGAACCGGGTCGGAATGGTACGCTCCACCTCCCTTGCCGTGGGCTGGCGGCTGGCTGACGCTGCTGCCTGTTGTTGCCGGCGTGCACGTTCCATGGCGGCCTGACGCTGTGCCTGACTGATCGGATTGGCCGGCGGTGTGGTGGTCCGGGGCTGTTCGGCGCGCTGGCGAGCGAGCTGCTGCTGGCGTTGCTGTTCGGCACGCTGGCGAGCGAGCTGCTGCTGACGTTGCTGTTCGGCGCGCTGACGGGCCAGTCGCTGCTGTTGTGCCTGTGTCGCCTGGGCCGGTTGCTGGCGGGCGACGCGGGTTGCCGTGGGCTGGGGATTGTTCTGGCGCTGAACCTGCTGGCTGGAGCGGGACAGAATGCGGCGGTTGAGTTCAACCTGCCGGGCCTGGGTTTCCTTGTCCGGTGTCATGGTCTGATAGCAGTAATAAGAGATGCTGCAGTTGGCGGCGAGGGCATTGCCTGACAGCAGGCTTGCGGCTACCAGCCCGACTGCAGGTAAAAGCGATTGGTTGAAACGCATGTTCGTTTCCTTTCCTTTTCCTGTTGTCAATGGGGAGGGATTCAATAGTCTTGTCGAGTCTTATCGGTTAGGACTGCAAATATGCTGGGAAGTTTAGCGGAAATCAAATGGCTATGTGGCTGATGGAGCGGATTGATCGATGGGATGGCCTGTGCGGCGTGGGGGTTGCACGGCAGTCCCGTGCAACCTTTGTGTGGTGCATTGCGGGGAGCAGGCTCAGGCCGCAGCGGCCAGTGCCGCCTGATAATCCGGCTCCTGGGCAATTTCGGGAACCTGTTCGGTGTAGACGACCTTGCCATCCCTGAGCACCACGACAGCACGTGACAGCAGTCCGGCCAGGGCACCGGTGGTGATGGTGACTCCATAGGCCTGACCGAATTCCGGGCTGCGGAAGGTGGACAGGTTGATGACCTTCTCCAGCCCCTCGGAGGTACAGAAGCGGGCGTGGGCAAAAGGCAGGTCGGCGGAAATGCACAGGACCGTCAGCCCTTTTTCCTGCGCCAGTTCGTTGAACTTGCGGGTGGAGGCGGCACAGACACCGGTATCCACGCTGGGGTAGATGTTCAGGATCACGGTTTTGCCGGCAAAGTCTGCCAGTTTCACCGGACCCAGATCGGTTCCGGTCAGGTTGAAATCCGGGGCCTTGCTGCCGACGGCGGGCAGTTCGCCGAGGGTCTGGATTGGGTTACCCTGCAGGGTGATGGTTGCCATTGGGTTGACTCCTTCAATGATGTGGTCCGGGCTTGATACCCGGAAATGCGCGCCGGGTCAATATCTGCACTTTGCCGTATGGGTATCGGGATGGTCAGCAGGCTGCCACCTGCCCACTGCCGGTTTCGGGAGGTTCAGTGGTGATGATGCTGGCCGGGGCCATGCACATGGCCGTGGTTGATTTCCTCGGCAGTGGCCGGACGTACCTCCAGCACTTTGACATCAAAGTGCAGGGTCTGGCCGGCCAGCGGATGATTGGCATCGATGGTGACCGACTGATCGTCCACGGACTGGACCGTGACCACTTCGGTCCCGGCATTGGTCTGGGCCTGAAACTGGGCACCGGGAATCAGGGCGGCCTCATCCACACCGGCGAACATGGAGCGTGGTACCTGCTGGGTCAGGCGCTCGTCGCGCACGCCATAGGCGTCCTCCGGCGGAATGTCGACCGTGAAGGTGTCATTGGCGCTGCGCCCGGTGAGGGCGTTTTCCAGCCCGGCAATGATGCCGGAAGTACCGTGCAGGTAGGCGAAGGGGCCGTCTTCGGTGGAGTCCAGTACTTCACCCTGATCATCGGTCAGGGTGTATTGCAGGCTGACGACCATGTTGTCTTGAATTTGCATATCGGGATCCTTGGGATCAACAGCGACTGTCGGGATTGTCGCGCTGGTGGTTGGTATAGCGGTTGCGGCCATCCGGTGCAGTTTTAAAGCGTCGGTGTGTCCACAGGTACTGGGCGGGAAAGGCCCGGACCTGTTGTTCGATGAGCTGGTTGATGCGGGTGGTATCCTGCAGCAGGTCTTCACCGGGAAAGGCATCCAGTTCAGGCAGGAAGCGTAACAGATATCCGTCCGGGGTGCGAAGGGTAAAAAACGGCACCACACGGGCCTGTCCCAGTCCGGCAATACGGCTGGTGGCGGTATTGGTGGCGGCGGCAACCCCGAAAAAGGGTGCGAACAGGCTGTTTTTTTTGCTGAAGTGCTGGTCCTGGGCATACCACACCACCTGCTGCTGCTTCAGGCTCTGAAGCATGGTGCGGATGCTGTGGCGCGGAATCGCCTTGCCATAGCGCCGGGCACGCAGCCGGGCCACCAGCCATTCGATCACCGGATTCTGGTGCGGGCGATAAACCACATGCAGGGGCAGGTGCGGGGCCAGCAGACGCCCTCCCAGTTCCAGGCTGGTGAAGTGGGCACTGAGCAGTACCACCCCCCCCCGCTGACGGGCGGCGTCCAGGTGTGCCATGCCTTCAATGCGGGTCCGGGGACGCAGCCGGGCTTCACGGCCCCACCAGCTCAGTGCCGTTTCCAGCAGGCCCTGTCCCAGTGACAGGAAATGCTGCCGGTTCAGGCGCTGGCGCTGTCCCGGTGTCAGCTCGGGAAAGGCCAGTTCCAGATTGACACAGCAGACATGACGGCGCTGGTGCAGGGTATGGAACATCAGCAGCCCCAGGCCTTTTCCCAGTGCCTGCTGCACCCGCCAGGGCAGTTGCACCAGCAGCCACAGACAGCCCAGTCCCAGCCAGGTCGGCCAGTAGCGCGGGTGATAACAGCCCGTGGGCAGGGGCTGTCCATCCGTGCTGCTGTCCGCCTCAGCCATGGCGGATTTTTTCCAGCAGGGCCGTGGTGGAATGACCGGGCAGGAACGCCAGAATCTGTACCTCACCACCATTGGCGCGCACACAGTCACCACCGGCCACCTGCTCGGGGCGGTAGTCGCCCCCCTTGACAATCACATCCGGCAGCAGCTGGCAGTACAGGCGCTCCGGGGTGTCCTCCGTAAACGGCACCACCCAGTCCACGCAGCTGAGGGCTGCCAGCATGGCCATGCGGGTTGCCAGCGGATTGAGCGGACGCTCCGGGCCTTTCAGGGCCCGTACCGAGGCATCCGTATTGACCGCCACCACCAGTCGCTCGCCCAGGGCACGGGCCTGCTGCAGGTAATGGATATGACCGGGATGCAGCAGGTCAAAGCAGCCGTTGGTCATGATGATGCGTTCACCCTGACGCCGGGCGGCCTGCATCAGCAGCTGCAGCTGTTCCTCATCGACCACGCCGCGCCGGTCCGCCGCCGGGCCATGCAGGGCCAGACGGATTTCTTCCGGACTGGCCGTGGCGGTGCCCAGTTTACGCACCACAATACCGGCGGCGACATTGGCCAGGTACATGGCCTGTGGCAGGCTGCTGCCGGCACCCAGCATCGCGGTCAGGGTGGCGATCACGGTATCTCCGGCCCCGGTGACATCAAAGACCTCACGGGCATGGGTGGGCAGGTGCAGAGCCGGTTGGCCCCGTTCCAGCAGGGTCATGCCCTCATCACCCCGCGTGATCAGCAGTGCATCCAGCTGCAGCTGTTCCTGCAGGGCCTGCCCGCGTTGTTCCAGGGTCCGCTCATCCACACAAGGGCCGACGATGGCTTCAAACTCACTGCGGTTGGGTGTGATCAGGCTGGCCCCACGATAAGGAGTGAAATCACCGCCCTTGGGATCGACCACCACGGCCTTGCCCTGCCGGCGTGCCAGCCTGATCAGGTCCGCCACCGCACTCAGGGTACCCTTGTTGTAATCCGACAGCAGCACGATATCCGTCTGTGGCAGGGCCTGGGCAAAGGTGTGCAGCAGGCTGCTCTTGTCCACGGCGGTGAAGCTGTCTTCAAAATCCAGCCGGATCATCTGCTGATGCTGGGCGATCACCCGCAGTTTCAGGCCGGTATCATGTGCCGGAACTGCCTGAAAGCGGCAGTCCACCCCCCGGCTTTGCAGCAGCTCACGCAACCTGCCGGCATTGGCATCAGCACCAGTCAGGCCCAGCAGCGTCACCCCGGCCCCCAGACTGGCGAGATTCAGGGCCACGTTGCCGGCCCCGCCGGGGCGCAGCTCTTCGGTGCGTACATGTACCACCGGTACCGGTGCTTCCGGGGAAATCCGGCGGCTCTGGCCATGCCAATACTGGTCCAGCATCAGATCACCGGCCACCAGTATGCGTACCCGGCTGCAATCCGGCAGTTCCGGGCGCATGGACAGGCTGTTCACAGCCCCTGCTCCACCTGCTCGCACCACCAGTGGGCGATCAGGATATGCATTTCCTGAATGCGGGCCGTGACGGAGCCGGGGATGATGATGTCATGCTCGGCCATGCCGGCCAGCCTGCCACCTTCATGCCCGCTCAGTACGATGGTATGGAGGTGCTGGCGTCTGGCCTGCTGCACGGCGGCAATGATGTTGGGACTGTTGCCGGAGGTGGATATGGCCAGCAGGCAGTCACCTGTCTGGCCTAGGGCAGCCACCTGACGCTCGAATACGGTATCGAAACTGAAGTCATTCGGGTGTGCGGTCAGGATCGAGGTGTCCGTGGTCAGGGCAATGGCCGGCAGGGCGGCACGGACCTTGCGGTAGCGCACCACGAATTCGGCGGCAATGTGCTGGCAGTCAGCTGCACTGCCGCCATTGCCGCACAGCAGCAGTTTATGACCCTGCCGGAAGGTCTGCAGCAGGCACTGGCCGGCTGCTTCGATGGCAGGCTGCAGGGTAGGCAGATGCATCAGATAGGCTTGATGCTCCTGGAGGGCGAGATGAAAACTCATGCATTCAGTACCTTGTGGTAAATGGCCAGATTACCGGCAATCATGTGCTCAAGGGAAAAGCTGTCGGCGACCCGCATCCGGGCAGCCTGCTGCATGCGCCGGCGTTCGGCGGGGGCATTGATCAGGCGCTCGATCGCTTGTTGCAGTCCGGCACTGTCACCGGGCTCGACCAGCAGGCCGTTGGTTTCATGCTCCACGATTTCCGGGATGCCGCCGGTGCGGCTGGCGATGACCGGTACACCGGCTGCAGCGGCCTGCAGCAGGGCCACCCCCAGCCCCTCAATCAGGGCCGGATGCACCACCAGGTCCAGGCAGCCGAGCCAGCGCTCCATGTCATCCCGGAAGCCGGTGAACAGCACGCGTTCCTGCAGGTCGTTTTCATGCACCATGAGCTTGAGCTCCGACTCCAGCGGCCCCTTGCCGAAAATCAGCAGGTAAAGGTCCGGGTATCTGCGGGTCAGCACCGGGAGGGTATTGAGCAGGTAGCGATGCCCCTTGCGCCGGATCAGTTGCGCGATCATGCCGAGCGTGAATGCCCGGGGCGGCAGGCCGAATGTGTGCAGGAATGCTTCCCGGCTGGCGGGATGCTGGTACGGGCCGGCATCGACAGCACTGTGAATGCAGGTGATTTTTTGTGCAGGCACCCCTTCGGCCAGCAGCACCCGGCGGATGCCTTCGGAAATGGTGATGATGTGGTCATACAGGCGGTATTTGAGCGCAACCTGCCATTTCGGCTCCGGATTGTCAACCCGGCGCGAGAGAATGGTCGGCAGGCGGTTCAGACCCGCTGCGAGCCCGCCCAGCACATCGGCACCCCGGCGGCTGTGCAGGTGTACGATGTCGGGGCGCTCCTGTTTCATGATGGCTTTCATCTGCCAGAAGAAACCCAGGTCCAGATCACCCGCCGAGCTGGTGGTGCGGCAGGGAATGGCCTGTTCGGTGGCAAAGCGGGCGATATCGCTGCCGGCGGGAGCGACCAGCACGTTTTCGGTACCGGCCTGACGCAGGCCCTGGAGCAGGAAGGCGACCTGGCGTGCACCACCGTACAGGTTCTGGCCGGCCTCAACATGCAGCACTTTCATCGTGGTTCATTCCTCCATGAGTGGTTGCGCGGTATCCATGACCTCATCCGCCGTAATGCCGCGCAGGCATTCAAAGCGCCCGCCACAGACCGGATGGCGTTTACAAGGCGAACAGTCCAGCGCGTGATAAATCACCCGGCTGTCAGGACTGCCCGCATCC
Source organism: Thiothrix sp. (assembly GCA_020442915.1). Taxonomy (GTDB): domain Bacteria; phylum Pseudomonadota; class Gammaproteobacteria; order Thiotrichales; family Thiotrichaceae; genus Thiolinea. Next base: position 2,484 of record JAGRJD010000113.1, on the reverse strand, counting down.
AGATACGGACGGGTGGAGCCAAACAGGGCCAGCGTCGGCACTCGGAAAGCATGGCCCATATGGGTCAGGCCGGTGTCCACCCCGACCAGCAGCCGGCAGCGGGCGATCAGGGCCGCCGCAACCGGCAGACGGGTCTGCCCGGTAAGGTCGATGACCCGGCAGTGGCGGCTGATGGCCCGGGCGGCTTCCTGGTCTGCAGGGCCACCCAGCATCAATACCGGCAGCTGCCAGCGACTGTTTATTTTTTCTACCAGTTCAATCCAGTGTGCATTAAACCAGTGCTTTTGCGGACGGGTGGTGAACGGACAGATGACCATGAAGCCTTTTTCACCGGCATGGGTGTGGATCAACCCGTCAGCCTGCTCACGGCTGGTCTCATCCAGGCTGATGCCCATCCGCCAGGGTTCAACGGCCAGTCCGAGCTGTGTACCCAGGTAGCGGTATTCGGAACCGATGTGTTCCGGGTTGCCGCCATGGCGTGAAACCACCTGATGCATCAGGTATTGTGCCCCTTCGCGGGAGCCGAGTCCGATGCGCTGCCTCGCCCCGGACAGCCAGGCCATCAGCCCGCTTTTCAGCAGCCCCTGCAGGTCCAGTACCAGATCGAAGTGATACCCGCGCAGTACCTGCCGGAACTGGCGCACAGCCAGCCAGAGGCCGCGCCAGTCACGGGCCTGCCACCGGGCTGCCCATTCCCGCCGGGGCCAGACGATCACGCCGGCAAGGTCCGGATGTGCTTCCAGCAGGGGCTTGCATTCCGGCTGGGCCAGCCAGTAGATGCGGCTGGCCGGATAGGCCCGTCTGAGCGGCGTGATGAGACCGGAGGCCATGACAATGTCGCCGATGGCACTGAGACGGATGATGAGGATGTTTGCGGGTTGCCCTGTTAGCATGTTGTTGGTGTCGGCAGCTGGATCGGGTGGAGCCTGCCGGTTATAAGCGCCAGACGCCGGATTTTATCTGGTTATCCGTTGGTCAAGCGGCCTAGTGTACACCGGAACCTTTGAAGTTTCACGACCCGGGTCAGCGCCATACAGACCGGCTTGAGTTATTCTCATTGACCACTCCAATCAGGTCAGGCGCCAGATACCTTAGCGGTTTCTGGCGGGGTGTTGTTTCGCCTTACCCTGTTTGTGCCGGGCTTTGGGCAGTTCAGGAAAGACCAGCAGGCCGTGGTTGACCCATTGGTCATAACGCTGCCCCGGTTCTGCCATTTATTCAGGCATCAGGGCGGCGTGTTGCGCTACCTTAGCCTGTGCCACGGCGGTTTTGGCGTCGATCAGGACTTGTTTGAGCGGCGCAGGATGCCCCGGCGTCGCGGGTAAACTGATGCCCTGAACATGGTGACCTGGAAACGGCGACCCGCTGCCGGACTATGGGTCCATAGCGACCAAGGCAGCCAGTATGCTTCGGATAGCTTCCAGCGGTTGCTCAAGCAGCATGACTGCCGGTGTAGCATGAGCCGGAAGGGAAATGGTTGGGATAACGCCCCATCAGCGAGCTTCTTTCACACCCTGAAGGCCGGGCTGGTCTATCACGAGGACTTCGAGACACGGGAGGCAGCGAAGCAGGCCATCTTCGAGTATATCGAGGTATTTTATAACCGGGTGCGGCTGTACCCCAGCAACGACTACATGAATCCGACGGGTCCTGAATCAGGGCTACGAACAGCCGCTTGAAAATGTGTCCGGAAAACTGTTGCCAGATCACTGGCCGCACGGCGCATACAATCCGCCAATTGGTCTCTTATTGCAGTATCCAGAACGGGCGACCATACTAGGTTCATGCAAAGCAGATGGTTATTCTGCAAACGTTCGCTGGCCAGGCGCCGAGCCTGAATAGTGCCAAGCAGAGATTCGGGCAGCAAAGAAACGGCCAGACCGGCATGAACCGCCGCCGCCAGGTTTTCCATCACAGGGCTGCCGATCTGTTGCTGATAGGAAAGTCCGGAACGCTTCAAATCGTCCAGGCTGAGGTCACGCACAACACAGTCATCTTCGAACAAGGCCAGCGGCAATTTCTCGCGCTCTTCGACCGGGACACCGACAGGTGCCGACCATATCAGACGCTCGCTCCAGAGCAGCTCTTCAGCGGTAAATTCCGGCTCCCCTGTGACAATCGCGATATCCAGTTCGGCACGCTGTATGAGCCTGCGCAGGGACCGGCTTCGATCACACACGATATGCGGCTCCAGATGCGGAAACGCCTGCTGCAAGACCGGCATAAAGTTTTGCAGGAACTGCTGCGCGTAATCGGTCGGAATACCAAAGTTGATTCGGCCACTGAGCTGACGTTGACTCAGCGCACTGAGTGCAGCGTTATTAAGGCGCAGGAACTGCTCGGCATAACTGAGCAGGGTTTCGCCCGCTTCGGTGAGCTGAATGCCTTGATTGCTGCGCTCAAGTAGTTGTACACCTGCCAGTTCCTCCAACCGCTTGATCTGCATACTTACCGCGGCCTGGAGGGTGTTCAAAATTCTGTGTC
>JAGRJD010000112.1:8170-8706 GCA_020442915.1 Thiothrix sp. | reverse complement strand
AAGAAGGTGTCGGGTATCAAGCGTCATATTGCGGTTGATACTCAAGGTTTACCCCATGCCGTTGCGGTGACGACAGCGGAAGTGACCGACCGTAAAGGTGCCTTGCAAGCCCTGGTACGCTGCAAGCCACACTTGGGGAGTGTACCAAGCCTGCTGTGCGACAGCGGTTATACCGGAGAGCCCTTCGCCGAAGGCGTGCGAAACATCCTGGGTAAGTCTGTCACGGTACAAATTACCAAACGTAGTGAGCTGCACACTTTCAAGGTCCTGCCCAAGCGTTGGATTGTTGAGCGCAGCTTTGCCTGGCTGGAGAAGAACCGAAGACTATGGAAGAACTGTGAACGTCAACTCAACAGCAGTTTGCCGTTCATCCATCTGGCTTTTCTGGCGCTGATACTCAGAAGATCGTAAACAGGCTCTTAGACTTCCCCCTAAAAGGGTAGTAAGGATTTGCTGGTTCTTGTAAGTAATTGTTTCTACTGGTCGGAGTGACAGGATTTGAACCTGCGACCTCTACGTCCCGAACGTAGCGCTCT
>JAGRJD010000112.1:0-8163 GCA_020442915.1 Thiothrix sp. | reverse complement strand
CCAAGCTGAGCTACACTCCGATTAAGAGTCAATTAATGTTTGCGTTCGATGGCAAACCTTGCCAGTGCTTCAAGTGCCTGCCGATACGGGCTGTCGGGCAGAACTGGCAGCTGTTCCATGGCCAGCCGGCTCTCGTTTCTGGCAAGGTGCATAGTGTATTCAATCGCCTGCGTCTCTGCAATGGCCTGCATGATAATCGCCATATTTTCCAGCCCTCCCTGTTCGATGGAGGTGCGCAGGGCCTGCGCAGTTTCCCCGCTGCTGCGCTGCAGGGCGATAATCAGGGGCAGGGTGGGCTTGCCTTCGGCCAGGTCGTCACCTACATTCTTGCCCATTTCGTCGGCATCGGCCGTATAGTCCAGCACGTCATCAACGAGCTGGAAGGCTGTGCCCAGGTGCATGCCGAACCGGGCCATGGCCGTTTCCTGCTGGCTGTCGCCTTGTGCAAGCACAGAACCCAGCTGACAGGCAGCTTCAAACAGCTTGGCGGTTTTGGAGTGAATCACTTCCAGGTAGCGTGTTTCCGTGGTGTTCGGGTCATGGCAGTTGAGCAGCTGCATGACTTCGCCTTCGGCAATGGTGCTGGTGGTCGTGGCGAGGATTTCCATCACGCGCATGCTGCCGACTTCCACCATCATTTCAAACGAGCGTGAGTAGAGAAAGTCACCGACCAGGACTGCGGCCTGATTGCCCCAGACATTATTGGCGGTTTCCTTGCCCCTGCGCAGGTCGGATTCGTCCACCACATCATCGTGCAGCAGGGTTGCGGTGTGGATGAATTCCACAATCGCGGCAACATCAATATGGCGTCGGCCCTGATAGCCGCAGGCGTGTGCACTCAGCAGCGCCAGCATCGGGCGCAGGCGTTTACCGCCACTATTGATAATATAATGTGCGAGCTGGTTGATCAGGACCACATCTGTGTGCAGACAGCGCTGTATCAACGCATTGACGGCCTGCATGTCCGGATCGACGAGATTGAAAACCGATTTGAGATCCATCGCCTGCAACAAGGGGCTTAAAGCCCTGCATGCTAGGAAGAGCCTGCACCGGTGTCAAGCTTCTCAAAAGAATACGGGTTGGGTGACTGACAAATGTATTTGACCTTGATGAGCTTCATCAGTACAATCCAGCGGCTTTTTACAGGACATTTTTGGAGCTTCGAGATAATGTACGCGGTCATTGCAACAGGCGGTAAACAGTACCGTGTCGCACAAGGTGATGTGATCCAGGTGGAAAAACTGGATGCTGAAGAAGGCTCTAGCATCGATTTTGATAATGTCCTGATGGTTGGAAGCGGTGATGACGTTCGGGTCGGCACACCGTTTGTGGAAGGTTGCAAGGTTTCTGCCACCGTCAAATCCCAGATGCGCGGCGAGAAGCTGGAAATCATGAAGTTCCGTCGTCGTAAACACCATCAGAAACGGACTGGCCATCGTCAGTACCTGACCAAGATCGAAATCACGGCAATCAACGCATAAGGATTTACTGGGATGGCACACAAAAAAGCAGGCGGCAGCAGCCGCAACGGACGTGATTCCGAATCCAAACGTCTGGGTGTCAAACGCTTTGGCGGTCAGGTTGTCAGGGCTGGCAACATTCTGGTCCGTCAACGGGGCACCCGTTTTCATGCTGGTGAAAATGTGGGCTGTGGCAAAGACCATACCCTGTTCGCCAAAGTCGACGGTCAAGTGGTTTTTGAGCAGAAAGGTTTGAAAAACCGGAAGTATGTCCGTATTGAGCCGGCTGCCGCTCAGGCCTGATTAACAGCTGGATCACGGTTTTGAAAAAAGCCCCGCTGGTCGGGGCTTTTTTCATGGATAATGTTGAGGTATGCCCGCAAGGGCGGGAATGATTTCAGGGTCGGTAGCGCATGCAGTTTGTTGATGAGGTTTTTATCCAGATCAAGGCCGGTGACGGTGGTAATGGCTGTGTCAGCTTCCGGCGCGAAAAATTCATTGAATATGGTGGTCCGGACGGCGGTGATGGCGGTGATGGCGGTGATGTCTATCTGGTGTCCGAGCGCAATCTCAATACCCTGATGGATTTCCGCCATACCCGCCATTTCGAGGCCGGGCGAGGTGAAAACGGGGCGGGGCGTAACATGACCGGGTGGCGGGGTGAGGACAAACTGATCCCGGTACCGGTAGGCACCATGGCTTATGATGATGAAACCGGTGAGCTGATCGGGGATTTGGTCGAGCCGGAACAGCGTTTGCTGGTGGCCAAGGGTGGTTTCCATGGCCTCGGCAACCTGCGTTATAAAAGTTCGGTCAACCGGGCCCCACGCCAGTCCAAGCCTGGCACGCCCGGTGAGTGGCGGCAGTTGCGGCTGGAACTGAAACTGCTGGCGGATGTCGGCCTGCTGGGTTTGCCGAATGCCGGCAAGTCGACTCTGATCAGTGCGGTATCGGCTGCACGCCCCAAGATTGCCAACTATCCCTTTACCACCTTGCACCCCAATCTGGGCGTGGTGCGGGTTGGCGAGTTGCAGAGCTTTGTCATGGCGGATATTCCGGGTCTGATTGAAGGGGCAGCCGAGGGTGCCGGGCTGGGAATCCAGTTTCTGCGTCACCTGACGCGTACCCGTGTGCTGCTGCATGTGGTTGATGTCGCCCCCTTGGATGAACGGGAAGCGCCGGTGCAGGCTGTGCGCACCATTGAGGCCGAGCTGGAGCAGTATGGTGATGACCTGCTGGCGCGTCCGCGCTGGCTGGTGTTGAACAAGGTCGATCTGCTGCCGGAAGATGAACGGGCAGCCCGCTGCGAGGCGATCGTGGAAGCGCTGGGCTGGGAAGGGGAGACCTGTTTCATTTCGGCGTCCACCGGTCTGGGGACCCGTGCGCTTTGTTACCGGATCATGCAGTTTCTGGAGCGTCATGAGCAGGGCTGAGTTTGTTGCCCGGACCCGGCGCTGGGTGGTCAAGATCGGCAGTGCGCTGCTGACCCGTGGTGGTGCCGGGCTGGATCAGGCCGCACTGGCGGACTGGGGCGGGCAGATTGCACGGCTGCATGGGCAGGGTGTCGAGATCGTGCTGGTGTCTTCCGGGGCAGTGGCGGAAGGCATGAGCCGTATGGGCTGGAAGCAGCGTCCCAAGACCCTGTTTGAAAAGCAGGCCGCTGCGGCCATCGGCCAGATGAGCCTGATCCAGGCTTACGAAGATGTGTTCCGCCAACATGGCTATCTGGCAGCGCAGGTGCTGCTGACCCATGACGAACTGGCCAATCGCCGGCGTTACCTCAATGCGCGCAATACCCTGAATGCACTGGTAGATTTCGGTGTGATTCCGGTGGTGAACGAGAATGATACCGTGGCCACCAATGAAATCCGTCTGGGGGACAACGATACCCTGGGAGCGCTGGTGGGCAACCTGATCGAGGCGGATCTGCTGATTATCCTGACCGACCAGCAGGGGCTGTATGACAAGGATCCGCGCCAGTATGCCGATGCCTCCCTGATCAGTCAGGGACAGGCCGAGGATGAGCGTTTTCTGGCTTTTGCCGGAGGAGCCGGAACCGTGGTCGGCAGCGGTGGCATGCGGACCAAGGTACTGGCCGCTCAACGTGCCGCCCACTCGGGCTGTGCCACCATTATTGCTTCCGGACATGAGTCGGGGGTGCTGGAGCGAATCCGGGCCGGGGAGCCGCTGGGAACCCTGCTGTTGCCCGAACGCCAGCCACTGGCGGCCCGCAAGCAGTGGATTGCCAGCCAGCTGCAGTCACGGGGCGAGCTGTGGCTGGATGAAGGAGCGACCCGTGCCATTCTGGAAACCGGGCGCAGTCTGCTGCCCATCGGTGTGCTGCGGGTGGAAGGTGACTTCGGGCGCGGCGATGTGGTGAGCTGTTACAGCCACGAAGGGCGTATCATCGCCAAGGGTCTGGTTAATTATTCTGCTCTTGATGCCGAGCGCATCAAGCAGCATCCGTCCGGTGACATCGAGTCCGTGCTGGGTTATGTCTATGCCCCGGAACTGGTTCACCGGGACAATCTGGTCTTGTTGTGAGGGTACGGGTGTCTGATAATTCCGGGATGCAAACAAAAAATGGTCTGTCAGCATGAGTGAACGTGAAGCATGGGTTTATGACATCCGGGTATCGGTGGAGTCCCAGTATCTGGAGCAGGAGTCTGATCCGGATATTGACCGTTATGTGTTTGCCTATACTGTCACCATTGTCAATCAGGGCAATATTGCCGCCCGCCTGCTGAGCCGTCACTGGCTGATCACCGATTCCAACGGCAATACTCAGGAGGTCCGGGGTGAGGGCGTGGTGGGGGAGCAGCCTTATCTGGAGCCTGGCGAGGGCTTCCGTTATTCCAGTGGTGCGGTGCTGGAAACCCCGATTGGTGCCATGCAGGGCAGTTATACCATGCGTGCCGATGACGGTGTGCAGTTTGATGCGCCCATTCCGGTATTCAGCCTTTCCGACCCGCGCAAATTGCACTGAGTTGCGTTTGCGCTGGGACAGAAGAAAGCCCGTACCAGAAGATACGGGCTTGGGTATAGCGGCCTCACAGTCCCTGTTGAAACCCGCCAACTGGTTGTGGCTCAAGGAGGTCAGCCAGTGTGAAAGGAATGATACCGGGGTGGGCCGGCTTTGGCTGCCGGGGCGGGGACAAGCGGTGGCAAATTCATTACCAGCCCGATGGGATCATTTCCGTTTATCCGTGCTTCCGTGACAGCTGACCGTCTGTCCTGTATAAACGTCGATGAGTAACCGAGAAGCAAACCCCTGTCAATTCATTTAAAGAACACCAAAAACAGTAATAACAAAGTCATGAATATGAATACACCCAAAACCGGAACCATCATCGGGCGTTGTATCCTGCCCGTTGCCATGGTGTCAGCGTTTTCCTTGGGGCAGACTGCTCACGCTGACGTTTATTCCTATACTGACAGCAGTGGTGTCCGCTGGATCACCAATGGCTCGGTCAAGGGCCAGAAGAATGTCAAGCTGCTGATGCGCACCCCGAAGAAAAAGGTCCCGAAGGCCCCGCTTGCGGGCAAGGGCGGAAATCAGGCAAACCTGCCAGCGGTCACTACGGTCAGTTGTGGCAGTCACCAGCGTATCGAAGCACGCACCGGCAATTACATGGATACCATCCAGAAGTATGCCCGCCATTACGGGGTCGAAGCGAATCTGATCCGGGCCGTGATCCGTCAGGAGTCCTGCTTCAATCCCGAGGCACGCTCGCACGCAGGGGCCGAAGGACTGATGCAGCTGATGCCCGGCACTGCTGACATGATGGGGGTGAAGGACAGCCTGAATCCGGCCCAGAATATCAAGGGCGGGGCGAAATATCTGGCAGCCATGCTGCGCCGTTATGGCGGCGACAAGCATCTGGCTCTGGCGGCTTATAATGCCGGTCCCGGTGCCGTTGACAAGTATAACGGCATTCCGCCTTACCGTGAGACCCAGGGCTATGTGGTCAAGGTCATGCATGAATACAACCGCTTGGAGCAGATTCGTCAGCAGTCCTATGCGCGCTGGCAACAGCAGCAGCAGGCGGTTCTGGCATCGGAAGCGGATGCCCGTGTATCTCACCAGTATCCGCCTGCGGCAGCCCCCGATTCTGGTTCCTATTCCCGCAGTGGTTATCAGAAGGCTGCATTTGAACGTCACAATGGGCAGGATTTCACCATTATCTATTCCGGTTGAGGGCGAGTCCTGCCTGACCTGCTTTGCAGACCCCGGCGCGGCATCAGGCCTGTCGGGGTTTTTTCATGGGTGCCGGGTCGTGACTATGGTATCGGGCCAAGGCTGCTGTTATCCTGAAGAAAGTGATTTATGCAGTTTTCTGGAGAGTTCAAGATGTCGATGGCCGATCGTGATGGTGTGATATGGCTGGATGGGGAGATGGTTCCATGGCGTGAAGCCAAGGTGCATGTGCTGACGCATACCCTGCATTACGGGATGGGTGTGTTCGAGGGCGTGCGTGCCTATGATACGGAAGCCGGCACCGCCATTTTCCGTCTGAAAGAGCATACCGACCGCCTGTTTGATTCCGCCAAAATCATGCGCATGGCGTTGCCGTTCAGCAAGGAGGCGCTCAATGCCGCCCAGCAGGCCGTGGTACGCGAGAATGGCCTCAAGTCGGCTTACCTGCGCCCGATGTGCTTTTATGGTTCCGAAGGCATGGGCCTGCGGGCTGATAATCTCCAGGTGCACTGCATGGTGGCGGCCTGGGAATGGGGTGCTTATCTTGGGGCTGACAACATGCAGAAGGGCATCCGGATCAAGACCTCCTCCTTCACCCGCCATCATGTCAACATCGCCATGTGCAAGGCCAAGGCCAATGGCAATTACATCAACTCCATGCTGGCGCTGAGGGAGGCGCTGGATGATGGTTATGATGAGGCTTTGCTGCTAGACAGCGAGGGCTATGTAGCCGAGGGGAGCGGGGAAAATTTCTTCCTGGTCAAGGATGGGGTGATCTACACACCGGACCTGACTTCCGCCCTGAATGGCATCACCCGGCGGACCCTGTTCCGGCTGGCATCTGATCTGGGAATCCGGATTGTGGAAAAGCGCATCACCCGTGATGAGGTGTATATTGCCGATGAGGCCTTTTTCAGCGGAACGGCGGCTGAAGTCACGCCGGTGCGTGAGCTGGATCGGCGCACCATCGGCAGTGGCAGCCGTGGCCCGGTCACTGAAAAAATCCAGACCCTGTTCTTTGATGCAGTCTATGGGCGCAAGCCGGAGTATGTCGAATGGTTGACCAAGGTGTGAACGCAAGGGGATGCCAGTCATGGGCAAGCCGGAACTGAAGGATTACCAGCGTTTGAATGATACCCGTGAGGTGGTGGTGAGTCGCAGGGATCTGCCCCTGCATTGCCCCATGGACATGCGGGCTGCGTGGTGTTCGCATCCGCGGGTGTTTCTGGAGATTGAAGCCAGCGCTGATCATGCCGTGCGCTGTCCGTATTGCGGGACTTTGTACCGGTTGCTGTGAAGCTCTGGCCATCTGGCCACCGGTTCTGGCGGTTCAGACGGAAACCGGGGCAGGAATGTGACCTGCCCCGGTTTTTTTATGCCTTGATTGTTATTTACGTGTTGGGCGCGGTTTTTTTGCTGCTCTTGCGCTCCGGCTTGTGCGCTGTTCTGGCTGGCAGCGGCGTCACTTCCAGTTTTGGCGTCGGATCCCCGAGCTTGGATTTCACATAGACACCGGGGGCATCCTCGATAGCCGGGAATACCCGTGCGCCCGGTTCACGAGCATCCACTTCCTCGCTGTCCAGTGCCCGTATCCAGCGATCCCATTCCGGCCACCAGGAGCCGTCGTGCTGCTGGGCACCTGCCAGCCATGCCTGGGCTGTTTCGGGCAGCGGTTGCTGGTCATTGGTGCGGTAGCCGTACTTTCTGGCTTCCGGCGGGTTGACAATGCCGGCGATATGGCCGGAGCCGCCCAGAATGAAGTGGGTCTTGCCCGAAAACAGGCGTGCACCGTCATAGGTGGATTTCCAGGGGGCGATGTGATCATCCACGGTGGAAACATAGCACACCGGAATGTCGACCTGGGTGATGTCGATGGGCTCGCCCGCCACACTCAGGGCTCTGGGCTGGCACAGCTGGTTGTTCAGGTACAGGTTGCGCAGGTACCAGGAGTGCATCCTGCGCGGCATGCGGGTGGAGTCGGAATTCCAGTACAGCAGGTCAAACGGACGCGGATCATTGCCGAGCAGGTAGTTGTTGACATAGAACGACCAGATCAGGTCATTGGCCCGCAGCAGGTTGAAGGCACCGGACATCAGGGAGCCATCCAGATAGCCCTGTTTGCTCATGGTGTCTTCAATATTGGCAATCTGGCCCTCGTCAATGAACACACCCAGCTCGCCCGGGTCCTTGAAGTTGAGCATGGTGGTGAAGAAGGTCGCACTCTTGACGCGTTCATCGCCTTTGGACTTGAGATAGGCCAGGGTGGTTGCCAGCAGGGTGCCGCCGATGCAGTAACCGATCATGTTGAGCTCATTCACGCCGGTATCCGCTTCAACCGCATCAATGGCCGTGATCACACCATCCAGCACATAGTCCTCAAAACTGGTTTCGGCATAGGTTTCATCCGGGTTGACCCAAGAGACCACGTAGACGGTATGGCCCTGGTCTGTCAGCCATTTGAGCATGGAGTTTTTGGGTTGCAGGTCCAGAATGTAGAACTTGTTG
>JAGRJD010000111.1 GCA_020442915.1 Thiothrix sp. | reverse complement strand
GCGCAGTGAACGGCATACCTTCAAGGTCATGCCCAAGCGCTGGATTGTTGAGCGCAGCTTTGCCTGGCTGGAGAAGAACCGAAGACTATGGAAGAACTGCGAACGTCAACTCAATAGCAGTTTGCCGTTCATCCATCTGGCTTTTCTGGCGCTGATACTCAGAAGATCGTAAACAGGCTCTAAGGCTGTAGCGGATTTTTCCTACTCGCTCTCGTCCGCAGCATCGGACTCAGCCGTGAATGGTCCAAGCTCCTGGGTGGCCATCGCTACAAAATCATCAATACTGATACTCGGCTGCAGGCGGATATCCAGCGAACTGAGGGTACGGTTGAAATCGGCTTCACCGGTAAACTCGGTATCCAGGGCAATCTGGTCCATCAGGTCCGACATCTGATAGACCAGCATCGGCGTGCTGAACAGCAGGGCCACGCCCAGCGCCGACCAGGACTCGGCATGATGCACCAGCCGGATGTAACCATAGAGCACCACCGGCAACAGCAGAAAATTGTTGACCAGCATCAGCCCTTCCAGTGGCCAGTCGGCGGTCAGCAGGTAATTCAAGAAATGTCCTATCTCACCCAGCACATGCGGGCCGATCATGAACAGCGAAGCCAGGCTCAGGGCCGGCCCGACCTCCCAGCGCTGGGTGGACAGGCGGCTGATCCCGGCAATCACCAGCGTCAGGGCCACCAGCCCCAGCAGGTAAGGCATCAGCCCGCCCAGGTAAAACGTAATGTCCTTGGCCAGACGGGCCTGAAGGTAGTTTTCGTACAGAAACGCCAGCAGGGTCAGCACCATCAGGCTCAAGGACCAGGCCGGACGACAGAATACGGCATACAGTCCGGAACAGTTGCGCACACTGGTACGGCTGACATCCATGTCTGAACGCAGCAGCCGGACCTGCCGGTTGCCCAGTCGCAGGCTGACCGGATCCGCCTCGACCCGGACCTCGACAGCCTCATCCTGACGCAGGCTCCGGCGGTTCATGCGCGAGCCGTTCTCACCCGACAGGTTGCGAACACGCAGACTGAAGCCATCCAGCTGTTCAATTTCAAGGTGATGGGGCGATACCGTGGTATCCGACAGAATGATATCATTATCCAGTGCACGCCCGACCCTGACCGGAAACTGCTCAAGCTGATAATAGTGATTCAGGCTGCGGGTTTTCACCTCCAGTATCAGGCTCACGGCATCCATTTGAACCCCTTCAGCATGTGCTGGAGCAGCCTGATGGACTGCTCAAAATCAGTACCCACCAGATAAAAATCAAAAATCAGCCCGACCTTCGGCTCTGCCACCATGGCCCCCGTCACCAGTACGTCACTCAGGCCCTGATAGCGCAGGTAATCACGCCGGCACACCGTCATTTTGAAATCATGCCCGGAAATAGCCACAAAACGGGTACGGCACTCAAAGCGGCTCACATTTTTCTTGTCTGCAGTCGTATTAATCAGGCCACTGGCATTCTGATACTCATACTGACGATAAAAGCGGGGCGAAATCATGCCATCGGATTCATACCAGGTATACTGATAGCGCATCTCGCCGATACTCAGCTTTTCATCCAGAAAAATGCGCAGCTCATTGGAGCAGGTCGCAGCATAAATTCCCATCAGGCTGTTACCCCTGGCTTCATCACTGCTGTCCCAGCAGCTGATGGTGCGGTCCATGCTGCCGGGGACTTCAAACTGGCCGATCTGGACACGTTTCCAGTCATTGTCCTGCAGCCGCAGCAGGCGCTCGATACTGTTGTCATGCAACTGGCGGGTAATGCTGCCATGCAGATCCTCCGCCGGGCTGAACCCCCTCAGGCGCAGGCGCTCCAGCAGGATGTTCAGGTACTGGACCGAAACCAGAAAACTGACATCATTGCCTGCCGTGGCCACATTGATGCCGATCACCTCGCCGGACTCATTCAGCGCCGGCCCGCCACTCATGCCCGAATTCAGGTTCCCGGAAAACAGGATGTTGTTGTCCTCACTGTTCTGCACCATCCCGTTGTTGGTTCCGGTCACGATCGAGAACCCCAGATCCAGCGGATTTCCCAGCGAATACAGGGTCGCCCCCTTTTCCGGAATGACACTGGTTTTCAGGGGCTTGCCCAATGGAGCATCCGCCTTGAGAATGGCCAGATCATGCAGAACATCCACATCCACCAGATACAGGGGACCGGTTTCCCCTGTGGTGGAAAGGTAATTCATGCTGAAGGTTTCCGGGTCATTGGTATAAGTGCTGACCACATGGTAATTGGTCGCCATGATATCCGGACGGGCGACCACAAACCCTGAACCAATCACGCTCTTGTTGCCGGTTTTGTGGTTGATCACCCTGACCTGATAAATGGACTTTTCCACCTCGTTATAAAGGCTGCTTGAGCGTGTTTCGGCACGGGCAGAAAAACTGCAGAACAGGTAGCAGACCAGCCCGATGATGGTCAGGCATTGACGATACATTCCCTGTAGCCCTCAACTAATATTAATCACTGAATCAGGACGCCCGTACCCGTGCAACGTCAGGGTACAGTCACAATCGGGCAAACACCGCCTGTACCCGATCCAGTGTAGCAGCAATGTCTTCATCTGTATGCACGCTGGAAACAAAGCCGGCCTCATAGGCGGAGGGCGCAAGGTAAATACCCCCATCCAGCATGCCATGAAAGAACCGGTTGAAACGGGGAATATCGCACCGGGTCACCTGGTGATAGCGGGTTATGCTGTCATCTTCGGAGAAAAACAATCCGAACATGCCGCCGACACAATGGGTCGTAAACGGAATCCCGGCTGCATCAGCCGCTGCCTGCATTTCCTGGGTCAGCAGAAAGGTCTTGCTGCCCAGCTCTTCATAAAATCCCTCACGCGCAATGATTTCCAGGGTTTTCAGCCCCGCAGCCATGGCAATCGGGTTACCGGACAGGGTACCGGCCTGATAGACCGATCCCAGTGGCGACAGGTGCTCCATGACATCACGTCGTCCGCCGAACGCCCCCACCGGCATACCGCCGCCGATGACCTTGCCCAGTGTGGTCAGGTCGGGCCGGATGTTGTAATAAGCCTGCGCGCCCCCCAGCGCCACCCGGAAACCGGTCATGACCTCATCAAAAATCAGCAGTGCACCACTCTGGTCACACACCTCGCGCAGGGCCTCCAGAAAACCGGGTACCGGCGGCACGCAGTTCATGTTGCCGGCCACCGGCTCCACGATCACACAGGCAATCTCCCCTCCCCGTTCGGCAAAGACCTCGCGCACTTGGGCACTGTCATTGTAATCCAGGGTCAGGGTGAATTGTGCCAGCTCCGGCGGCACCCCCGGCGAGTTCGGCTCACCAAACGTCAGGGCACCGGAGCCGGCCTTGACCAGCAGGGAGTCACCATGCCCGTGATACCCGCCTTCAAACTTGACAATCACCTTGCGCCCGGTGACCCCCCGGGCCAGACGGATGGCCGACATGGTGGCCTCGGTCCCGGAACTGACCATACGCACCATGTCCATGGACGGCAGGAGTTTGCAAATACGCTCGGCCATGGTGACTTCCAGCTCCGTGGGTGCACCATAGCTCAATCCGTTCAGGGCGGCCTCACGCACGACGTCCACCACTTCCGGGTGGGCATGCCCGGCAATCATCGGCCCCCAGGAGCCGACATAATCAATCAGCCGGTTGCCATCGGCATCATACAGGTAGGCACCTTCGGCCCGGGCGATGAACCTCGGCGTTCCGCCGACACCCCGGAAGGCCCGTACCGGGGAATTGACCCCGCCGGGAATGGTTTTCTGGGCCTGCTGGAACAGCTGCTCTGATCTGGTCACGGGATAACTCCTGAATCCTGTTTCTGTGTTCGGACAAACGGGGACGGCTTTCAGCGCATGTGGCGCTGCAGCTCCTGCTGCAGGCGGTCCATCAATAGCCCCTCCAGCGACTGGGGCGGCTGGGGCTGCTGTCCCACCGGATTGGCCACGTTGTTCGGGGTGATGGTGAAAGTAAACACGGTGGGTTCACCAGGCGTCACGCGGATGCGCTCCTGGCCATGCATGCCGCGGTAATCAATATTCACCAGCACGTCCTGGGGTGCCATGCTCAGCTCGGCAAATGCCACCCCCTCAAAGTTGCGCAGCAGTTGACCATTCAGGGCCAGCACCGAAAAACTCACCGGCAGCGGCTGCTGGTCCACCCCATTGACCGCAATCAGTTGCAGCACGCCGCTCCGGGACGGTACCTGAGCAGCCGGTTGTGAGGGTTGCTGTGCCGTCTGCTGCGGAGCCGACTGCCCTCCGGCAGGCGGACGCGCCGGTGGCTCGGGCGGAACCCCCTCAAATTCGCTGACCTGAAAATCCAGCGAGCGGGCCTGCCCCTCGGCAATGGTGATGCGTTTGGTGATCCGGCGCTGGCGATAAACGGCCATGACCTCATAGCTGCCAGGCGCCAGCCTGAGCTGGGCATTGGCAACCCCACCCACACGTGCCACCCGTTGTCCCCCACTATCCGTCACCACAAAGCGCCCCCGCCCCTCGGCAGCACCCGGTGGTGACCGCAGCACCAGGTTCAGGGTCCCCTCGGGTGGTGGTGCCGGATGGTTGGGAGCCTGCGCAGCTGCCGACTCCATAACAATAATCTGCTGCTGCTCCTGCCCCCCAGCGACATTGATGTCACGCACCACATCCTCCTTGCCCTTGGTCTTGGCGGTGATGCGGTAGCGCCCCGGCGGCAGGGTGAATTCCACATTGTCGGCGTAACTGCCCTTGGCCACATGCACCCCGTTGGGCTGCTGAACATAGACGTTGGCCTTCAGCGCCGCATTACTGCCCCCGGCACGCACGAATACCCTCACCCGGCCGGTATCCGCTGCCAGCGGATCAGGCGCCGCGACAACCGGAGTCGAAACCGGCTGCTCCGACGTACCGGCAACCGGCCCTGATGGCACCGGCAGGCTGCTCTGCTCCGGGGCTGCGGATACCGGCGGATTGGGCAGCTCGAAGCGCTCCCTGAGCACCTGATCTGCTGCAATCTCCACCATGCGGGCATTCTTTTTACCTTCAGCCACCACAGTGACCTCATAAATGCCCGGCGTCAGGTCAAAGGTGGCGGAATCGGTGTTTTCCATGCTGGCCACTTCCATATCCTGCACATCACGAATGATGAACGTGGCACTGGGCTTGCGCTGCGGGTCGGCAGGATCGGTCAGGCTCAATTCCAGCGCCCCGTATTCGTCGATCAGCTCCCCGCTGCTGCCAGTCTGATCCTGTGACGCAGCAGTCGTACCTGCCACCGGGTCGGTATCCGTATTGACAACAGCATTGCCGGTATTAGCAGCCGGATCCGTGGCCGACCCTGTGCCAGCCGGTCCGGCATCAATGCCGGTATCAGCGCCCGCTGCCGGCGGGGTCTGGGAGGCCGTATTCTCCGGCTCACTGATCGTGTCCGGGGTATCAGGCTCACCCACCAGGGTCGGCCTGACCTTGCTGTCATCTGCCACTGCCGTGGCATCCTGATCAGCCAGCGAAGGATTGGCTCCCTCCGTACTGCCGGCAGCCGGAGCCGACTGACCCAGAATCGTACTGGTCTCAATATCCGGCGGCTGAACCCGGACCTGACTTTTCTGCTGGTCATTAATCAGGCTTTTTACCCCAATAAAAGCGAAAACAGCCATAAAACCGAAAATAATCCCGGCCAACAGCATTTTGAGACCAGTGCGCATGCGAGGAGCTCCTTGAATGAATACCTGTTTCAGCTGCCAAACATATTTCCGGAGCCCGACTCACAGCACCCGTTCCGGTGCGCTTTCCACGCCCCCGTGCCAGGCTCCCCCGGAACCCCTGCAAACCGCCATGCAGGCATCCGGCATTAATCATACCGGATTTGCCGATAAATGGGGTGCATCATCAGGGCCTAACTGCTCACCAGATGCCGGGTCACCACAACCACACCCGGCTCCAGCCGGCTGTGTTCGGCCACAAACCCGAGCCGGCGCATCAGGTTGAGCATGGGACTGTTTTCGGCCAGCACGTCACCGGTGATGTAATGCAGGCCCTTGTTACGTGCCAGATCAATGATGACCTGCATCAACAGCCCGCCCATGCCCCGGTTACGCCAGGCATCCCCCACAACCAGCGCAAACTCGCACCCCTGTCCATCCGGCAGGGTGGCGATCCGCGACACCCCGATCTCCAGGTCCCCTCCCGCCGGATCCCCATTGCGCACCAGGGCGATAAACGCCATCTCGCGGTCATAATCAATCTGGGTCAGGCGCACCAGCATATCCGGCGTCAGCTCGCGCAGGGATTGCATGAAGCGCATGTAGCGTGACTCCCCGGACAGGTTGCGCACGAACTGCTGCTCCAGTGCCGCGTCCTCCGGTTTGAGGGGCCGGATAACGATGTCGGTGCCATCCATCAGCTGATGATGCCGCACCAGGTCGCTGGGATAGGGATGAATCGCCATGTGCCCGTAGGGACGATCCCGGTCCGCATGTGCCACCACAAAGCGGGCATCCACGGCCAGTACGCCCTTATCGTCCGCCAGCAGGGGATTGATGTCCATTTCCACCACTTCCGGCAGCTCGCACACCAGTACCGATACCCGCTGCATGACCTGTTCCAGGGCCCGGCCATCGGCTGCCGGCATCTGGCGAAAGGCCTTGAGCATGTCGGCGATACGGGTTCTGCCAATGGTCTTGCGGATCATGTACTCATTCAGCGGCGGCAGCACCACGGCACGGTCACGCATGATTTCCACAGCCGTGCCTCCGGCCCCGAAACTGATGACGGGCCCAAAAACCGGATCGCGGGCCACACCGATCATGAGTTCACGCACATGGGTACCCCGATACATGCCCTCCACGGTCACACCGTCAATACGTGCGCCCGGCAGGGCCTGTGTCACCCGCTCGACCAGCTCCTGATACACACTGCGCACGGTATTGGCACTGTTGATGTTCATGCGCACCCCGTTGACATCCGATTTGTGCACGACATCCGGGGAACTGATCTTCATCACCACCGGATAGCCCAGCGATTCGGCAGCCACCAGCGCTTCCGTGGGACTGCGCACCAGCACCGCACGGGTGGAGGGAATGCCGAAAGCGGCCAGAATGGCACGGGATTCCGTGGTGGACAGGATGCGCCGCCCCTCGGCCAGCACGCTTTCAATGATCAGGCGTGCCCCCCGGATATCCGGCTCCGGTTCCGCTTCATCCCGTACCGGCGGTACCTGCACCAGCATTTTCTGATTGCTGTGAAAACAGGCCAGGTAGGCGAAAGCCTCCACCGCCGGCTCCGGCGTGGAGAAAGACGGGATACCGGCGGCAGCGAATACCGCATGTGCCTCGGCCACCTGTGCCCCCCCCATCCAGCAGGCCAGTATCGGCTTCTTGCTGCGCTGGTGCACCCTGGCCAGGGCTTCAGCCACACCAGCGGGATCGGTGATGGCCTGCGGTGTCAGCATGACCAGCACCCCGTCCATGTTGTCCTCGCGCAGGCAGATGTCCAGCGCCTGTTCATAACGTTCAGGCGTCGCATCACCCAGAATGTCGACCGGATTCCCATGTGACCAGGAAAATGGCAGAACCTGCCCCAGTGCGCGCAATACCTCGGGACCCAGCGGGCTCAGGCTCAATCCCAGCTCTACCGCCCGGTCCGTCGCCATCACACCCGGTCCGCCGGCGTTGGTGATGATCAGCAGACGATTCCGGCGTACCGGAATGCCGGACGACAGAATTTCAGCAGCTGTAAACAGCTGGGTAATGGAATCCACCCTGACCACGCCGGCACGCTGCAATGCAGCCTCAAAGGCATCAAAGCTGCCCACGATGGCACCGGTATGCGAACTCGCAGCCCGCGCACCCTCGGCATGACGGCCTGCCTTCAGCACGATCACCGGTTTCATGCGCGAGGCCGAACGCAAGCCGGACATGAAACTGCGGGCATTGCGGATGCCTTCCACATACAGCAGGATGCTTTTGGTATGCTGATCCAGAGCCAGAAAATCCAGCACATTCCCGAAATCCACATCGACAGCATCACCCAGGGTGATAACCGCGGAGAATCCGAGTTTGCGGGTTTCGGCCCAGTCCAGTATGGCGGAACAGATGGCACCGGATTGCGAGACCAAGGCCAGACTGCCGTCACGGGCCTGATTACGGCTGAAAGTGGCGTTCAATCCGGCCTCGGGCCGCATGACGCCCATGCAGTCCGGTCCCAGCAGATGAATGCCGTAACGGCGTGCGGTCTGCTGCACCCGGTGCTCCAGCTGCCGCCCGCTGGCACCGGCATCACTGAATCCACCGGACAGCACGATGACATGCCGGTATCCCAGCTCACCGCATTCGTGCACAATACCGGCCACCGTGCCAGCCGGTGTTGTGATCACCACCAGATCAGCAGGTTCCGGCAGGGCGGCAAGTGTCGCGTAGCAGGCCAGTCCCTGCAACTCCTGATATTTGGGATTGACCGGATAGACCGGCCCCTGAAAACCGGCTGACAGAATATTCTCCAGTACCCGGGTGCCTGCCGAAGCTTCCCTGCCACTGGCCCCGACCACAGCAATCGACCGGGGGGACAGGAACTGATGCAAATAGTGGTGCCCCATGTTTAAAACCTCTATCATGGTTGATAACCAGCTTCCGGAGGAGTCGACAGGCGGAAACCTGACTACAAGCACTCGCCGCAGACGAAAGCTGGCCTCATTTTTTTGTGCATTGCACCATATTATACACACTCTCCAGACAAATACGATGACAACTGCATTGATCAGCCATACCGATTGCATTTTTCATGAAAATGGCGACCCGTATCACCCCGAATCCCCCAAGCGTATCGGTGCCATCACCGACCGCCTGATCAGCTCCGGCGTGGACTGGATCATCCGGCATTATGATGCCGATCCCGCCAGCCGTGAACAGCTGGAGCGCGCCCATGCGCCCGCGTATGTTCAACGCGTGTTCGACAGCGCGCCCCAGGGGCAGGACGCCATCCTGCTGGATGGTGATACCGGCATGAACCGCTACTCCCTCTCTGCCGCCCTGCACGCAGCAGGCGCTGCCGTCATGGGAGTCGACATGGTCATGAAACAGCAGCACCGCAATGTCTTCTGTGCCATCCGCCCTCCCGGACACCATGCCGGGCGCAGCGGTGCCGCCGGCTTCTGCATCTTCAACAATGTGGCCATCGGCTGCCTGCATGCCCTGGAGCAGCACGGCCTCAAGCGGGTGGCGATTATTGACTTTGATGTCCACCACGGGGACGGCACGGAAGAAATCGTGCGCAATGACCCGCGCATCCTGTTCTGCTCTTCTTTTCAGCACCCCTACTACCCTTACTGCGGTGCCGACAGCCACTATCCGAATGTTGTCAACCTACCCATGCGTGCCGGTACCCGTGGTCCTGAATGGCGGGCTCAGGTGGAACAGCACTGGCTGCCGCGCCTGCATGATTTCAGGCCAGAGCTGATCATGGTTTCTGCCGGTTTCGATTCCCATCTGGAAGACGAAATGGGTGGATTCGGGCTGGTGGAGGCGGATTATACCTGGATCACGCGCAAGCTGTGTGAAATCTCCGCAAAATACGGTCAGGGACGGCTGGTATCCTGCCTGGAAGGCGGCTATGACCTGTCCTCACTGGCCCGCAGTGTCACGGTGCACGTGAAGGAAATGGCGGAATACTGAGAATACCGGGCCCAACCTGAACCCATGGGTCCGGGGTTGAACAGAGACATACCCGATCTGTCGGACGCCGGCTGACCGGTAACATATAACCCGTTAAACGGCGGGCTTACTTCTCATGCAGCCCGGCTACAGCCGATAATTCCTGTAATAAACAGTAAAAAAATGGCGAATAATAAGACAAATGCCGGGAAAGAAGCCCCCGATGATGAAGCCAGACACCCTCAGTCAACACCTTGATTGACTTTTCAACCCAGCGAGCCTTACCTGATAATCCCAGCCGAACAAGGTGATGGTGATGCCATACAGCCTCAGCGTTTACCGGCCTAGGCCCCCCTGTTTTCCCTGACGCCATGTCCCGTCCCCGTATCCAGTCCCCCCCCCCGGATCGCCGCAAACTGGGGTTCCGCCT
This sequence comes from Thiothrix sp., assembly GCA_020442915.1. Lineage (GTDB taxonomy): Bacteria > Pseudomonadota > Gammaproteobacteria > Thiotrichales > Thiotrichaceae > Thiolinea. The sequence goes on along the minus strand of JAGRJD010000111.1, from coordinate 24,675 downwards.
GCTTGCTGCCATGCTGTTATTCGGCTTTTTTCTCACCGGCCTGCTGACAGTCACCCAGCTGCTGGTCGAATACCGCAAGGAAATCCAGGCCATTGAAAACAGCATGGAAGAAGTGCGTACCGCCAGCCTCAACCCGGTGCTGGAAACCACCTGGAGCATGGATTTTCAGCTCCAGAAACTGCTGCTGGACGGCGTGGTCAGCAATAACTTCATCAGCTACGGTGCCATTCTGGACGAGCGTGGCCAGATCATGACGGAAAGCGGTGCGCCGGCTACAGCCTCACAGCATGTCCTGCTCAAAACCTACCGCCTTGAGCACACCAATACCCGCAACAAAACGGTGCTGATCGGCCACCTGCAGCTTGAGGCGGACATGGCCATTGTCTTCCAGCGCCTGCAGGATCGCCTGACTGTCATCCTGTTGACCCAGGCCTTCAAGACCCTGCTGGTTTCCTCCTTTCTGCTGTTGGTATTTCACCGCATCGTAACCCGCCACCTGTACGAAATCATCGACTTTATCAGGTACCGCATCGTCATGGGACGGAACAGCCGCAACCTCTGCCTGTCACGCCCCTACAAGCAGGACGAGCTGCAGGACATCACCGATGCCATCAACCAGATGCAACGGAAACTGAATCAGAGTTTCAACCGCCTGCAGCAGGAAAACGAGCGCCGGCTGGCCGCAGAGCAGGAGCTCAGGAATTACTCGGAAGAACTGTCCACCCTGTTTGATACCCTGACGGATGCCGTACTGATGGTCTGCCACAACAGCCATATCCGCCAGATCAACAGCAGCGGTCTTGCCCTGCTGGGACTGAAACACCGCCCCGATCCGCCGGCCAGTCTGCAGGAACTGGTCAGCTTCCACCTGACCCGCAGCCCGGATTCACCAGCCATCAGCCTGCACAGCATCATCGGTCCGGATGTGCCCGAGCGTCAGGCCCATTACACCCTGGCCGGCTTTCTGCGTCTGCGGGCCAACAGGGGCGAACCGGTACCCATTATCCTGACCGCCATCACCACCAGTCTGCTGCCGGAAAATCCGGACAAGGCCCGTACGGCTCCCGCCGTCACCATCCTGATCATCCGGGATGAAAGCAAGGCGGAAAAACTCAAACGGATCGCCCATAACGCCACCCACGATCACCTGACCGGCCTTTACAACCGGCTGGCTCTTGAAGAGTATCTGGTGGAATGCATGACCGGTTCAGATTCCGGCCAATATTGCCTTGCTATCATGGACCTGAACAAGTTCAAACAGGTCAATGATGCCTGCGGGCATCTGGCTGGTGACAGCCTGCTGCAAAGGGTGGCAGAAACAATGCACGATTGTCTGGGAGGTCGGGATTTTCTGGCCCGACTCGGTGGTGATGAATTTGCCATCATTTTTCAGGGTGATGCTGCCTACAGCAAAAAAATGGCAACCCGGCTCATTGAGGCTATTGAAGCCATCCGCTTTTCCTGCAATGACCGGACTTTTTCCATTTCCGCCGGTATCGGCCTGAGCCCGTTGCACGGTGGCCGCAACAACCAGAAGCGGGTGATGGAAATGGCAGACAAGGCATGCTATCAGGCCAAGAACCTCCCTGGACGCATTGCCTTTCTACCTGCAATTTCAGCTTGATGACCCTTCCTGATCCGGCTGATCCGGGCAGACAGGCCAGCTGCAACCACTGATCCCGACGGGATGGACAGCAGGCCCAGAAACAAACATGGAGTCAAAACATGGTACTTGCCAACATTCGCTTTTTACCGTACATCCCGCTGCTGCTGGCCTGTGGAATCACGGCACTCAGCCCGCCCGCCATGGCATCCTTGCAGGGCCAGCGTTTCCAGGACTGGGGAGGCAACTGTGAGGCCGGGGCATACAACCGCAATATCTGCTATCTGGAGCAGGTGCTCAGCCACAATGACCAGCCCCTGATGATCACGGTCATCGGCTATGCGCCCGGCAAGCCCATGCCGACCATTTTTTTTGAGCTGCCCAAAGATATTGCCATCCAGAACGGCATCACACTGCAGGTCGACAATCAGGCCCCGATCCGGTTTCAGGGACAGTGCAATGAAACCCGCTGCACGGCGGGCTTTGCACTGGACCAGAAAATACTGGCCCAGTTCAGAAAAGGACGCAGGGCCACCGTCAGTTACCAGGGACAGGCAGATAGCCGGCAGGTCCAGCTGCCATTATCGCTGATGGGCATCAGTGCCGGACTGAATGCCCTGCAACGCTCGGCATCCTGAAAGCACCTGCTACGGGCCGGACCCATCCGGACCGGCCCGTTTGCCCATAACCGCCTACCCCAGAAGCCCTTGAGCGGCGGCATCCTGCAGCTGCCGGATCTGCGCCGGATCCAGTGGCCGGGCCGGCGGGGCTGACTGCAGTGCAGCCGCCGGAGCAGCCATGCTGCGCATGTTCGTCGTCGCAGTACCGGTATTCTGCAGATGAACGTTGGAGGCAACCATGACATTGTCCTGGATGTTCTGGATATCGGTATTGCGTTCAATGATGTCGGACAGGCGCAGGTTCTGCAGCTGGTTCAGTTCGTTGCCGGAAAACTGGTTCTGGTACCAGAAGCGGTCACCATCGCGCAGACTGACAAACTGGTTCTCAAGGATATGACTCATGGTCGGCCCCAGCAGGGCATCACCGGCAGCCTGCTCGGCCAGCCCTCCCACCCACAGATCAACATCGTCGGGGCTGGCATACACTTGTGACAGTTTCTGGCCGAAATCCCCCTGCCAGACCGGATCCTCAAAGCTGGTGATACGCGGCAGGCCCAACTGCTCACGCACATCATTATACCCGGCCACACCATGGTCACGGCCCCGCTGGATATTCAGGGAAACCAGATCCAGCCCGCCAAAACCCGGAGCACTGATCAGGAAATTCCTCACATCATCAATGACCATGGGATCGGCAGCCTGGGCTGTCTGGGAAGCCGCGCCCCGCAGGATCGGGTCAATGCCGGCTTCGGCCACTCTGGCAGGATTGAAGAACGCCTCACGCAGGGACAGGTTGCCTTCCGGAATCACCTGCCCATTCTCATCCAGGCGCATTAACTGGGGTGACAGCATGGTATGCCCGAAGCGGTAGGCTGCCGAGGCAAACTCGTTGCTGATATCGGGATCAGTGGACGGGTTATAGCCTTGGTATTGCGGCAGGGCATTGTCACCCAGCAGGTTGGGCAGGAACTCATTGTAGGTGATGGCCTGCATCTCGGCTACCACCTTGCGCCGTGCTTCCTGATACAGGGTTTCATCCCCCCAGTCCGGATGCTGCGCTGCCAGTTCATCCGCAATACGGTTATGCTCCCGCACCCACAGGGTATGCATGGACGTCAGGCCCGGATTTTCATTGGCCCGCTCATCACCCGCCAGATACGCACCGGTCGCATCCACTGGCAGCATGTTCCCGTTGCTTTCCTTCAGGCGGCCACCGGCAAAGTCCCGCAGGGAGGCAGCCGTTTCCACATCGGAGCCATAGACATTGGAGCCATCAAGAAAAGCGGTGATGCTGTTGTGCTGCTGACGCTGGCCATCGGCACCGATGGTGGCATCACTGCGGGTGAAGGCGAGACTGGCCGTACCGGTACCTGCCGGGTCAAACCAGGGGTCACCTTCCGGCACGGCAACATTCGCCTGCTCCTGGCCCGATGCATGCACCAGCGTCAGGTCATGATCCAGAAACTGGCCCCAGATCCAGAACAGGTCACTCAGCCCCTTGCTGTTCCGGGTATCACCGCTCTGGGCCGAAATCGCATTGCTGACCTCACGGGCACTGGGCAGGCGGACCTCGGTCATCCCCCCCGGCTCGCGGGCAGTATCGCTCCCCAGGGACTTGTCCAGGGCCTGCCCCGTGGAACCCAGCTCCGGATTACGCCGGTTATTGCCGCTTCCATCAATGCTGCGGTATTCGGTCTGGGGCTCCGTCACCGGCGGGTTGCCAAAATGCTGCAGCAACAGCCTGACCAGCTGCTGCAGCAAAACACCCAGCGAAGCGTTCAGACCACCACCACCAAAACCACCACCCGGATTCCACGAACCACCACCGTATCTGTGCTTCCCGTAAACGCCCTGTCCCTGGGACACAGACCTGCCATTCATACCTGAACCGGAAAAATCGATACTCATATAACATCCCTGCTTACAAAGTTATTTAACCAATCCAAACTAGAATCTCCTCCGGATTACTGCAATCCGGCCAAATCCCGACGCCGGAATTTGCCGGACAAATGGAAAGGGCCACCCCCGGCAGAGTGGGCGGCCCTTCAGGCGTTACCTGAACCGGTCGGCTCAGGCCAGATTAATCTGTTGCAGATGAATATTGGACGCAATCATGACATTATCCTGAATGTTCACAACGCCGGTATTACGCTTGATGACATCGGACAGACGCAGGCTGTTCAGGTCTTCCAGGGCCTGCCCGGAAAACCGGTTCTCATACCAGAAACGGTCCCCGCTCCGCAGGTCCTGAAACTGGTCGGTCAGGATGGTGGTCAGGGTTTCACCCAGCAGGGCATCACCGGCATGCTGTTCCGCCATGCCGCCGACCCAGAGGTCCACCTGATCCGGACTATCATAGACTTGAGCCAGTTTTTGCCCGAAATCCCCTTGCCAGACCGGATCATCAAAACTGGTGATGCGTGGCAGGCCCAGCTGTTCGCGGACATCATTGTAACTGCCCACCGCGTGGTCGCGCCCGCGCTGGATGTTCAGTGCCACCAGATCATGTCCTGCGCCGGAACCGGGGGGACCGAACAGCAGGTTGCGCACATCATCAATGACCATGGGATCAGCAGCCTGGGCTGTCTGTGAGGCAAAGCCCCGGAAAATGGCATCCACCCCGGTTTCCGCCACCTTGTCCGGCCTGAAGAAGGAATCCTGCAATGTCAGGTTGCCCTCCGGAACCACCTGCCCGCTTTCATCCAGGCGTAAAAAAGTGGAAGACAGCATGGAATGGCCGAAACGGTAGGCTGCCGAAGCAAACTCGGCACCGATATCGGGATTGGTATCCGGGTCATACCCCTGATAGGTACCCAGTGCATTTTCGCCCAGCAGGTTGGGCAGGAATTCATTGTAGGTAATCGCCTGCATCTCGGCCACAACCCGGGTACGTGCCTCCTGGAACAGGGTTTCATCATTCCAGTCCGGATGCTGGGCCGCCAGCTCCGTCGCGATGCGATTGTGTTCCCGAACCCAGAGCGTATGCATGGAGGTCAGACCGGGATTCTCGTTGGCACGCGTATCGCCGGCCATATACTGCCCCTGCGTATCGGCAGGCATCATGCCCGCCTCACTCATCTTCAGCTTGCCCCCCGTGAACTCCCGCAGGTTACTGGAAGTTTCCGCATCCGAGCCATACACATTGGAGCCATCAAGAAAAGCCGTAATGCTGTTGGCCTGCACGCGCTGTCCGTCGGCCCCTGTGGTGGCATCACTGCGATTGAACTGCAGGCTGACCGTGCCGGTACCGAACGGATCAAACTGGGGATCACCTGTCGGTACGGCGATGTCAGCACGCTCCCCCTCATCACTGCTGTTGACATGGGTGATGTCATGATCCAGAAACTGGCCCCAGAGCCAGAACATGTCACTCAGCCCCTTGTCATTCACGGTATTGCCGCTCTGGGCCGATACGGCATTGCTGATCTCACGGGCACTGGCGAGTGCGGTATCGGTCAGCCGGGTATCATCGGGAGTGGCTACCCGGGCCAGCCCCTCTTCGGTTGAACCCCATTCGGTGTGCAGCAGGTTGTTGCCGGTGCCATCAATGGAGCGGTAATCCGGGGCCGGGGCGGGTACTGGTGCCGGTGTCGGCACTGGCGTTGGTGCCGGTGTCGGCTGGAACTGGTTCAGCATCTGCTGCAGTAATTGCTGCACCAGCTGCAGTATCAGCATGGTGAGCATGCTTTCCATGCCATGACTGCCACTGCCGAAACCGGAGAATCCGTTACCATTGCCGGGGCCGTTACCAAACAGGCCCGATAGCCCGCCACCATTTGTCACCGGACGTTGCGGGTTGACTGCAGACTGAAAACCGTTACTTCCCCGTGTGGTTCCCGGGAAACTGGAGAAGGCAGAGAATGGCATAAAAACTCCCTAATAAATTTTATCTATTAAGGGTATCTTCCTGCCAATGGCCCTTTCCGGACAAGTCAGACCGGCATCATTTGATCATTTTTACTGATAATCGGAATAAATAATTCAGATAAAAATCAGTTCATGGACAGCCCCGCCCGACAGTCCGCTCCAATCAGGCAGGTGCCGGCATTCACCATGAAACACCGGCCCGGAAAATGCCTGGTGCCGGCCAGATCAGGCGGCTTCGGTACGGGAAGCCCGCTTGCGCTCATGCTCCAGCAGAAACTTCTTGCGGATACGGATATTCTGTGGCGTCACTTCCACCAGCTCGTCATCATCGATAAACTCCAGCGCCTGCTCCAGCGTCATGCGGATCGGCGGTGTCAGAATCAGGTTCTCGTCCGTACCGGCTGCCCGGATATTGGTCAGTTGTTTGGCCTTGAGCGGGTTCACGATCAGGTCGTTATCCCGGCTGTGGATACCGATCACCATCCCTTCGTAGACATCTTCACCATGCCCGATGAACAGGCGTCCGCGCTCCTGCAGGTTGAACAGCGCATAAGCCAGTGCCTTGCCGGTCGCATTGGCAATCATCACACCATTGATCCGCTGGGCAATACGGCCCGGCTTGAAAGGACCATAGTGTTCAAAGGTGTGATAAATCAGGCCGGTTCCGGAAGTCATGGTCAGAAAGTCGGTCTGGAAGCCGATCAGCCCACGGGCCGGAATGATGTACTCCAGCCGTACCCGGCCCTTGCCGTCCGGCATCATGTCCTGCAGGTCCCCACGCCGCAACCCCAGCGCCTCCATGACACTGCCCTGGTGCTGTTCCTCCACATCCACGCTCACGCGCTCGTAAGGCTCCTGCTTTTCACCATCCTGCTCGCGCACAATGACTTCGGGGCGTGAAACCGCCAGCTCATAACCTTCCCGGCGCATGTTTTCAATCAGGATGCCCAGATGCAACTCACCGCGCCCGGAAACCCGGAACTTCTCCGGATCATCAGTCGGCTCCACCCGCAAGGCCACATTATGCAGCAACTCCTGCTGCAGACGCTCCTGCAGGCGGCGGGATGAGGTGCTGGTTTTGACTTCGCGTCCGGCAAACGGCGACGTATTGACACAGAAGGTCATGGTCACGGTCGGCTCGTCCACCTTGAGCGCAGGCAGGGCTGCAACATGATCGGGGTGACAGAGCGTATCGGAAATATTGAGTTCATCCATGCCGGAAAAGGCGATAATATCGCCGGCTTGGGCCTCCGGCACTTCAATGCGCTCCAGTCCCAGAAAACCCAGTATCTTGAAAATGCGGCCATTGCGGACCTCGCCACAGGTATCGACCACCTTGATGGGTGAGTTGGCCCTGACGCGTCCCTGCTTGATGCGCCCGATGCCGATCACCCCGAGATAGGGGTTGTAATCCAGCTGGCTGACCTGAAGCTGGAACGGTGCATCCGGATCGACATCCGGAGCCGGTACATGCGTCAGGATGGCCTCAAACAGCGGATTCATGTCACCGGCGGTGACATTTTCATCCTGGCTGGCGTAACCATTGAGCGCCGAGGCATAAATAACCGGAAAGTCCAGCTGCTCATCCGAGGCCCCCAGTTTGTCGAACAGCTCAAACACCTGATCCATGACCCAGTGCGGACGGGCACCGGGGCGGTCGATCTTGTTGATCACCACAATCGGCTTGAGGCCATGGGCAAAAGCCTTCTGGGTCACAAAACGGGTCTGGGGCATGGGACCATCAGCCGCATCCACCAGCAGCAGCACCGAATCCACCATCGACAATACCCGCTCCACCTCGCCACCGAAGTCGGCATGTCCGGGAGTGTCCACAATATTGATACGGTATTCCACCCCGTCTTTGGGATTGGTCCAGCGAATGGCAGTATTCTTGGCCAGGATGGTAATGCCGCGCTCCTTCTCCAGTGCATTGGAATCCATGACGCGCTCATCCATGCCGGCGCGGGTATCCAGGGTACCGGACTGCTGCAGCAGCCGGTCCACCAGGGTGGTTTTGCCGTGGTCAACATGCGCGATGATGGCGATGTTGCGAAGGTTCTGAATCACTGGTCTGTACTCTGACTGAAAATGGATGCGGATTATACCCGTCCTGCATGAAATTAATAAGACCCTTCTTGCGACCGGTCCCGGATGCTGTTTTTCCGGACGACTGCATAATTCACGGCCCTGGTCGCCCTGAAAGCTGGACACCCACAACGTGCTTGCGGATACTCTGATGCTGATCCCGTATCCCGTTTAAAGGAATCTGCAATCACATGCCAGCCAACGACAATTATCCGCAATTCGTCCTCAAGGCCAGTTGCCGGGCCACTTCCGGTGTCATCGCGGCAGTCACCGCCTTTCTGGCCGAACGCGGCTGCTACATCAGCGAACTGTCACAGTTCGATGACCAGCAGCAGGGCCTGTTTTTCATGCGCACCGTGGCCCAGATCCGGGCCGGCCAGCATGACATCGCCAGTCTGGAAGCCGGGTTTCCGGTCATCGCCGAGCGTTTCGGGATGAGTTTCGGCTTTCATGATACCCAACGCCCCATGAAGGTACTGCTCATGGTCAGCCGGTTCGATCACTGCCTGGATGATCTGCTGTACCGCCATCGCAAGGGGGAACTACCGCTGGAAATCACCGCCGTGGTCTCCAACCACCTGGATCTGCGCCCGATGGCCGAGCGCGAGGGTATCCGCTTCATCTACCTGCCGGTCCGGCCCGACACCAAGCAGCAGCAGGAACAGGCACTCTTGAAGGTGGTGGAGGAAACCGGTACCGAGCTGGTGGTTCTCGCCCGTTACATGCAGATTCTGTCCGATGAACTCTGTCGGGCACTGCAGGGCCGGGCCATCAACATCCATCACTCCTTCCTGCCCGGCTTCAAGGGTGCACGCCCCTACCATCAGGCTTACGAGCGTGGCGTGAAGCTGATTGGTGCCACGGCACATTATGTCACCGCCGATCTCGATGAAGGCCCGATCATCGAACAGTCCGTGCAGCAGGTGGACCACACCTACGGCCCGGAGGCGCTGACAGCGGTCGGGCGCGATACCGAAACCATCGCCCTCGCACGGGCTGTGCAGCTGCATGTCGAGCATCGCGTGTTCCTGGATGGCAACAAGACGGTGGTGTTCCGGTGAAACTGTTCTATGCCCCGACTTCACCCTATGCCCGCAAGGTCCGGATGCTCGCTCTCGAAAAAGGGCTGGACGCCGGTATCGAAACCGTGCCGGTGGATGTCAGCCGGCCCACACCGGCACTGCTGGCTGCCAATCCGCTCGGCAAGGTGCCCGCCCTGCTGCTGGATAATGGCGAAGCCCTGTTTGACAGCCCGCTCATCTGCCGTTATCTCGACAGCCTGACGACTCCCGCCCTGATTCCACCTGCCGGCTGGTATCAGTGGGAAGTGTTGCGCTGGGAGGCACTGGCCGATGGCATGACCGACGCGGCCTACAATCTGGCCATGGAACAGCGCAGCCGTCCGGAGTCGGAGCGCTCACCAGCAGCCATGCAGCGCTGGGCCGACGAAATCACCCGTACGCTGCAATACATGGAACCCCGGATGGATACACCGGGTGACGGGCTCACGCTGGCACATCTGGCTCTGGGGGCTGCCATCGGCTACCTGGATTTCCGGCTGCCACCGCTTCTGCAGGATGCCGGCTGCCCGCGCCTGACCGACTGGTACAGGCAGTTCCGGGAGCGCCCGGCAATGCAGGCCACCCGACCCGGCTGACAGGCAGCCCGACAGCTAACCAGTCAATAAAAACAAAACCAGTAAACAAACGATCACCAAATCAAACAGGGGGCCGCCATTGATATACCATCAGTGCCCGCCCTCATATTACCCCCGTTAATACCCTCTCACGCCCGTCTCGATTTCACTTCCGCTTATCCTGCCTGACACAGCAAACCGGCCTTGCTGAACCCACTATTAAGCAGGGAAATTTATTTCATCCACTAGGAACAAACAACATGAAAACTTACCAGATTGCGCTCCCGCTTATCGCCTGCCTGGTGTCCGGCTCGCTGTATGCCGGTGGTGCCTCACCGTTCTACCTCGGCGGAACCATCGGTGCCAGCAAAACCCATGGTGATGAAGGCAATTACGACAGCAAGGGAACCTGCGAAAATGCCGCTTCCTACAACGTGGACTGCAATATTGAAGACAGCAGCACGGTCGGCCACATCTACGGCGGCTTCCAGTTCACTGAAGGCCTTTCCGTGGAACTGGGCTATGCCGATCTGGGGACCACGGCAGACTACCATTATACCGACCCGGTCAGGATCAAGCAGGACACCACCGCCGTCACCCTCAATGGCGTGGCCCGCAAGCGTCTGGGCCAGAGCTCCCCGATGTCCGTCTATGGCAAGGCCGGTGTCTACCGCTGGAAAAGCAAAGCCAAAATGGTAGAAACTGATTATGATGGCGGTAATGTTGTAAACGAACAACGAGTCAGCAAAAGCGGGGTTGATCCCATGGTCGGCGCCGGTATCGAGTATGAAATGAACCACAACATCACCCTGCGGGCCGGTTGGGATCGCTACTTCAATGCCGGTGAAAAAGACCAGCTGCTGGGCTATGACGACAGCGGCAATACCAAGCTCAATACCCTGAGCACGGATGTCGATGTACTCTCTGCCGGTGTAAACTATTATTTCTATTGACAGGGTTTTGGCTCAGGGCAACCGGCTGACAGGATAATCAGCCGGTTTACCGAAGCAGGATGATCAGGCCGGCTCAAACACCAGCCTGGTCTGCTCCTGCTCAATCCAGCTCTGTACCTGCTCCATCAGCGCTTCAGGTGTTCTGCCATCCGGCCAGATCGGTTTGCCGATACTCACGGTGATGGTACCGGGACGTTTAACAAAGGCATGGCGTGGCCAGCTGGCACCGGCATTGTGTGCCACCGGCACCACCGGACAGCCGGCAAAAGTTGCCAGCACCGCTCCACCGAGCTTGTAGCGCACCGATACCCCCGGTTTCACCCGCGTCCCCTCCGGAAACACAATAATCCAGATACCCTCATCCAGACGCTCCCTGCCCTGCTGCTTGACCTGATCCACCGCCAGCCGCCCGGCCTTGCGGTCAATGGCAATGGGCCTGATCAGCTGCAACCCCCAGCCGAACAAGGGAATACGCAGAAGCTCACGCTTGAGTACCCAGGTCAGGGGCGGAAACAGCTGCGGCAACAGCATGGTTTCCCAGGTTGACTGATGATTGGACATCACGATCGCGGACTGGTCCCGTGGAATGTTATCCCGCCCCAGAACACGGTAACGGACCCCGCAAGTCACCCCGAGCCACCAGATATTGAACCTGGCCCAGCTCATCAGAATGGGGTAGCGGGTCCGGTAGGGCAGAAAAAACAGCAACGGAAATATCAGGCTGTAGCCGATGGTGCTTAAAACCCAGCCCAGCCAGTAAGCCACCGCCCTCAAAACCGGTAACATAAGACACCCCCTGACAACATCACAGCTGCATCAGCAACTGCGCCATTCTGGCCATCGCCTGACCACGATGACTGATACGATTCTTTTCGGCCATTTCCAGCTGTGCCGCACTGCAACCATGGTCCGGCACCCAGAACAGCGGGTCATAACCAAAGCCCTGCCCCCCTGTCGGCTCCTCCAGAATCGTGCCACACCAGCCCGCTTCAGCAATCAGCGGCAGCGGATCATCATGACGCCGGACATACACGATGCAGCAGCGGAAACAGGCTGTCCGCGCCGGCTCCGGCACCTCCTGCAGCTTCCACAGCAGCAAGGCATTATTGGCAGCAGCGTCCGCTTCAGGACCGGCAAAGCGGGCCGAATACACCCCCGGCGCACCATGCAGCGCATCCACCATCAGCCCGGAATCATCCGCCAGCGCCGGCAGACCCGACTGTTTCGCGGCATGCCGGGCCTTGATGATCGCATTCTCCACGAAACTGAGACCGGTTTCATCGGCATCCCCGATGCCCAGACTGCCTTGGGACAGCAGCGCCGTACCCAGACCCGACCCCTGCAACAGGCGGGCAAACTCAGCCAGTTTGCCCGGATTACTGCTGGCCAGCACCATTTCGGGCGGTAAACTGGCAGGATTCATAATCCCAGCACTCGGGACTGCTCAGCCAGAATTTCTGCAATCCCTTTGCAAGCCAGCGCCAGCAGGTGGTCCAGTTCCTCACGACGAAAGGCATGCCCCTCCGCAGTGCCCTGAATCTCAATAAACTGGCCGGCCTCGTTCATGACCACGTTCATATCGGTTTCCGCACCGGAATCCTCCTGGTAATCCAGGTCCAGTACCGGCACCCCGGCAACAATACCCACCGACACCGAACCGACCTGACCATGGATCGGATTGCGGCTGATCAGTCGCCGCTCCAGCAACACACGCACGGCATCATGCAAAGCCACGTAGGAGCCGCTGATGGCTGCGGTCCGGGTGCCGCCATCCGCCTGCAGCACGTCACAGTCCAGGGTTATCTGGCGCTCGCCCAGCGCCTCCAGATCAACCACCGCACGCAGGGAGCGCCCGATCAGGCGCTGGATCTCCATGGTACGCCCCCCCTGTTTGCCCCGGGCAGCCTCGCGCGGCATGCGGCTGTTGGTGGAGCGCGGCAACATGCCATACTCGGCAGTGACCCAGCCCTGTCCCTTGCCCTTCAGAAAAGGCGGGGGACGGTCCTCAAGGCTGGCGGTACACAACACCCGGGTTTCACCAAACTCCACCAGCACCGACCCTTCGGCATGGCGGGTATAATGGCGGGTAAACCGGACCGGTCGCATCTGGTCTGCATGTCGTCCACTGGGCCTCATCAACACTCCTTTATTCAGGATACAAACATTCGATTATAGCGAAAGTCAGGCCCCCGCACAGAACAAACGCATGGCCTTTTTCCGAACCCTGCCCGCGTCAGAGCGCCTCCAGCAACAGGCTGCTGCCGGACATGCCCTCCGGCCTGGGCAGCCCCATGAGCTGCAGGACCGTAGGTGCAATATTGCTCAGTCCGCCCCCGGTAGACAGTCGCCACTGCTGCTGATCCATGACCAGACAGGGTACCGGATAAACCGTATGCTGGGGATTGGGCTCACCGGTCAGGGGGTCCCTGTACTCATCACAGTTGCCATGATCGGCGGTCAGCAGTACCGAATAATCATTGGCCACAGCAACCTCCAGCACCCGCCCGACCTCACGATCCAGCGCCTCAACCGCCTGGATCACCGCAGCAGGCACGGCGGTATGCCCGACCATGTCACCATTGGCAAAATTGACCACGACAAAACCGTATTGATTGCTGCTGAGGGCTTCGATCACGGTATCAGCCACCTCCGGCGCACTCATTTCCGGCTTGAGATCGTAAGTCTCCACTGGCGGCGACGGAATCACCTGCCGGTCCTCGCCGTCATAAGGCTGCTCGCGCCCGCTGTTGAAGAAAAAGGTCACATGTGCGTACTTTTCCGTCTCTGAACAATGAAACTGCTTCAACCCGGCCTCGCTGATGATGCGGGCCAGATTGGTGGCCGGGCGCTCGGGTGGAAACAGGATCGCAAACGGGTATTCAGCGTCATATTCGGTCAGGGTGGTCAGCTCCACCAACCCGGCATCGCCACGCTCAAAACCCTCGAAGCTTTCCAGCGCCAGCGCTTCGGACAACTCCCGCGGGCGGTCATTGCGGAAATTGAAAAACAGCACCTGATCACCCGGCAGCATGCGTTCGGCAGCCGGCATCAGGCGCGGGGTGATGAACTCGTCGCCCTGACCCTCGGCATAGGCATCCTCAAGCGCAGCCAGCGGATCACGGGCCGCCTTGCCAACCCCGTTCACGTAAGCATCCCAGGCCATCCGTACCCGATCCCAGCGCCGGTCACGGTCCATGGCATAAAAGCGCCCGGTGATACTGGCAATCTGCCCGCCGGTTTCCCTGAGCACGTCCTGGATGCGGCTCACATACCGGGCGGCAACCCTGGGACCGGTATCCCGTCCGTCAGTAATGGCATGGATGACCGGTGTCACCCCGTGCGCCTGACAGGTATGCAGCAAAGCGATCAGGTGATTGATGTGGCTGTGGACGCCGCCATCGGACAGCAAACCGATCAGGTGCAAGGGGCGTCCGGCCCTGCGTGCCTTTTCCAGCACGGCCAGCAAAGCCGGATTGCCGGCCAGCGAGCCGTCGGCGGCAGCATCGTCAATGCGCACCAGGTCCTGCTTCAGGATCAGGCCGCAGCCGATGGTCATGTGCCCGACCTCGGAATTCCCCATCTGTCCGTCCGGCAGACCGACAGCCCGTCCAGAAGCCTGCAGGGTGGTGTGCGGATTGGCACCGAAACAGGCATCCAGGTTCGGGGTGGCGGCTTCCAGTACCGCATTGTAGCGCTTGCTCGGATTGACCCCGAAACCATCAAGAATGATCAGCAGGGTCTTGCGGCGCGGCGGCAGGTTGATGTTCTTGCTCATAATGATTGGCTGATTACTGTGGTGGTTGACACAAAAGAAGGCTAGCTGCTCCTGCCCGGCTCCGGCCTGTCCGACGGGTCTGCAGCACCGTTTTCATCCGTCGGCCTGTTCCCGGCGGCACGCTCGGCCTCTTCGGCTTCGATTCGGGCCATTTCCGCCTCCAGCTCCGCATCCGTCAGGGGGCGGTAGGCATCGGTCTCCTCATGCTGGAGCGGCATTTCCTCATAAGTATAGTGGTCATCTTCCCAGGCAGGGGCATCACTTTCCTGCACGGCAGTATCCTGTGGCGCATCGGCTGCCGGCCGTGCTGCCTGGTGAGAGGCGGTGGCCTGGGCCAGAAAATCCACCGGCCCCTTCGGTGCGGGTGCCGGGGCCGGACTTTCCGGCGCAACCGCAAAATCCGCTGCGGTACCGGCCTCGCCGTCATATCCGGCGTCCATCCCTTCCCGCTCTGCCGTCTCCCGCGTCTCCCGCTCGCTGCGGGACTTTTCGATCACACCTTCAAACAGGCGGCTGGCCACCAGCCCGGCCTCGAACAGCAGCCACATGGGCACCGCCAGTACAATCTGCGACAGTACATCCGGCGGGGTCAGCAGCATGCCGACCGTAAAGGCAATCACGATCACATAGGGGCGCTTGCGGGCCAGACTTTCACGCGTGGTGATACCGGTGGCAATCAGCAGGATGGTGGCAATCGGCATTTCAAAACCGATCCCGAAAGCCATGAAAATGGCCATGACAAAATCCAGATAGCTACCGATGTCGGGAGAATAAGTGGCCACCTCCGGCACAAAGGATGGCAATACCGTAAACATCAGCGGCAGCAGTACAAAATAGGCAAACAGCGCTCCCAGGTAGAACAGCAGCACGCTGGAGACCAGCATCGGGACCGCCAGACGCTTCTCATGCCGGTACAGACCGGGGGCTACAAAGGCCCAGAGCTGATACAGCACATAAGGCAGGGCAATAAAAAATGCCACCAGCAGGGCCAGCTTGAGCGGAACCAGGAACGGGTCTGCCGTGCCGGTGATGATCATCCCCCCCGCAACCTTGCTGACCAAGGGGTCGGCCAGGATATTGTATAAATTCTTGGCAAAGGGAAACAGGCAGATGAACGCGGCACCGACCGCAATGACCATGCGCAACAGACGGTCGCGCAACTCAATCAGGTGGGACAGAAACCCCTGCTCTTCGTTTGCTTCTGCTCCACTGGCCATGGTCAGGATTTGTCACCTGAAGTTTTTGCAGCATGGCTGCCGGTCTTCAGGGTATTGCGCATCAGGTTTTCAGCGGAACGGGCCTCCCGGTTCAGCTTGTCCGTTCCCTGCTGCATGATGTCACGCAGCTCGCGGATTTCCTCTTCCTGCCGGTTCAGCAGGCGGCGCATTTCCTCGGTCTGCAGCTCACGCTCAATATCCTGGCGGGTATTGGCGATAAAGGCCCGTGCCTTGGCCACCATGCGTCCGGCCTTGGCCGCAATTTCCGGCAGGCGTTCAGGACCAATCACCAGCAGGGCGACAATCCCGATCATCAGCATTTCCAGAAAGCTTGATTCAAACATGCTTCAGACCCGTCAGGTGTGTGTCAGACCTTGTCCTTTTCCCGCACCTGTGCGTCAATCACCTGCCCGTCCGCCTCATCATGCGCCACTTTTTTCGCCTGCTGGCCGGCCTCGCTGTTTTCCTCGTCCTTCATGGCACTGCGGAAACTCTTGAAGGCCCCGCCGAGGTCACTGCCCATGCTGCGCAGGCGCTTGGTGCCGAACAACAGCATGACAATCACCAGAATGATCAGCAATGACCACGGACTGATACCACTTAATCCCATCGTTCCAACTCCTCAATCAATGTCCACGGCCGGCCTTTTCCACCAGCCCCGAGATACCGAAACGCCGCTCCAGTTCGGCCAGCACCGCCTGCGGGTGCAACCCCTGATGCGCCAGCAGCACCAGCGTATGAAACCACAGATCAGCCACTTCATGGACAATCTGCTCCGGGTTCCCGTCCTTGGCCGCCATCACGGTTTCAGTCGCCTCTTCCCCGATTTTTTTCAGGATGGCATCCAGTCCCCGGCGGTAAAGTGTTGCCACATAGGAACTGTCCGGAGCCGCCTGTTTGCGGGCCTCCAGCACGGCGGCAACCTGCATCAACACATCATCCTGCATCATGGGCGGCATTATAACGAAGATTGGGGGGAAGACCAGAAAACCTTGCAGCCACCACTGTCACAGCCGCATCTCGATGCCCTGAGCGGCCATGAAGTGCTTGGCCTCACCGATGGTGTACTCCCCGAAATGGAAAATGCTGGCAGCCAGCACGGCATCGGCATGCCCCTTGAGCACGCCATCGGCCAGATGCTGCAGGTTGCCGACCCCGCCGGAGGCAATCAGCGGTACCTGTACCCGCGCACTGATGGCTGCCATCAGCTCCAGATCAAAACCGCTTTTGGTGCCATCCCGGTCCATGCTGGTGACCAGCAGCTCGCCTGCACCGTAATCCGCCATCTTTTCCGCCCAGGCCAGGGCATCAATCCCGGTCGGTTTGCGCCCGCCATGAGTAAAAATCTCCCAAAGCAGGGGTTCGCCGGGCCGACTCACCCGTTTGGCATCAATAGCCACCACAATGCACTGGGAGCCGAAATACGCCGAGACATCGCGCACCAGCTCCGGATTGAACACGGCAGCGGTATTGATGGAAACCTTGTCAGCTCCGGCATTCAGCATGCGGCGCACATCCTCGCGCTTCCGGATCCCGCCCCCCACCGTGAGGGGAATGAACACCTGTGAAGCCACGGCCTCGACCACATGCGCGATGGTCTCGCGGTCATCGGAGCTCGCGGTGATATCCAGAAAGGTGATCTCATCCGCACCCTCGCGGTTGTAACGGGCCGCCACCTCGACCGGATCACCGGCATCACGGATATCCACAAAGTTGACACCCTTGACCACGCGGCCCCCGTCCACATCCAGACAGGGAATGATACGTTTGGCAAGTCCCATGGTTAACCCTGCTCCCCTTGATCCACCCACCGCTGCGCCTCAGTCAGATCAATGGCCCCCTCATAGATGGAGCGCCCCAGAATCACGCCCGTGATCCCCTTGTCCTCCCGTGCCCGGAGCCTGCGGATGTCCTCCATGCTGCTGACTCCACCGGAGGCGATTACCGGAATACTGATGCTTTCCGCCAGCCGGGCGGTTTCCTCCGCATTCACCCCCTGCATCATGCCGTCGCGGGCGATGTCGGTATACACAATGGCGCTGACACCGGCCTGCTCAAACTGACGTGCCAGGTCAATGGCCGCGACACTGGAGACTTCCGCCCAGCCATCGGTGGCCACCTGCCCGTTTCTGGCATCAATGCCGACAATGATGCGACCGGGGAAACGGCGGCACAGCGCCACCACAAACGGTGGGTCCTGTACCGCTCGGGTGCCGATGATGCAGAACTGCACCCCGGCTTCCAGGTAGGATTCCACCGTGGCCGCATCCCGGATGCCGCCACCGATCTGCACCGGTACGCCGGGAAAACCGCCGGCAATGGCCCGCACCACGGCACCGTTGACCGGCCTGCCCTCAAAAGCGCCATTGAGGTCCACCAGGTGCAGACGCCTTGCACCGGCATCCACCCAGCGCCCGGCCATGGCCACCGGATCACGGGCAAACACGGTGGAATCTTCCATACGCCCCTGTCGCAGGCGCACACATTGACCATCCTTGAGGTCAATTGCGGGGATAAGCAGCATCTTGAAATCCTTGATTCATGTAGCCGCTATCGTACTGCAAAACCGGCTCCGGGAGCTAGCTTGCCGGCGGGGCCTGTGTCATGCGCATGGGATCCAGCAGCCTGGCCAGCTCCTCCTCGGTCAGCAACCCTTCCGCCAGAACCAGCTCACGCACACCACACCCCTGCAGCAGCGCCTGTTTGGCAATCCGGGTCGAATCCTCGTAACCCAGCCGTGGCACCAGCGCGGTGATCAGGCCGATGCTGTGTTCCACCAGCTCGCGGCAGCGGTCCTCATTGGCAGTGATACCGACAATGCAGCGCTCACGCAGGGTATCCATGGCCGCAGCCAGCATTTCCATCGACTGCAGGATCTTGAAGATGATCACCGGCTCGAACACATTGAGCTGCAGCTGGCCGCCTTCCGCCGCCAGTGTGACCGTCAGGTCATTGCCGATCACCTGGAACGCCACCTGGTTCACCAGCTCGGGAATCACCGGATTGACTTTCCCCGGCATGATGGAGGAACCGGGCTGCATCGGTGGCAGGTTGATCTCGCCCAAACCGGTACGCGGCCCGCTGGACAGCAGGCGCAGGTCATTGCACATTTTGGAAAGCTTGACAGCCAGACGCTTGAGCACCCCGGAGAAGATCACGAAGGCACCGGTATCCGACGTGGATTCGATCAGGTCATCCGCCGACACAAAATCAATCCCGGCAATGGCAGACAGCTCCCCGATGACCGCCTCTGCATAACCCGCCGAAGCATTGAGGCCGGTGCCGATGGCGGTCCCGCCCAGGTTCAGCTCCCGGAACAGGGCGGAAACCTCCACCAGCCGCTGGATATCCTCGTTCAGGGTATTGGCAAAGGCATTGAACTCCTGCCCCAGGGTCATGGGCACGGCATCCTGCAGCTGGGTACGCCCCATTTTCAGCACCGCGCCGAATGCGCTGCCTTTTTCGCGCAATGCGGTAATGAGCTGCTCCATCGAATGGATCAGGTCGCCGTAACTCAGCGAAATCGCCACCTTGATCATGGCGGGATAAGCATCATTGGTGGACTGGGACATGTTGACATGGTTGTTGGGATGCACGTGACGGTAGTCGCCCTTTGCATGCCCCATCAGCTCCAGCGCCCGGTTGGCAATGACCTCGTTGGCATTCATGTTGGTCGAAGTACCGGCCCCGCCCTGAATCATGTCGACGATGAAATGCTCATGCAGCTGCCCCGCGATGATGTCATCACAGGCCCGCTCAATGTGCACGCCGACATGACGCGCCAGCTCACCGGTACGCATGTTGGCACGGGCCGCAGCCTTTTTGACCATGGCCATGGACTGGACGAACTTCGGATAATGGCTGAGGGGAATTTTGGTGACCTGAAAATTTTCATGGGCACGCAGGGTCTGGACCCCGTAATAGGCATCAACCGGAAGTTCACGGGTACCCAGCAGGTCTTTTTCAATACGCACGGCGGACATGGAAGCATCCTGTATAAAGCCTGATAAAAACGCATGCTAGCGCAGTGGAGAGAGGGGCTGTCAAGTGACTCCGCTACTTTCCGGTCTTGCTGCCGACCTGTGCCAGCAGGCTTGCCAGCAAGGGCATGAGCAGTGGGTCATGGCAGTGCGCCACATTGAAACGCATGAAGGCGCCGGCAGACTGGGCCGCGCTGAAAACATTGCCCGGTGCCAGCACCACCTGTTCTGCCATGGCCGCACGTGCCAGACTGGCGGAGTCACAACCTGCCGGCAGGCGGCACCACAAATAGAAACCACCCCGTGGCAGCAGCCAGGGCTCAATGCCGATGGCCCGCAGCTTCCGGGCGGTCTCGCGCCGGACCCGCACCAGACGCTGGCGCAATGCCTCCATATGCCGGCGATAGCCGCCACCGGCCAGCACGGCAGCCACTACGCCGGCAGCCACCGGCCCCGGTCCGCCGAAACCGGTGGCCACCTGCAGATCCGCCAGCCCCGCGATCCAGTCGGGGCGGGCAATGATATAACCGCAGCGCATCGAGGCCGACAGGTTTTTGGAAAAACTGCCGATACGGATCACGCGCCGGAGCCCGTCCAGCGCCGCCAGCCGTACGGAGGGCTCCGGCTCGAAATCACCGAAAATGTCATCTTCCACAATCAGCAGATCATGTGCGGCAGCGGCATTCAGCAGCTGGTGGGCGGTCTGGGCCGACAGCGTCGCCCCCGTCGGGTTGTGCAGTGCCGAATTGGTGAGGTAAAGGCGTGGGCGTTCGGCAGCCAGCACGGCCTCGAAACCGGCCAGGTCCGGCCCGACGGCGGTATAGGGCACACTGACAACCTTCACCGGATGCGCCCGCAGCAGGGCGCGGAAGTTGAAATAACAGGGATCATCCAGCAGCACCGTGTCACCCGGTCGCAACAGCAACCGGCAGACCAGGTCGATAGCCTGGGTACCGGATGCCGTCAGCAGGACCTGCTCCGGCGTGAGGTGAATGCCTTCTTCGGCAACACGCGCCACCAGCAGCCGGCGCAATGCCGGTTCACCCTGCGCACTGCCATAATCCACCAGCAGGTGATCTTCAGTGCGTGCCAGTGTACGCAAGGCCCGGCGCAGGGCATCCACCGGCATCCAGTCTGGCGGCAGCCAGCCACAGCCGGGCTTCAGCACATCCGGGTCCGCATCCAGCGACTGGCGCGAAACCCAGAGCGGGTCCACGGCACGCTCCTGCACCGGACGTGCCGCCGTCATCACCAGGGGAGCAGCCGCCATGGCGGTCACATAATAGCCGGAACCACGCCGGGCCTGGATCAACCCCTCAGCCGCCAGACGGTCATAGGCTTCCACCACGGTGGAAGGCGAAACCCCCAGCGTGGCGGCAAAACGGCGAATGGAGGGCAGCCGATCCCCCGCTGTCAGTGCACGACCCGTTATCTGCGCCCGGATGGCAGCCATCACGGCGGTGGTACGGGTTCCCCTGGATGCGTTCAAGTGTATGCCTTTTCCAACCAGACAGTTTGCCCGAATTGTACGGTTTTGTTGCTGGTCTGGCGAGGTGGCACCCCACATACTCAGCCGCTTTCAATCCTGACAGCAAGGTCAATACCAACCCATGCAAAACCTGAACACCTCCCTTGCCGGCTGGGGCAGCGGCTTACTGGGCATCCTCATTTTCAGTGGCTCCCTGCCCGCAACACGGGTCGCCGTGAGCGGCTTTTCCCCCCTGTTCCTGACAGCAGCACGGGCGCTCATCGCCGCCCTGCTCGCAGCCGCACTACTGGCCCTCCTGCGTCAGACGCGCCCGGAACGCCGGGACATGATGCCGCTGGTGCTGGTTGCCTTGGGGGTCGTCATCGGCTTCCCGTTGCTCACGGCCCTGGCCCTGCAGCAGATCACTGCCGCCCGCTCGATCGTGTTTATCGGACTGCTGCCCCTGGCCACTGCCGTCTTTGCCGTTTTACGCGGCGGAGAACGGCCCGGACCACTGTTCTGGCTTTTTTCATGCCTGGGCAGTGCCACCATTGCCGTTTTTGCGCTCGCGGGCGATACCTCGGCCTCTTCCCGTGGTGACTGGCTGATGCTTGCCGCCATCCTGCTGTGCGGGCTGGGTTATGCCGAGGGTGCAAAACTGGCGCGCCGGCTGGGTGGCTGGCAGGTGATTTCATGGGCGCTGCTGCTGGCCTCGCCCCTGATGCTGATCCTGACCCTCGCTACGCTGCCACCGGCATGGCACACCATCAGCACACCGGCTTGGCTGGGACTGGCCTACGTTTCCGTGTTCAGCATGCTGATCGGCTTCGTGTTCTGGTACCGGGGTCTGGCCTTGGGTGGTATCGCCAGTATCGGCCAGCTGCAGCTGCTGCAGCCGTTTCTGGGGCTGGCACTGGCCGGCCTGCTGCTGCATGAACCGGTCGCGGGGAGCATGATCACAGCCAGTACGCTGGTGGTGGCCTGCGTCGCACTGGCACGCCGGTTTGCGTGATGACCCGGTCCGGCAACCACAAGGGATTTTGCTTGCAGGAACATTCTGGCAGAATCATCCCCTGCCCTTCGGTATCCATCCCCTGCGGACGGGGCTGACAGGTGCTGACCCTCCACCAAGCTCAGGGAACCCACAATGGATCAGACCCAGACCGCCAAAGTCGTTTTCATGCCCTCCGGACGCCGGGGGAACTTTCCGCTCGGCACCCCGGTACTGCGGGCTGCCCAGCAGCTCGGGGTCGATATTGACTCCATCTGCGGCGGGCGCGGCATCTGCGGGCGCTGTCAGGTCATCCAGGCCGAAGGCAGTTTCCCCAAGCTCGGGATCGAATCCCTGCCCGCGCACCTGAGCGCCTGCACCGAAACCGAACGCCGTTATGAAAAGCGCAAGGCCCCCATGGCTAACGGTCGGCGTCTGGGGTGTCAGGCCCTGATCCAGGGCGACATGGTGGTGGATGTGCCCCCCGACAGTCAGGTGCACAAGCAAATCGTGCGCAAGGCTGCCGATCTTCGGGCCATCACGCTGGATACCGCTGTACAGCTGTATTACGTCGAAGTGGAAGAAGCCGACATGCACCGGCCCAAGGGCGATTACCAGCGCCTGACCGAGGCACTGGAGCGCGAATGGCAGCTCAGTGACCTGCATTGCGGGCTGGCACTGCTGAACACCCTGCAGGCCACCCTGCGCACCGGGCAGTGGCAGGTCACGGTAGCGGTTTATGCCGGACGCGAAATCATCGCCCTGTGGCCGGGCCTGCGTGAGGCGGTCTACGGGCTGGCGGTGGATGTGGGCTCGACCACCATTGCCGCCCATCTGTGCCATCTGGGGACTGGTACGGTGGTGCATTCCGGCAGCATGATGAACCCGCAGATTCGCTTCGGTGAAGACCTGATGAGCCGGGTATCCTACATCATGATGCACCCCGAAGGGGCACAGGCCATGACCACAGCGGTACGCGAAGGATTGCGCGGGCTGGCCGGGGAGATTGCAACGGAGGCCGGCATCGGCACCGACGACATCCTGGAGCTGACCCTGGTCGGCAATCCGGTCATGCACCACATTCTGCTCGGCATCAATCCGGTGGAACTCGGAGGGGCACCGTTTGCACTGGCGACCGATGAAGCCCTGAACATCCCGGCCAGTGCGCTGGAGCTGGGCCTGCATCCGGGGGCCATGGCCTATGTACTGCCCTGCATCGCCGGGCATGTGGGCGCGGATGCCGCTGCCGTGGTGCTCTCGGAAGAACCGTTTTTGCAGGATGAAGTCACCCTGCTGGTCGATGTCGGCACCAATGCCGAAATCGTACTCGGCAACCGTGAGCGCCTGCTGGCCTGCTCCAGTCCCACCGGCCCGGCCTTTGAGGGGGCACAGATCAGCGCCGGCCAGCGCGCCGCCCCCGGTGCCATCGAGCGCGTGCGCATTGACCCGGTCAGTAAGGAGCCGCGCTTTCGGGTCATTGGTTCGGAGCTGTGGTCGGATGAACCCGATTTTGCCGCCAGCATTGACAGGATCGGCGTCAGCGGTATCTGTGGCTCCGGCATTATTGAGGTGGTGGCCGAGATGTACCTGGCCGGCATCATCAGCAGCGATGGTGTGATTGATGGCGCACTGGCCGGACAGACGCCACGGGTGGTGGCGGACGGGCGCACCTGGTCCTATGTGCTGCATGATGGCGGTGATGCCGGGCAGGTGATTGCCGTGACCCAGAACGACGTGCGCCAGATTCAGCTCGCCAAGGCGGCGCTGTATGCCGGGGTCAAGCTGCTGATGGATCACATGGGGGTTCCGGCGGTGGCGCGTATCCGCCTGGCCGGGGCTTTCGGCAGCCATATCGATGTCAGACATGCCATGGTGCTGGGGCTGATCCCGGACTGCCCACTGGACAAGGTGGCCTCCGCCGGGAATGCCGCCGGGACCGGGGCACGGATCGCGCTGCTGAATCAGGGCGCACGCCGCACCATTGAAACGGTGGTGCACCAGATTGAGAAGATTGAAACCGCCGTGGAGCCGAGGTTTCAGGAATACTTTGTCGATGCCATGGCCTTCCCCAACCGCACTGATGACTTCCCGCACCTGTTCAGCGTGGTCAGCCGCCCACCGGAAAAAGCCCCGGCAGCGGGTGGCGAGCGGCGCAGGCGGCGCGGTCGTTCGTGACACATCTGACGCTGATACGGCTTCTCTCATCGCCGAACGGCGCGCGGGGATCATGCTGCTGCCACAGGGCAAACGTCACTCCGAAGAAAGAGATCAAGCGGGGGCAGGCCTGGCCGGATCAGTGCCGGTGATCCCCGCTTTCCGGGCCAAGCAGTTTCAGTTGCGGATAGTAGGCTCGGTACTTTGCCATGTCACGGGTTATCAAACCCAGACCGACGACTGTCGCATGTGCTCCGATAAAGAAGTCGGGCAGGGTGGAATTTTTCGTGCCTTTAAGTACCTAACTGTTTAGATCCATGTGATCA
>JAGRJD010000110.1 GCA_020442915.1 Thiothrix sp. | reverse complement strand
TGACCCAGGAGACCTCGAACAGGGTATAGCCCTGCTCGGTCACCCACTTGATCAGGCTGTTCTGCGCCTGCAGGTGGAGAATGTAGAACTTGTTGATCCAGGGTGGAATGATCAGCAGCGGGCGTTTGAGCACCTTTTCCGTGCTCGGTGCATACTGGATCAGCTGGAACATGCGGTTCTGGAAAATGACCTTGCCCGGTGTGATGGCAACGTTCTTGCCCAGTTCAAAGGCTCTGGTATCAGTCATGCGGATGCGCAGCATGCCCTTGCCTTCTTCCAGATCTTCCAGCATGTTCTTGAGGCCGTGTACCAGATTGGCACCTTTGGTTTCCTTGATCTTCTCGATGACTGCCGGGTTGGTCATGGCGAAGTTGGTCGGTGACAGGCTGTCCAGCGCACGTTCGGTGAAGAACTTGACCCGCTCGGCGGTACGCTCATCCAGTCCGTCGGCATTGGAAGCCAGCTTGCGGGCCCAGTCGGAAGTCAGCAGGTAGGACTGTTTGATGAGGTTGAAGACCGGCTCCTCGTCCCAGCCCGCATGCTTGAAACGGCGGTCACCACGTTCTTCGTTGATAACGGCGGTCTCCGCCTTCTGGCCGGACAGGGAAGCGAAAGCCTGTTGGGTCAGCTGCATGGATTTCTGCCAGAATTCGACGTTGGCCTGTACCAGTTTGTCCGGATTCTTGCTCATGGCGGTCAGCCAGTCCCGGTACAGCTGGCTGAGGTTGAAGGGGTCCAGGTTCATGTCTTCATAGGATTTGGCGAATCCGGACATGATTTCCTCAACCTTCTTGAAATTTGCCTCCATTTCTTTGGCAGCGAAGCCCAGTGTATTGACACCGGACGGATTCTGATCTGGCATGCTTGTGTTCTCCTCACGTTGGGGGTAAGCCCGGATTATACCAAGGTATTCCCAAACGTATACCGGTAGCGCAGTCTGCTTTGGACTGGAAGGCGGGTGGCGCTATACTGTGCCGGATAAAACCGGTGTGAAAAAATGTAAAACGGGGGTGGTTTGATGGTGGCGCAACAGCAAAGCCGGGTACTGGTGACGGGTGGCGCCGGTTATATCGGTTCGCATACCTGTCTGGAGCTGATCAACAGCGGTTATCAGCCGGTGGTACTGGACAACCTGTGCAATAGTTCTGCCGAGTCCCTGCGCCGGGTGGCAGCCCTGTGCGGGGTGGATGCGGTTCCGTTTCAGCAAGGTGATATCCGTGATGGTGCGTTGCTGGACCGGCTGTTTGAGCAGTATCCGATCCGCAGCGTCATGCATTTTGCCGGCCTGAAAGCGGTGGGGGAGTCGGTGGCACAGCCACTGGCCTATTATGACAATAATGTGGGTGGGACCTTGAGTCTGGTTCAGGCCATGCAGCGCCACGGTGTTCAGCGCCTGATTTTCAGCTCTTCCGCCACGGTCTATGGTGATCCCTGTACGGTGCCGATCCGGGAAGACTTTCCGCGTTCGGCCACCAACCCCTATGGGCGCTCCAAGCTCATGATTGAAGACATGCTCATGGACCTGCATCAGGCCGGGCCGGACTGGCAGCTGGCCTTGCTACGCTATTTCAATCCGGTGGGTGCGCATCCCAGTGGCCGGATCGGTGAGGATCCTCGTGGTATCCCCAACAACCTGATGCCTTATATCGCCAGGGTTGCTGTGGGCTGGTATGAACAACTGTCGGTGTTTGGCAATGATTTCCCCACCCCGGATGGTACCGGTGTGCGTGATTACATTCATGTGGTGGATCTGGCCAAAGGGCATGTCAGGGCACTGGCAGCCTTTGAGGCCGGTACAGTGCCGAACCTGCTGGCTGTCAATTTGGGCACCGGGCAGGGCTACTCGGTACTGGATATGGTGCAGGCTTTCGGCGAAGCCTGCGGCAGGCCGATACCGTATCAAATGGTCGGGCGGCGTGCCGGGGATGTGGCCAGCTGTTTCGCTGATCCGGCGCTGGCGCAGCAGTTACTGGGCTGGCGTGCTGAACTGGGACTGTCGGCCATGTGTCGTGACAGCTGGAACTGGCAGTACGCCAATCCGACGGGTTATGACCGCTAGATGCCTCCTGTCAAAGAAATAAATCCATTCCATCTTTCCATAATCGTAATCTATTAAAGCGCACTTTAATGTCTCTGCATCAATGTTAAAAGATGCGGAGTTAGCTGAATGAAACGGTCCGGCCTGATTGTCACCCTTACCTTTGCACTGTCAGCCCTGTTGCTGAGTGCCTGTTCCAACCCCTACAAGAAATATGAACCCCCACCACTGCCACGGACCTCAACCACTGACGTGCGTCACATGCCGGTACCGGTATCCGGGTCCGTATCCCCCCTGACCAGTGCGCTGGGACCCGCAGAGCCGGTTGCCACCCGTATGGTCCCGGCTCCCCGGATCGTGAATACCTTTCCGCTGCAGGGGCGTCTGGCGGGCAGTGACGTCATTGCTGTCAACGACCTGCTGGAAATCAATATTTTCAAGGTTCCGGAGCTGAGTCGTTCCTTGCGGGTGGACAATCGCGGTTTCATCACCTTTCCCCTGATCGGGCAGGTCAAGGCTCAGGGGTTGAGCCCGTCGCAGCTGGAAAAAACCATTGCCCAGAAACTGGGGGCCACCTACATGAACAACCCGCAGGTATCCATACTGGTCAAGGAGTCCACCCAGAATCGGGTCACGGTCGAAGGTGCAGTGAAAAAGCCGGGCATGTTTCCGGTAACCGGCACCGTGACCGTATTGCAGGCGATTGCCCTTGCGGAAGGTGTCACCGACAAGGCCGATCTGCACAGTGCAGTACTGCTGCGTCGGGATCCTCGGGGACAGGTGGTGCAGTTGCCGATTGATCTGGCGGCTATCCGTACCGGGCGCATGCAGGACCCGCTGCTGCTGCAGGATGATCGGGTGGTGGTGGCGGAAAAAAGCGTACTGAACCGCTTCACGGTGGGTGGGGCCGTGGCCAATGCCGGTGTATTTGAACTCACGGACGGCATGACCTTCCTGCAGGCCATCAGCAGTGCCGGCGGCATCACCCGGCTGGCAGACAAGAAGCAGGCTTACCTGTTCCGGCGCACCCTCAATGGTGGTATTCAGCGCTACCGGGTGAATTATCAGGCCATTCTGGAGGGCCGTGCGGAAGACCCGCTGCTGCAGGCGGATGACCGTATCATGGTCATGGACTCTCGTGGACGGCAGCTGTTTGAGGATGCCACCAGGGTGATTTCACCGATGCGGGTATTCTGAGTCCGTCTCTGCTTTATCGCTGTTTCATGTTGCCATTCAGCCCGGTTGATACCGGGCTGCTTCATGTCAGCAGCCGATTATCCGCATTATTCGTAGCGCTTCCCGCCGGTTTCTATCCAGCCTCCCCGGCGGCCATCCGGATCATGGTGGGTCCAGTGAATGACACCTCCGCGGTTGTTCCAGGCATATTCACCCTGCAACAGCACCTGGTCTCCCGGCCTGACCGGTACCCGTGGGGCCAGATCAATATTATGGGCTACCAGCAGGGTCAGGCCGGGGGCAATTTCCACCAGAAACTTCTGGTGCCGGCTGCCTTCGGTGTCGTCCTTGAGGTTTCGGGTCACCGTACCGGAAACGGTGGTCCAGAAACGTGCCTGCGGGTCATCGGCAGCCTTGCGGATGCGCTCCACGTCGGCAGCCGGTACCACAGGAGTCGTGCTGCTGCTTTGAGAGCGGTTGGTCGTGATCGTTGTCGGCTGACTGCTGCTGTTGTTGCCATTGTTGCCCAGATACTGGTACAGGACAGCGATCAGCAGCACACTGAGGATCGCCAGGTTTTTGGTGCTGTACATAAGTTTTGTCTGGCCTGTTCAGTTTCTGACCGTATTCTTCAGGTAGTTCATGATTTCCTCACGTGCCTCCGAGACCACTGAATCACGATCCAGCGAGTCGATGATCTGCTGTACCACAAATTTGGGACCTGAGTCACCCCAGGATTTGCCATTGGCAAGCCAGCGTTCGGCAACACTGCCGATGACCAGGGTGCTGTACCAGGCGACGGCACCCTGTGTGGCACCGGTCAGGAGGGTGGACAGGCCGCCGGTCCCCAGTTTCAGGGCCGAAGAGGCCAGATTGATGGTCC
Organism: Thiothrix sp.; assembly: GCA_020442915.1. Taxonomy (GTDB): domain Bacteria; phylum Pseudomonadota; class Gammaproteobacteria; order Thiotrichales; family Thiotrichaceae; genus Thiolinea. The sequence continues at coordinate 13,851 of JAGRJD010000110.1, read as the reverse complement.
AGGTGATGCCGATCAGCAGCAGCATGTGTTTGATGATGGTACGAATCAGCTCGCCTGCTTCGGTGCGTGACATGGGCAGGCCGTACAGGCGGGATAGATGGACGATCATGGTCACATCCAGCGCGATGGCTGCCAGAATGTCGGCGACCGGAATGGGGTTCAGCGCCACAGCCACCCCTTTGGTGAGGCAGTAGAAGCGGATGGTGCGCTGTCCCAGGTCATGTTTGACTTCCAGCACGCGCTGACCGATTTCGTTGCTGAGGCTGCCGGCAAACAGCGAGGCATTCAGGGCCGAGAGGGTTTTGCCTTCGGCTTCCAGAATGTCCCAGAGCCGGGTTTTAAGTGCCTGCACTTCCACCGGGCGTACCCGTACCGTTTCCTGCTCTTCGCCCTGCTCATCTACGTGAATGACCACCTGCCGGGTCGGCTGGGAGGTGGTGAAAATGAGGTTCTCCGGAGCGATCAGGCCATGGGTGCGTTCACGCAGGATGGTGCGCAACTGACGCTGTTCGGTTTCGGTGTAGCGGTCGGCCTTGTTGACCACCAGCAGGGTAGGGCGCAGGCTGTTGGTTACCAGACGCAGGGCCTTGAGTTCGACATCGGTCAGGTCACTGTCGACCACAAACAGCACCAGATCGGCACGGCTGGCCACTTCATGGGCCATGCGTTCGCGCTCCTCGCCTTCCACTTCATTGATGCCGGGCGTATCAATCAGGTACAGGCCGCCATCTTCGTACTCCTCCCAGCTTTCCATGCTGCTCGCACGGGTTTCACCATGCAGGACGCTGACACTGAAAGCCGGCTTGCCGATCAGGGCATTGAGCAGGGAAGACTTTCCGACACTGACCCGTCCGAACACGGCAATGTGGATATGGCCATGTTCCAGCTTGCTGAGCATGTCACGGACCCTGCCATAGTCCTGCTGCAGGTGCTCGCGCACCTTGTCCGGAATGCGTTTGTCATCCAGCAGCTGGCGCAGGCTTTCCGTGGCCAGCTGCAGGTGGCTGTCACCGCTGCGGCCAGCGGTACCCGTCGCAGCCTCGGCACCGGCCATGCCGGGTGATGTGCGGCTGGAACCGGGACCGGGCAGGCCCAGCGGACCGGACAGCCAGTCGGGTACCCATTGCTGCCAGCCACCGGTATCTGCTGGCGGCGTGACTGGCCCGGCGGGTGCTGCACCGGTTTCACCCGCTTCACCCGTTTCCGTATCAGCTGCGTCTGTCGTCTTTGCTGCGGTACTGGTCGATAACCAATCTGGCAAATGTTTTTGTACGTTCTTCCAGATTTCCACTCAACATCTCCCTAAAAGTGAGCGCTGCCGGGGCGGCCTTGAGCGTCCCGCGTTTTTCCAGTGTATAGGCCACCGAATGTCCCAGGGCATCGAAAATGATGCCATAAGCAACCGCATGTACCAGTCCCCCGGCCACCGTGCCGATTCCGGGAAAGGCCTTGAGGGTGTTTCCGGCCACGGCCAGCAGGATGGGAATGCTTTTTTTCAACTGTCCCTGACTGAAGTCGAGAAAATTGTCAATGTCCAGCTGTTTGACCGGGCTTTCATACAGGTCACACAGCTGTTTGACCATGCGTGCGCCCAAGACGCCTTGAATCACCAGATCGGTGCCGGGTGTCATGGCCGCCATGGCCCCGATTATCGCATTTCTGGTGGAGTTGCGAATTATTTTCTCGGCTTCCTTGCGGCGGTAGTTCAGGCGGGATTCGTCCAGCTTCTGATGCACCAGACTGAAAACGCTGGCATCACGCAGCTGCTCCAGCCATTCGATATGGCTGTCGATTTCTTTCTGCAGCTGACTGACCAGCGGCTGGACATTGACCTTGCGCGGGCGCAGCACGGTTTCCTCCCGGCCTTCTGCGTTGACCTTGAGTACTTCCTCCATGCCACCGGACTGGATGAAGACCACTTTCGGTACCGGTGGGGCGGGTTTGTCGGCATCGGCCTGTGTCTGGTGTTCGGTACTCTGGAAGCGGCTCAGGATACGCCCGGTCAGTTGCTGCTGTTCTTCATCGGTGTAAAAGTCACTCTTGTTGAGGGCGATCAGCAGGGGTTTGCCGAAGGCATGCAGTTCCCGGATATCTTCGAGCTGGTTGCGGCTCAGATCGGAATCCACCACATAGACCACAATCTGGGCCCGCACCGCCTCATCACGCACCATGTCGTCCAGAACGCCATCGGCTTCATTACGCCCCGGCAGGTCGGTCAGCAGCAGGCGGTCGCCTGAGGGCGTGGCCCAGACATATTCACGGATTTCACGTGTGGAGCCACCGCGCAGGCTGACTTCGATATTCTGTTCCGGCAGTATGGCCTTGATGATGGAAGATTTTCCGGTGCTCACATCCCCGAAGAAGGCGATGTTGATCTGGCCGGTGGAACGCCGGGCCTGCAGCCGCGTGAGCTCTTCACGCACATGGCGGATATCGAGGCCGGCAGCCTCCATCTGTTCCATTTCCGCCATCAGCTGTTTTTCATCCATGGCCTTGTGGCGCAGTGAGGGGCGTTCATTGCGGAACAGGCGCCAGATCAGCCAGAAGCTGCCACCCAGGACCAGCAGGATCAGCGCCAGATAGGTATATACCAGCCAGCCGGGCAGTTGGCTCATGCGGGTCCACAAGTCCAGAAAGGTGCTGGTGGCAAAAAATAGAAACAACAGAAACAGCAGGGTGGAAACGGCGATGATGGCGGCAATGAGCCAGCGCATTTTATTGGCGACCTTCATGTTCAGGCACCTCCCCACAGCAGGTTCCGCCACCAGCGCCGGCGGTTGTTGGGAGGTTGCACAGCCGCCGGCAGGTTGATGGGGGGCAGGCGGGATAATATCCAGCCGGGCAGGGGCGGATGGGCGCTGCTGCCGCAGGTGGCCCCCAGGTTGTGGGGGTCGAAGACTTTGATGAAACCGGGATGCTGCACGTCATCCGCATAGACGATCCCGCAGTAGTTTTCCCGGTGTTCGCGGCGCAGGAGGACATCCAGTTCGCGGATCACGGTCTGCAGCCGGGCTCTCTCCAGTGGCTGCTCCGGCGGCGGTTCGCCGGGCGCATAGACGTACCAGGGGTGCTCCGGCTGTGCCAGAACCTGTTCCCACAAGGCGTCGAGCTGGTTCCAGCGCATGATGCCCTGAAAGCGGCCACGGAATGCCGTGAGGTAGGGGTGTTCGGTTGGTGGTGTTGATACCGCAGGGTTCATGCCGTGTTTTCCTTGCTCTGTTCCTTGATGACGGATCATTACCGGACCTGCCGGTAACGCGGGATGCCTGCCGGAGTTTATGCTTTCTGGCGCTGTCTGACAGCTTCAAACAGACAGACGCCGGTGGCAACGGAAACATTCAGGCTGGAAACCTGGCCGGCCATGGGAATGGAAACCAGAAAGTCGCAGCGCTCCTCGGTCAGGCGCCGGATACCTTTGCCCTCAGCACCCAGAATCAGGGCCATGGGGCCGGTCAGGCTGGCCTGATACAGGTTCTGCTGCGCCCGGTCACTGGTGCCGGTGAGCCAGATGCCGCGCTGTTTGAGGTGGTCAAGGGTGCGGGCCAGGTTGGTGACAGTGATGAAGGGCAGGGTTTCAGCCGCCCCGGAGGCCACCTTGCGCACGGTCGGGGTGATGCCGGCGGCATTGTCGCGTGGTGCGATCACGGCCTGCACGCCGGCACCTTCTGCCGTGCGCAGGCAAGCCCCGAGGTTGTGCGGGTCGGTGATGCCGTCCAGTACCAGCAGGAACGGGTCTTCCTCAAGCTGGTCGAGCAGTTCGTAAAGGTCGTTCTCCTCCCGGCTGCGGGTTGTATGGTATTCGGCTACAATGCCTTGGTGACGCGGGGTTCCCGCCTTGCGGGTGAGGGTGTCCTGATCCGTGTAGCAGGGCTTGAGCTGCAGGGTTTCCATCAGGCCCAGCAGTCTGGCCAGCCGTTCTCCGCGCGCACCCTGCTCCAGCCAGATGCTGCCAAGGTATTCCGGCGTGTTGTGCAGTGCGCTCTCCAGCGCATGGATGCCGTAAATCGTGGTTTTCCTGCTCATGGGTTCCAGCTTGTTGTCCCTGCGGTATCTGTCTGCCGTCAGCGTTTTTTCCGGCGTTTGCCTTTGCCGGCGCTGGCGACGTCGGCCCTGGTACTTCCGGGTTTGCCACGGGCCTTGCTTTTTCCCGGTCTGGCATGGGGTATCGCATCACCCTCCGGGCCTGACGCCGGTACGGCCTCGCCGGCATCCGCCAGCACGAAATCAATCTTGCGCTCGTCCAGGTCCACCCGGGCCACCGTGACCCGGATGCCGTCACCGAGCCGGAAGGTGCGTCCGCTGTTCTGGCCTGTCAGGCGGTGGCGGACGGGATCAAACTTGTAATATTCATTGGTCAGGGCGGTGACATGGACCAGTCCTTCGACAAAGATGCCGCTGAGCTCCACAAACAGGCCGAAGCCGGTGACGGCGGAGATGATGCCATCAAAGCTTTCACCGACATGTTCCTGCATGTATTCGCATTTGAGCCAGGCTTCCACGTCGCGGGTGGCATCATCGGCCCGGCGTTCGGTCATGGAGCAGTGCTCGCCCAGCGACTGCATGTCGTTATGGCCGTAAGGGAAGTTGTCCTTGTTCCCTCCCTGGAGTATGTGGCGGATGCCCCGGTGTACCAGCAGGTCCGGATAGCGCCGGATCGGGGAGGTGAAGTGCGCATAATCATCCAGCGCCAGTCCGAAATGGCCGATGCCGTCCGGGCCGTAAAGTGCCTGGGAGAGGGAGCGCAGCAGTACGGTCTGGATCAGGTGCAGGTCGGGTCGGCCCTGGGCCTGCTCCATGACCCGGGCATAATCCGACGGTTCCGGCTCCGCACCACCGCCCAGTGACAGGCCGATACCTGCGAGGAAAGTGCGCAGGTCCTCCAGTTTGTCCGGGTCCGGATAGTCGTGGTTGCGGTACAGGGTTGGCATTTCATGCCGGGTCAGAAAGCGGGCTGCACAGACATTGGCAAGGATCATGCATTCCTCAATGATGCGGTGGGCATCATTGCGCTCGCGGGGCAATAGCTGGGCGATCTTGCGGTCTTCACCGAAGACAATACGGGTTTCCACGGTTTCAAAGTCAATGGCCCCCCGACGCTGGCGGGCCTGCAGCAATACCTGAAACAGGCGGTACAGGTTGTCGAGGTGCGGCAGCAGTTGCGGATGCCCGCTGCGTGCGGCTTCGTCACGTTCGACCACCATGCGCGCCACTGCGTCATAGGTCAGGCGGGCGTGCGAGTGCATCACGGCTTCGTGGAACGTGTGGGAGAGAATCCGGCCATGGTCATCCACGTGAATTTCACACACCAGGCACAGGCGGTCAACTTGCGGATTCAGGGAGCACAGGCCGTTGGACAGGGCTTCCGGCAGCATGGGGATGACCTCGCCCGGAAAGTAGACCGAGGTGCCGCGCAGGCTGGCTTCACGGTCCAGTGGGCTTTTCAGCCGGACATAGTGGGAGACATCGGCAATCGCCACCAGCAGGCGCCAGTGTTTGCCCTGACGCTCACAGTAGACTGCATCATCAAAATCGCGGGCATCAGCACCATCAATGGTGACCAGTGGCAGGCTACGCAGGTCCATGCGCCCAGCCTTGGCTTTTTCAGGGACGGTATCGGCCAGGGCTGCGGCTTCCTGGCGTACATCTTCCGGCCATTCAAAGGGTAATTCGTGGCTGCGCAGGGCTATGTCGATTTCCATACCGGGGGCCATGTGATCACCCAGCACCTCGATGATCTGGCCGATGGGCTGGGCCCGCCGAGTCGGCTGCTCCACAATGCGTGCCACCACGATCTGCCCCTGGCTGGCACCGTTGACGTGATCGGGGCTGATCAGGATGTCATGGGCGATGCGTGAATTGTCCGGCACCACGAAGGCGACGCCACTTTCAACCAGAAAGCGTCCGACTACCTGTTCGGTACCGCGCTCCAGCACCTCGACCACGGCACCTTCGCGCCGGCCTTTGGGGTCAATGCCGCGTACACTGGCCAGAATGCGATCACCGTGCATCAGGCCGGACATCTGCTTGTTGTGCAGGTAAAGGTCGGGGCTGCCATCATCCGGAATCAGAAAGCCGAACCCGTCCGGGTGTCCCATGACCCGCCCGGCTACCAGATCAGTCTGGGCCACCGGTACATACTGCTTGCGGCGATTGAACAGCAGCTGCCCATCCCGCTCCATGGCCCGCAGACGCTTGCGCAGGGCGTCCAGGTCCTGTTCATCCGCCAGGCCCAGTGCATCGCTCAGGCTGAAGAAATCCAGCGGCTGTCTGCGCTGCTCCAGGGTCTGGAGAATAAGTTCACGACTGGGAATCGGGTTCTGGTACTTCTCGGCTTCACGCTCAAGAAAAGGGTCTTTGAGTCTCACGGCTGTCCATAGTGATTGAGTGTGGCGCAATCATAACAAAAACCCTGATTTTGTGTTTGACAAAAAAAAATGAAGGCGCTACTCTACGCGCCTCTGACACAGGGACAGCCGAAGTGGCGGAATTGGTAGACGCGCTAGCTTCAGGTGTTAGTGGGGGAAACCCCGTGAAGGTTCAAGTCCTTTCTTCGGCACCATTGTCAGTCACTTCAGAAAGCCAGCTTCAAGCTGGTTTTTTTATGATTCTGGAGTGGCTTAAATTTAGCCAACCCAGGCATTGTGCTTTTTCTTGCACCGCTCCATCGTGCCGGAATACGGCTCCTTTATCATCATGAATGATATTTGTCAAGCGCTTTTTTATTAAAAGTGAATATCTTCATTTGCTGCTTTGAAGGCATGACAGGCCATTGCTTCTCAGGCATCATCAACTTCAGTTCAGTCCACTTCTTCCCTTGAGTTGAAAGTGGTCCGAATTGCCGAGTCTCTCTTGAGTGCCGGTCTGCGTTTGCAGGCCGGCTTTTTTTACTTGAACTTCCGTGTCGCATCCCCATGTTAAGGCTGTCCCTTCTTGTCAGGATTTTATGATGGCTGAATCACCTTATATCTTCGAGGCAAATGCACAGAACTTTGCCCAGGTTGTATTGCAGAATTCGTTGCAGGTTCCGGTTCTGGTGGATTTCTGGGCTGACTGGTGTCAACCCTGCAAAACCCTCATGCCCATGCTGGCCCGTCTGGCGGATGAGTACCAGGGCGGCTTCATTCTGGCCAAGGTCGATACGGATCAGAATCGTGAGCTGGCAGCCCAGTTCGGGGTGCGCAGCCTACCGACGGTCAAGGTGTTCAAGGGGGGGCGCATGGTGGATGAGTTTATGGGTGCCCTGCCGGAAAGCGAGGTGCGCCAGTTCATCAACAAGCACCGGATGCGCATGACGGCACCGTATCACCAGCAGGCGCTGGCCATGCATGAAGAGGGTGATGCCGAAGGCGCGCTGGACCTGATGCGTCAGGTGGTGCAGCATGAGCCGGACTATCATGAGGCGGTTCTGGATCTGGCACTCATGCTGCTGCAGCAGGGGGAGCTGGATGAGGCAGAACAGCTGGCACAATCCCTGCCGGAAAATGCGGATGTGCCGCCGGAGCGCCTGCAGCAGTTGCGGGCCGACATCAAGATGGCCCGTCTCCGGAGTGAGGCTTCGGATGAGGACAGCAGTGCACTGGAGCAGCGTCTGGCAGCAGACCCGGATGATCTGGAAGCCATGCTGGAACTGGCGCGGGTGCGGGTGGCACAGGGTGAGGCTGAAGCCGGACTGAAGCTTTACCTTGCTGTCATGCAGAAGGACCGCAGCTTTGGTGAGGATGCAGGGCGGCAGGGGTTGCTGAATACCTTTGAGCTGCTGGGGGCGGCCAGTCCACTGGTGAAGAAATACCGTGGCAAGATGTTTTCCCTGCTGTATTGAGGCGGTGGGCGTTTCAGTGTGCAGACAGCGTCAGGGTGAAACCGGCGCTGTTTTTGCTTTGCCCGTTTGGTGGGGCAGGGGCAGCGGCTCAGGCAGGGGTCGCAAGCAGGCTGGGTTTTTTGGGGTTGACGCGATAAAGCAGGGCGGTATTACCGATCTGCTGGATCAATGTTGCCCCTGTGCTGTGTTCGAGTATCTGGGCCAGCAGTTCGTCCCGCCTGTCGCGGTCGCCCACGCTGATTCTGATCTTGATCAGCTGGTGGTGCTCCAGGGCAATGGTGATTTCCTCAAGAATGCTGTCCTTCAGACCGTGCTGGCCGACCATGACCACCGGACGGAGGGCATGACCCAAACCTTTCAGGTGCTTTTTCTGCGTGTCCTTCAAATCCATGTTAGGCTTCCGAAATTGCGCGAGTTTAATCAGTAAAGCTTTACCATGGCAAGAAGCAGGAGCAGCCAGCGCTGGCTGCGTGAGCATTTTGATGACGAATACGTGAGGCGGGCCCGGCAGGACGGTTTCCGCTCGCGCGCCGTTTACAAGCTGCAGGAAATGCAGGAAAAGGACCACTTACTGTTTCCAGGCTGCAGGGTGCTGGATCTGGGGGCGGCGCCCGGTGGCTGGAGCCAGTACGCCTCCCGGCTGGTGGGAAGCCGGGGGCGGGTGGTGGCCAGTGACATCCTGCCGCTGGATCCTTTGCCATTTGTCGAGTTTGTACAGGGGGATTTCCAGCATCCGCTTGTGTTTGAGCAGCTGTTGGCGTTATTGGGGGAGGACAGGACCGATCTTGTGATTTCCGATATGGCCCCCAATATGAGTGGTATGGGTGCCGTTGATCAACCACGGGCCATTTACCTGTGTGAACTGGCACTGGATATGGCCGGGCGGGTATTGAAGCCGGATGGCGGTTTTCTGGTCAAGCTGTTTCAGGGCGAGGGTTCGGACCGCTTTGTGCAGCAGGTGCGTGAACATTTCCGGGTGGTTAAAATTCGCAAGCCTTCAGCATCAAGACCCCGGAGTCGTGAAGTATATGTGCTGGGTTTAGGTTTTTTGGTATAAAATTGGCTGAATTATGATGAATTGCGCAGCAATGCAAACCATGAAGCGGGAATGGGGAAGTTTCCATGAATGAATTGACAAAAAATTTACTGATCTGGGCTGTCATTGCCTTTGTGCTCATCGCCGTTTTCAGTAAGTTCAGTGTGCCCACCCAGGCCGCTGCGTCACTGTCCTACTCCGAGTTTATCGACAGTGTTAAAAGCGGATCGGTGAAAGAAGTGGAAATCAAGGGGCAGAAGATCATCGGACTTACTGCCAACGGGGGCCGTTTCACCACCTACAGCCCTCCGGATGATCCGGAACTGGTCAATGATCTGCTGGGGCATGGGGTTGTGGTCAACGCCGCACCGCCGGAAGAGCGCTCCATTTTCTGGGATATCATCATCAGCTGGGTACCGTTTCTGCTCATTATCGGCCTGTGGATATATATCATGCGCCAGATGCAGGGCGGCGGCGGTGGCCGTGGAGCCATGTCCTTCGGCAAGAGCCGGGCGCGCATGATGACCGAGGATCAGGTCAAGGTGAATTTCAGCGATGTGGCCGGCTGTGACGAGGCCAAGGACGAAGTGGGCGAACTGGTCGAGTTCCTGCGTGATCCGGGCAAGTTTCAGAAGCTGGGCGGCAAAATTCCGCGTGGCGTGCTGATGGTGGGCTCACCGGGTACCGGCAAGACCCTGCTGGCCAAAGCCATTGCCGGCGAGGCCAAAGTACCGTTTTTCAGTATTTCCGGCTCTGATTTCGTGGAAATGTTTGTGGGTGTGGGGGCCTCACGCGTGCGTGACATGTTTGAGCAGGCCAAAAAACATGCTCCCTGCATCATTTTCATCGACGAGATTGATGCCGTTGGTCGCCAGCGCGGGGCCGGGCTGGGCGGCGGTCATGACGAGCGCGAGCAGACCCTGAACCAGCTGCTGGTGGAAATGGACGGTTTTGAAGGCAGTGAAGGCATCATCGTGATCGCTGCCACCAACCGTCCGGATGTGCTTGATCCGGCGCTGTTGCGTCCGGGGCGCTTTGACCGTCAGGTGGTGGTCCCATTGCCGGATGTACGTGGCCGTGAGCAGATACTCAAGGTGCATATGCGCAAGGTGCCGATTGGTGACAATGTCAAGCCGGCCCTGATTGCGCGCGGTACACCGGGTTTTTCCGGTGCGGACCTGGCCAATCTGGTCAATGAGGCCGCCCTGTTTGCCGCCCGTTCCAACAAGCGCACCGTGGACATGGACGAGTTTGAAAAGGCCAAGGACAAGATCATGATGGGGGCTGAGCGCAAGTCCATGGTCATGAGTGAGGCTGAAAAGAGCATGACGGCCTATCATGAGGCCGGGCACGCCATTGTGGGGCTGAATGTGCCGGAGGAAGACCCGGTTTACAAGGTGAGCATCATTCCGCGTGGCCGTGCTTTGGGCATCACCATGTTCCTGCCGGAGGAGGACCGTTACAGCAACAGCAAGCAGCGTCTGGAGAGCAAGATTTCCAGTCTGTACGGCGGGCGGATTGCCGAAGAGCTGATCTTTGGTGCTGAGAAGGTGACGACCGGTGCTTCCAATGACATTGAGCGGGCCACCGATATTGCGCGCAATATGGTGACCAAGTGGGGCCTGTCTGACCGCATGGGGCCGTTGGCCTATTCGGAAGATGAGGGTGAGGTCTTTCTGGGCCGTACCGTGACCCAGCACAAGCACATGTCGGATGACACGGCACATGCGATTGATGAGGAAATCCGGGAGGTGATTGAGCGTAACTACCAGCGGGCCCGGAATATCCTGGTGGAGCAGATGGACACGCTGCATGCCATGGCCAAGGCGCTGATCAAGTATGAAACCATCGACAGTGACCAGATATCGGCCATTATGCGGGGTGAAGACCCGCCACCGCCACCCGACTGGAATGACAGTGATGATGAAGGCATGAAGCCTTCCCGTCGCCGCTCCAAGCCGACAGGCAACGATGGTGATGGCGTGGTGGGAGACCCGGCCAGCTCACATTGAGGCTGGGTGCGGTCGGGATCGCATCGTATCTCGTGATTCAGGGGCGCGGAATTCCGCGCCCCTGCCATGTCTGGAGCTTGAGCCGGTTTACGGTAACGACGGGCTGGTGCCACATAAATGTGCTATAAGTGATGACTGGTTCCGAAGGCGGATATTGAACAGGAAAAATAATGGCGAGAAAGTATTTTGGCACCGATGGTGTACGGGGACGGGTCGGGGTCTATCCCATGACACCGGATTTTGTGCTCAAGCTGGGCTGGGCGGCAGGCAAGGTGCTGACCACCAATGGGCATCCGCTGGTTCTGATCGGCAAGGACCCGCGTGTTTCCGGTTACATGCTGGAGTCCGCGCTGCAGGCCGGACTGGAAGCGGCGGGTGTGCATGTGCGTCTGCTGGGGCCGATGCCGACTCCGGCGATTGCCTACCTGACCCGGGCATTCCGGGCTTCTGCAGGGATTGTCATCAGTGCCTCCCATAACCCTTATTATGACAATGGTGTCAAATTTTTCTCTTCCGATGGCATGAAACTGCCGGATGCCGTGGAGGAAGCGATTGAGTGCTATCTGGAGCAGGAACTGGTTACGGTCAGTTCCGAGGAGCTGGGGCGTGCGGTGCGCATAGATGATGCTGCCGGGCGTTACATCGAGTTCTGCAAGCGAGCATTGCCGGGGGATATGTCGCTCAAGGGCTTGCGTCTGGTGGTGGATTGTGCCAATGGCGCCACTTATCATGTGGCACCGGATGTATTCAGTGAACTGGGTGCAGATGTCATTCCCACGGCTAACGAGCCGAACGGTCTCAATATCAATGATCAGTGCGGGGCCACCTCGATCGGGCACCTGCAGGACATGGTGCAGAAGTACCGCGCCGATGTCGGAATCGCCCTGGATGGTGATGGGGACCGCCTGATTCTGGTGGACAGCCGGGGTGAGATGGTCAATGGTGATGAGGCCTTGGGCATCATTGCTCATGACCGGCGGCAGGAGGAGCTGCTCCGGGCCGGGGTCGTGGGTACACTGATGAGCAATCTCGGGCTGGAGAAGGCCATCCTGCGCATGGGGTTGCCATTTTATCGGGCCAAGGTGGGCGATCGCTATGTGATGGAGCTGATGCTGGAGCATAACTGCTATCTGGGTGGCGAATCCTCAGGGCATGTGATCGTGCGTGACCATATTCCGACCGGTGACGGTATCGTGGCAGCCCTGCAGGTGCTGAAAGCCATGCTGAATGCTGCCCGTCCCCTGCATGAGGTCAAACAGGTCATGAGCAAGTACCCGCAGACCCTGGTCAATGTTCCGGTTGCCCAACGCATTGATCCGGACCGTTCCGAGCCGATCCGGCTGGCTGTTGCGGATGCCGAGCAGCGTCTGGGCGAGCGTGGCCGGGTGCTGCTGCGTGCTTCGGGTACCGAGCCGTTGATCCGGGTTATGGTCGAGGGCGAGGATGCCTCCGAGACCACTGCCTTGGCAGAGGAGCTGGCTTCCGTGGTACGTCAGGCAGCCTGATGAAAATCATTGATTTCTTCTGGCAGTCCCGGTACTCTTTCGCCCTTGCTGAAATCACTGTCGCGGGTTTGGCTGTGGCATGGCTATGAGGAAACACGCATGCGCAGGATTCTGGTTGCTGGAAACTGGAAGTTGAACGGAAACAGCCACTCGGTTGTCCGTCTGGCTTCTGCGGTCGTGCAGGGTGCACGGGAGCTGACAGAGGTGGATATTGCCGTCTGCCCGCCGTATGTCTATCTGCCTGCGGTACAGGCACAGCTGGCGGGCAGTCGGGTGGCGTTGGGTGCACAGGATGCCAGCGTGCAGGACCGTGGTGCCTTTACCGGTGAGGTATCCGCGCCCATGCTGAAAGACTGTGGCTGTCGCTGTGTCATTGTCGGCCATTCCGAGCGCCGCAGCCTGTTTGGTGAGCAGGATCAGGATACGGCGTACAAATTTGCTGCTGTCCGTCGTCAGGGATTGATGCCGCTCCTGTGTGTGGGGGAAACCCTGGACGAGCGCGAGCAGGGTGTGACTGAGGCGGTAGTGGCCCGGCAGCTGGATGCCGTACTGGCACTGGAAGGTGCCGGTGCATTGACCGATGCTGTCATTGCCTATGAGCCGGTCTGGGCCATTGGTACCGGCAGGACAGCGACTCCGCAGCAGGCGCAGGACGTACATGCCTTCATCCGCAGCCGTATTGCGCGGCAGGATGCCGGTGTGGCCGCAAAGACCCGGATTTTGTACGGTGGCAGTGTCAAAAGTGCCAATGCCGCCGAGTTGTTTGCAATGGCCGATATTGATGGTGGCCTGATTGGTGGTGCCGCACTGGATGCGCAGGAGTTTCTTGCTATCTGCCAGGCAGGGCATCTGCAGGGTCAGCAGGGCTAACAGAAGTTGACAAATGCTTTATAATTTATTGTTGATTGTTCAGATTATTGTTTCCGTCGGCATTATCGTGCTGGTACTGATGCAGCATGGAAAAGGTGCCGATGCCGGAGCGGCTTTTGGCAGCGGGGCTTCCGGTACGGTATTCGGTGCACGTGGTTCCGGTAATTTTTTGAGCCGTACCACGGCTATACTGGCCACTGTTTTCTTTATAAACTGTATCGCGCTGGCGTGGCTGGTGTCCAATCGTACACCGACAACCAGCAATGTCATGCAGTCATTACAGCAGACGGCTACCGAACAGCAACAGGCTCCGGCCCAGAGCGAGGTTCCGGCTGTACCGGCTGGCAGTAACAGTGAGGTACCGGTGGTCGCCCCGGCTGCTCAGAGTGAGCCGGCAGCACCTGCTGATAATGGCGAGGTTCCGGCTGCGTCCGCTGCTTCTGTTGAAGTGCCGGTAGCACCATCGTCTGAATCTGCACCTGTTGCAGCTGATACCGGGACGACACAGCCTGCCCGGCAGCAGTGAAGCAATAATGCAGGGTTTTGTTTTTACATGTGCCGACGTGGTGGAATTGGTAGACACGCTATCTTGAGGGGGTAGTGGCCTAA
>JAGRJD010000109.1 GCA_020442915.1 Thiothrix sp. | reverse complement strand
GCGCCGCCGGGGTGTGCGCGATGTGCTACGGCCGGTCGATGGCCACCGGCAAGCTGGTCGACATCGGTGAGGCCGTCGGCATCGTCGCCGCGCAGTCCATCGGCGAGCCCGGGACCCAGCTGACCATGCGCACCTTCCATATCGGGGGGGCGGCCAGCCGGGCGGCGGCGGAAAGCGGCATTTCCGTCAAGTCCGGAGGCAAGGTGCACCTGATCAATGTCAAGACCGTTACCAACAAGCAGGGCAATCTGGTGGCCGTCTCCCGCTCCGGTGAGCTGGGTGTGGTGGATGACAATGGCCGTGACAAGGAGCGCTACAAGCTGCCTTATGGTGCGATCGTGAAGGTCAGCGAGGGCGAGCGGGTCGAGGCCGGGCGTGCAGTGGCCGAATGGGACCCGCATACCCATCCGATTATTTCGGAGGTGTCGGGCCGGATCGAGTTCATCGATTTCAATGACAATATTACGGTGCAGACCAAGGTGGACGAGATCACCGGCCTGTCCTCGATTGAGGTCATGGACCCGAAAAGCCGTCCGCCCAGTGGCCGTGATGCCCGCCCGACGGTGCGGTTGATGGATGCCCATGGCAATAACATTTTCTTCGAGAATACCCGCATTCCGGTGCAGTATCCGCTGCCTGCCGGAGCGATTGTCACCACTACCAACGGTGCCAATGTGGAGGTGGGTGAGGTCTTGGCGCGTCTGCCGCAGGCATCTTCAAAAACCCGCGACATCACCGGGGGTCTGCCACGGGTTGCCGACCTGTTTGAAGCCCGTCGGCCCAAGGATGGTGCCATTCTGGCCGAGCTGACCGGTACCATTTCCTTCGGCAAGGAAACCAAGGGCAAGCAGCGTATCGTGATTACCACTGAAGACGGTGAGCAGTACGAAGAGCTGATTCCGAAGTGGCGCAACCTGAATGTGTTTGAGGGTGAGAAAGTCACGCGGGGTGAGGTGATTGTGGATGGAGAGCCGAATCCGCACGACATTCTGCGCCTGCTGGGAGCCACGGCACTGGCCGAATACCTGGTCAAGGAAATCCAGGATGTCTATCGCCTTCAGGGTGTGGGTATCAATGACAAGCACATTGAAGTCATCGTGCGCCAGATGATGCGTAAAGTCGACATTCTGGATGCCGGTGACAGTGATTTCCTGCGCGGTGAGCAGACCGACTACTGGCGGGTGGTCGAGGTCAACAAAAAACTGGCGGAAGAGAGCAAGCTGCTGGTCAAGTTCGACCGGGTGCTGATGGGGATCACCAAAGCCTCTCTGGTGACGGACTCCTTTGTATCCGCTGCCTCGTTCCAGGAAACCACGCGGGTTCTGACCGATGCAGCCGTGCGCGGTGCGCGGGATGATCTGCGCGGCCTGAAGGAAAATGTTATTGTCGGACGTCTGATTCCGGCGGGTACCGGTCTGGCCTATCATGAACAGCGCCGTCGGGAGCGTGATCCGCTTTCAATTGAAAAGGCTTTTGCTGCCGAGCGTACCTATACACCGGAGCGTATGGTTTCCCGTACCCGTGCGACCGAACCGGATGACGGCTTCGAGAGTGATGCCGCCGGATTGAATGATGATTTTGAGTAGGAGCGCCTGGTACGGTCAGGGAGGGTTGCAGCCGGTTTGCAGTCCTGTCGCCGGCTCATTTACCGTAATCATTCCTTGACAGATGCCTGATGCGTCCCTAAAATCTTGCGACCTTTAAACAGACCGGTTGCCGGTCTGTTGTTCTTATGGGGTTTCGACAGGCCGAATCTTCCTCATAGCCTTAGGAGATAGTTTTTTAATGGCAACCGTTAATCAGTTGGTGCGCAAGCCGCGTCAACGCAAAGTTGAAAAAAGCAATGTGCCTGCACTGGAGGCATGCCCGCAGCGTCGCGGTGTCTGCACCCGCGTGTATACCACGACACCCAAGAAGCCGAACTCGGCTCTGCGCAAGGTGGCGCGTGTACGTCTGAGTAACGGGTTCGAAGTGACCAGCTATATTGGCGGCGAGGGCCACAACCTGCAGGAGCACTCCACGGTGCTGATCCGGGGTGGTCGTGTCAAGGACCTGCCGGGCGTGCGTTATCATACCGTGCGTGGCAGTCTGGACACCCAGGGCGTAAAGAATCGCAAACAGGCCCGCTCCAAGTACGGTGCGAAGCGTCCCAAGAGTTAATTGAGTCAAGATCATGCCTAGAAGAAGAGAAGTCCCCAAACGTGAAGTCCTGCCGGATCCGAAATTCGGCAGCCAGATGTTGAGCAAGTTCATGAATGCCGTCATGCGGGATGGCAAGAAGTCTGTTGCTGAAAAAATCATTTATGGTGCCCTGGCTGAAATCGGCCAGAAAAAGGGCGGTGACGGGTTGGGGGTGCTGGATCAGGCGCTGGACAATGTACGTCCTGCCGTTGAGGTCAAGGCCCGCCGTGTCGGTGGTGCGACCTATCAGGTGCCGGTGGAAGTGCGTCCTTCCCGCCAGAATGCGCTGGCGATGCGCTGGTTGATTGAGGCCGCCCGCAAGCGTGGTGAGCGTTCAATGGCGCGCAAGCTGGCAGGCGAGCTGATGGATGCTGCCGAGAAGCGTGGCTCTGCCGTGAAAAAGCGTGAGGACACCCATCGCATGGCGGAAGCCAACCGGGCCTTTGCCCACTTCCGTTGGTGAATATTGAACTGATCTGTTAACCGGAACCATGTTTCATGTCGCGCCAGACGCCCATTGATCTTTACCGCAATATCGGCATCATGGCCCATATTGATGCGGGGAAAACAACCACAACAGAACGTATTCTGTTCTATACCGGTGTTTCCCATAAAATCGGTGAAGTACATGATGGTGCTGCTGTCATGGACTGGATGGAGCAGGAACAGGAGCGCGGCATTACCATTACTTCGGCTGCCACGACCTGCTTCTGGTCCGGCATGGATCAGCAGTTTACGCAACATCGCATCAATATCATTGATACGCCGGGGCACGTGGACTTCACCATTGAGGTGGAGCGCTCGTTGCGGGTGCTGGATGGGGCTGTTGCCGTTTTCTGTGCTGTCGGCGGTGTGGAGCCGCAATCCGAAACGGTGTGGCGGCAGGCCGGCAAATACCATGTGCCGCGCATGGCATTCGTCAACAAGATGGATCGTGCCGGAGCCAGCTTTTTGCGTGTGGTGAGCCAGATTGCCTCGCGTCTGGGTTCGGTCCCGGTACCAGTTCAGTTGCCGATCGGTGCCGAGGACGCATTCACGGGTGTGGTTGATCTGGTGCGCATGAAGGCCATCTATTGGGATGAGGCCAATATGGGGATGACCTATGTTGAGCAGGATATTCCGGCTGATCAGGTGGCTGACTGTGTGTCCTGGCGCGAAAAAATGGTTGAGGCTGCAGCTGAAGCCAGTGAGGCGCTGATGGAGAAGTATCTGGAGACGGGGTCTCTGGATGAGGCGGACATTCATCAGGGGCTGCGTCTGCGGGTGCTGGCCAATGAGGTTGTTCCGGTTATGTGCGGCTCTGCTTTCAAGAATAAGGGTGTGCAGGCCCTGCTGGATGGTGTGGTGCGTTATCTGCCGGCACCGACCGATGTGCCGGCCATCAAGGGTGTGCTGAATGACGCGGCGGAGACGGTGGCCGAGCGTCACCCGACAGACGATGATCCGTTTGCCGCGCTGGCTTTCAAGATTGCGACTGATCCCCATGTCGGTGCGTTGACTTTTTTCCGGGTCTATTCCGGGGTGCTCAAGAGCGGGGATGTGATCTACAACCCGGTCAAGTCCAAACGTGAGCGCATCGGGCGCATTCTGCAGATGCATGCCAATTCGCGTGAAGAGATCAGGGAGGTCCGGGCCGGTGATATTGCCGCTGCTGTCGGTCTCAAGGAAGTGACGACAGGGGATACCCTGTCCGACCTGCATCGTGTCATCACGCTGGAACGCATGGACTTTCCCGAGCCGGTCATCTCGGTGGCGGTGGAACCCCGCTCGCTGGCGGATCAGGAAAAAATGGGGCTTGCCCTGTCGCGGCTGGCGCAGGAGGACCCGTCGTTCCGGGTGCATACCGATCCGGATTCGGGCCAGACCATTATTTCCGGCATGGGTGAGCTGCACCTGGATATTATCGTCGACCGCATGAAGCGTGAGTTCAAGGTCGAGTGCAATGTGGGTGCGCCCCAGGTGGCCTACCGTGAAACCATTCGTAGCACGGTTGAGGTGGAAGGGCGGTTTATCCGCCAGAGTGGCGGGCGTGGTCAGTATGGCCATGTCTGGCTGCGACTGGAGCCGCTGCCGGAAGGGCAGGGTTACAAGTTTCGGGAGCAAGTGGTTGGTGGCAGTGTGCCACGCGAGTATTATCCGGCCATTGATAAAGGTGTGCAGGAGCAGATGGGCAATGGTGTGCTGGCTGGCTATCCGCTGGTTGATCTGGCTGTCACCCTGTTTGATGGCTCGTTCCATGATGTGGATTCCAATGAAATGGCCTTCAAGATTGCCGCTTCCATGGCCGTCCGTGATGGTGTGCTGAAGGCCGATCCGGTACTGCTGGAGCCGGTCATGAAGGTTGAGGTGGCGACACCGGAAGATTACATGGGTGATGTCATGGGGGATCTGAACCGGCGTCGTGGCCTGGTTCAGGGGATGGATGATGCTCCTTCCGGAAAAATCATTCGTGCAGAAGTTCCATTGGGTGAAATGTTCGGCTATGCCACTGACCTGCGGTCAGCGACTCAGGGGCGTGCCAGTTACTCCATGGAGTTTGCAAAATATGCAGAGGCCCCTGCCAGTGTGGTACAGGCCGTTTTGAGAAAAGGTGAATAATGGCAAAAGGCAAGTTTGAGCGCACCAAGCCGCACGTTAACGTTGGAACGATTGGTCACGTTGACCATGGGAAGACCACATTGA
>JAGRJD010000108.1 GCA_020442915.1 Thiothrix sp. | reverse complement strand
CGTTCAATGATGGTACGCTGGAAATAGCCGCCTTCCACCCCAACCAGGTCAAATCCGCCACCGACAACACCGGCGCATTCAGCCCCACCAACGACGATATCCGCTTCCACATTGCCCCGCAGGAAGCTGCCAAGGCCCACAGCATGGCCGACATCAAAGCCATGAACGACGGACGCAACACCAAAGCCATCCGCTTCCGGCGCTACATGGACGGCCAGAAACAGACCCTGCAGGACAGAACTGAGACCGTTAAGCAGCTTGCCGTTGGCGACAAAAAGACCCAGTGGGAGGCAGTCAAAAAATGGACTGCCCGCCACCTGGGGGCCAACTCCACCATCGGTCGCAATGTCGCGGATGCCCGCCGGGGGATCGACTGGAACCGGGCAGCAACACACGATCAGGTGATTTCGGACATCGTGGCACTGGAAGCCGTGATTCAAAACATCTACGGCAAGCACCGCGCCGATCTGACCCGTGCGGAACAGGATGAATTCCATCAGGCACTGATCGGCAAACAGCGTTACGGCAATGAGCGCATGCAAGCGCAAGTGCAGGTATTCCGCGAGCGCATCGACGCCTTGTCCAGCAATCTCATCAGCGAGAAATACCGCGAAATGCAGATGCGGATTGACGAGCTGACCCCGGAAGGAAAGGAAGCCCTGCTGAAGATCATTCCGCAACTCAAGGCCGGTGACAAAAAGGTTAAAATCCCGCCGCAACTACTCAACATTGCCAGGCTGCAAGGCCAGATCAACACCATCACCGGCAATCTCGGCCAGTACCTCAATCGCTCCTATCAAGCGTTTTCTGATCCGAAGTGGGTCGACAAAGTGAAGAAAAAGCCGGAATACCGGGCCGCGATTGAATACCTGATGCGTGAGGACAAGCTGACCGAAACCGTCGCTACCGGCAAGCTCAACGCATGGCTGGAAAGCACGCGCGGCAATGACAGCATGATTGCCTTTGCTACCGCCGGGGAAGGCACCAACGAAGGCATCATGAAGCGGCGCAAGGACTTGGCCCCTGAACTGCGTGCCGTGCTGGGAGAGTACACCGACCCCGTATACAACTACGCCAACACACTGGTACAGACCAGTGAATACATCGCCCGCCAGCAGTACCAGATGCAGTTACGGAACCTGCTGCTGGGCATGCCCGGTATTGCCCACATCGGCAAACAACCCGAGGATAACCGTTTCGTCCAGTTCCCGGACAGCGCCAGCTATTCCGCCCTGCAAGGGGTATGGATTGACCGGGATTTCAAGAAGGATTTGGAAGAATTGGGCTCATTTCAGCCCCTGACCGATCACGCCCTGTTCCGCTCTCTGGTGCAGTTCTCTGCCGCCGTAAAACTGGGGAAAACCGTAGCCGCACCAACCACGCAAGCCCGCAACTTCCTGAGCGGATTCCTGTTGCTGGCCGCTACCGGGCATTCACCCCACAGCAATTTCACCGACACCCTGAAACTGGTGTATCAGGCCCGTAACCGGGTGGGTGCATGGTCTGGCAACCTGAAGCTCAGCAATGAACAGGCTGCCGCCCTGAACCAGAAATACGTCCGCCTGGGCGTGCGCCGGGACGGGTCCAACTCCGGCGAACTGGAGCGCATCTTCAACGACTTCCACCAGATGACCGGCGAAGTCCACGAAAAGGGACTGGCTGGAAAAACATGGAGCGTCTTGCTCCGCACCTACCAGTTCAGTGACGATTTCTTCAAAATCATCGCCTTTGAAAAGGATGTGTCTGACCTGAAAAAAACCGGCATGGCACAGGAAGCCGCCGAACAGGAAGCGGCCCGCCGCGTGCGCGACACCATGCCAACCTACTCGATGGTGCCGCGTGCTGTCCAGCAGTTACGCCAGTTCCCGCTGATGGGGCCGTTCGTGGCATTCCCGGCCGAAATGTTCCGCACACTCGCCAACAACATCGTTTACATGGGAGGTGACTGGAGGCGTTATCAGGAAACTGGCAACCCGCAATGGCGCAAGATGGCCGTCAAGCGTGCTGCTGGACTCTTTACCGCTTATGTGATGCCGGGAATACTGGCCTCCCTCTCCATGATGCTGTCCGGGATCGAAGACGAAGACGATGAAGCGCTGGATCACTTCGGCTCTGACTGGCGACGCGGGCAACTGCGCCTGTACCTGGGCAACGGTGAAACCGGCATGCGCTACGTCGACCTCACGTCACTGGTGCCGTCTGAGTACGTGGTGCGCGCGATTCGTGAGGGGTGGCAGGAGGGCGCGAAAGCCGACGGATTCCTCTCCGGTCTGTGGTCGGGCGGTGCACAAATGCTCCTGAATGCCGGTGAGCCATTCTACAGCATGGACATTGCCGCCAACGGCTTTGCCGAGATTGCCGCCAATAACAACAGCTACGGCAGGCCGATCTACGGCCAAGGCATCACGCTGGAAGACCTGATCAGGCACCCGGTAGAGAACAGCCAGCACATCAGCGAACTGATGGGCTACGCTGCCAGCCAGTTCGGCCCAGGTGTCATCCAGAATGCCAAGGACTTTGGCCGCGCACTGGCCGGCACCGTCGGTGAGGACGGGCGCAGCGAGGGTGGCATTTCGTCCCTCATCAACGAATTTGCCGCCAATGTGGGTGGCAATGTTTCGCGCGGTGGAAAGCGCTTCACGGCAGCCGATGCCTTCCTGGCTTTGGCCGGTTTCCGCGTCACCACGCAGGACATGACCACGCTGGGCCTGTCCGCCAGCGGTCAGACGAAAAACAAAATCGCCAGTTATTCCAGCGAATTCAAGCAGGCCATTGATACGCCGGTATCCATGTCACCTGAATTTATCGACGGGCAACTGGAACAGTTGCTGGAAGACCGCACCCGCGCCTACCGGAAAATGCTGGATCTGGTTGGCTACTATAAGCGCAAGCGCTGGACCGAAGAAGAAATCAGGGCCGCGCTGTATGAGAAAAGAAGCACGCTCGGGAAAGCCGTCGTCAGCCAACTGCTACGCGGGGAAATCCCGAAGTACGAAGTCTCGAAGGAGCTGATGTCAAAAAGTCTGGCCGCCACCAGCCGCATCCCCGACCCCGCCGAGCGCCTGCGTGCAAAAATGGCCCTTGGCGAGCGCTACCGCTACATCGTGCAGCGAGCAAGGGAGATGCAGGTGGCTGAGTGATGGAAAGGACCGGTGTTAACGTCAATCGGTCCCAGAAAAAAGTGACCCGAAATCAATCGTCACCGGGCTGCTCTTGTCCCCTGCAA
This sequence comes from Thiothrix sp., assembly GCA_020442915.1. Classification (GTDB taxonomy): domain Bacteria; phylum Pseudomonadota; class Gammaproteobacteria; order Thiotrichales; family Thiotrichaceae; genus Thiolinea. The sequence continues at coordinate 372 of JAGRJD010000108.1, read as the reverse complement.
TCGTTTGGGTAGGTTTCCCATGTCCACGGTCGAGTATTGAATTCGCCGCAGACACGCGGGCAGCATGCGGCGCGTCTTTGTTCTTCACGATCTCAACCAGTGCCATCAGTGCCACTTCTGTGTATTCCTGGGCGAACTCCTTCACTGCCGAGGTTGCTTTGTTCGGAGTGCCTTTTGGCCTGCCTGCCCCCGGTCTCTTTCCGCCTCTTTTATTGCTACTCACTTGATATTCCTTTATATTTTTTCAAATGAAATTGAATTCACGCTTTTGCTTCTTCCCCGTCCGCTTGATCGGACTGTGATTGCTCAGGCGCGCACAAACAAATTCGAACGCATTGGCCGGATGGGAATGCTCGCTGGTCTGATTCGGCA
>JAGRJD010000107.1 GCA_020442915.1 Thiothrix sp. | reverse complement strand
CGGCTGCCGGTGGCCGTTCGACGGGTACTGCCGCTTCAGGCACCGGGCCGGCCTCCGGTGCATCGGGTGCTGCTGCCGCTGCTGCTGCCCCGGCAACGGGCAACGGGGGTTCCTCACCCCCGGCGGGTGACGCGGCTGCCGGTGGTCGCTCGACGGGTACTGCCGCTTCAGGCACCGGGCCGGCCTCCGGTGCATCGGGTGCTGCCGCTGCTGTTGCTGCCCCGGCAGCGGGCACCGGGGGTTCCTCACCCCCGACGGGTGGACAGGCGGCTGCCGGTAGCGGTACCGGACAGGGACTGGCCGCCCGGGTAGCGCGTCAGCTGGGCGTTAAACCTCCGGAAGCGGAAGCGCATTCCCGGCGTGGGACGAGTGGGCCGGGGAGTGCCAGTTACCGGGACGACCTGAAACGCATGGCAGCGGAACAGCAGCGGCTGGAATCCCTGGCCAAAGCCCAACAGGCCCAGCGCGCCAGAAGTGAAGCCGCACTGGCGCAGAAACCCGAACCGACCGTGGAGCGGCCCCGGTTCCTGCGGACGCCGGACAATGAATGACAAACGGGCAGAAAACGATAATGGCCAACAAGAAAAACCATGATAAAGCGGCAGTGGCGGGTGATCCCTACCTGGCGGGACGGCGGGCCTGGAACGAGCAGTTTGGCGGGCATATCGCAGCGGCCAAAGCCTGGCGGGCGCTGGGACTGGTGTCCCTGCTGCTGGCCGGTGTCTGTGCCGGGGGGATGATCTGGTTTGCCGGCAGCCCGAAGCTGCTGCCCTATGTGGTGGAGGTGGACCGGGAAGGCGAAATCGCGGGGGTATTTGCCGCCGGTCAGATGAAGGATGCCGGGGTGGAAAAGCGGGTGATCCAGTACCAGCTGGCGCAGTTTGTGCAGGGCGTGCGCGGGGTATCACCGGATGTGAATGTGCAGCGGGAGGCGATTGAGCGCGTGTATGCCCTGCTGAGTCAGGCCTACCCGGCGTATCAGGCCGTGAGTGAATGGTACCGGGGCAATTCCCCCTTGAAGCGGGCCGGGGAGGAAACGGTGGCGGTGGAAATCACCCAGTTATTACCACTGTCTGAGAAAACCTGGCGCATCGAGTGGCGGGAAAAGCGGCGGGCGCGGAATGGCAACCCGCTGGGGGATGCCCGCATGACCGGCACCCTGACGGTGTTGAGCGGGGGCACCGTGACCGAAAAAAACCTGCTGCGCAATCCGACCGGGCTTTATGTGACCCACTTCGACTGGCAGGAGCAGCTGGGCCGTTGACGGCATGGCGGCAGAACAACAAAGGGACATGGCAATGACCGTATTCAAAATGCTGTTGGGTTTTTTCCTGGTGCTGGCAGGGAGCACGGGGATGGCGGCGGAGATTTTCCAGCCGGCGGAACCGGTCCTGTCCCGGCAGGATACCTATGCTGCCAAACTCTCCCAGCAGGCGGCGGATGAAAACCGGTATCCGGTGCAGGACGGGGACAAAACCCTGTACCTGTACGGCTCGGGCCAGCCGGTGCTGATCTGCGCACCACTCAAGGTGTGTCTGGTGGAACTGGCTGCCGGGGAAAAAGTGGTACCGAACGGTATCCACCTGGGGGACTCGGTACGCTGGAGAGTCAGCCCGGCGGTGGGGGACTCTGACAAGACCTTTCTGGTGGTGAAAGCGGTGGCCCCGGGGCTGGAAACCAACCTGGCGGTGATTACCGACCGGCACAGTTATGACATCCGGCTGGTGTCCAAACCGGCGGTGCGCATATCAAAAATCGCCTGGAATTACCCACAGGATACGGCAGCCGCCTGGGCCGATTACCATGCCAGACAACAGGCCGACAAGGCCGCTGCAGAGGCCCGGGCGCAACAAGCCCAAGCGCAGGCCAGACAGGCGCAACAGCAGGCTCAGCAACGGGCCAGACAAGCCCAACAGCAGCAACAGGCCCAAAAGGCCCAACAGCAACAGCAGGCCCGACAGGCCGCCATCCAGCAGCGGGAGGCGCAAACCATCCCGGAAACCGGGGATGTGCTGACCGATCTCGATTTTGCCTATGGGGTGGCCGGTTGTGACCGCTGTGACTGGCGACCGGTTCGGGTTTACAACAACAAAAAACAGACCGTGATCCAGATGCCGGACATGGCCGGGAAAGAACTGCCCGCCTTGCTGGTGACGAGTTTTCAAGGACCGGGACTGGTGAATTACCGCTTTATTGATAACCGTTTCATTGTGGATCGGGTGTTCCAGCAGGCCGTGCTGGTCATTGGTGTTGGGGATAACCAGCAGAAAGTCATTATCAGCCGGGGTGGGGTATGACACGCGGATACCGGTGTTCCCGCTCCCGCCCGCTGTTTTGGCGTGTCTTAACCCTCTTTTGCCTCATGGGCGTCAGTGGCTGTACCCGCCTGACGGTGGCCATGGATGCCTTCAAGTCCCCTCCCCCAAAAGCCGGGGTTGTTGCAGCTGCCCAGACCGCCCTTGCCGGAAATCGGGAGGCCGATGGTCTGGCGCGGGAGGCCGCGATGGCCATGGCACGTGACCTGGTGGCCATCCTGTCGGCTTACTACCCGCCGGCCAAAACACGGTTGGGATTCAGCGGGGGCAAGGCCGTGCTGGGAGGGCAATTGCAGCGGCAGCTGCAACAGGCCGGATACGGGCTGTTGCCGGCACCGGGCCTGCGTTATGAGGCCGGGCCGGTGGCCCCATCCGTCTGGTGGGTCGGATTGCGCTTCAATGAGTGGCGGGTGGATCGCCTGTATCAGGTCAACGGGACACAGGTACAGGCGTATGGCGGCTCCAGCAATGGCGGCCCGGTCACGATGCCGGAACCGCAGCCGGCAGCCCGCGTGCTGCCATCTGCCCGTTACCCTGTGGACCTGATGCGGGGGGAATCCCCTCAAGTTCTGGATCAGCACCGGCAGGTGCTGGCCGGACGCGGCTTTCCGGTGCAACAGGTACAGACGGATCAGGGCCGGGTCCTGCGGATCGGTGCGTTGTCACCGGCTGAAGCACAGGCCACCCTGCAGGCCCTGCAGGGGAGTTACCCGGATGCCATGATCGGGGAGCTGGCACCATGAACAACAGCACCATGAAACCGGGTGCATCCCCCGGTGGTACCGGAGTGCGGCGGCTGAACCGGGTGCCGATCCTGATCCTGATTGGCATTATCGGACTGGTACTGGCCGGTTTGGGGTGGGCCTTGTACCAGCGCGGGCAGATGGTGCAGGGCGGTGAGGGCGCTGCCGGTGACCAGCCGATTGAGGCACGGGATACCGGGATGCTGGCGGACCTGCTGGCCGGGTACCAGCAGGGGCATGTGGTGGAAGGAACCCGTCCAGCCGAAGACAAGCCGGAGATGCCGGAAATTCCGGAAGCACTGGTTTACATTGAACCCGACCAGCGCCGCCCGATTCCGCAACCGGTCCGCACGGTGCCGGCGCCGGTGAGTCCCCCCCTGCCCCAACCGGTACAACCGGCTCCCGACCCTGAACCGACCCCGGCAGAAATCGCGGCTGGGCAACGGCGGCTGCAAGCGGATGAAATGCTGTACCAGTCACTGCTGCAGGCGTTGAGTGCGCCCACAGCGGTACAGGGCGGTGCTCAGGGTGGCGGCAGTCAGGGCGGGAGCCGTGCCAGTGCCTTGCCCCCTGCAAGGACTGCCGGCGCTGCCGGTGCGATTACGCCGGGTGCCGGCGAAAGCCGGACCGGGCTGCAACAGCAGGCTCTGGCCCGGCAGGCGCAGCAGCAGGCCCGACAGGACGAACTGGCCGAACGGGGCCTCACCGCCCTGGATGCGCTGGCCGCCGGCCTGCAGCAGGGGGCCGTCAGCCGTACCGGCAGTCCCGACAGTTCATCAGGAACCGGCAGCGGCAGTGGTGCTGGCACCAAGGGTACCGGAGGAACGGGAAGACTGGCTGGAACGGGTGGTTTCAGCGGTACCCCGACCGGGGGACAGACCCTGGCTTCGGGCGGGCAGGGCAATCGGGATAGCGCTGCCTACGGCTACTCGACCGAGCAGCGACGGGTGGCGCAGTCAGCGACGGAATTACGGGTCGGTACCCTGATTCCTGCCGTGATGCTGTCAGGCATCAATTCCGACCTGCCGGGAGAAATGCTGGCACAGGTGTCTGAGGACGTGCGCGACAGCCGCACGGGCCGGTACATCCTGATTCCCAAGGGCAGCAAGCTGGTCGGGCGCTATGCCTCCGATGTAGCCGAAGGGCAGGAACGGGTACTGGTGGCCTGGTACCGGGTCAACTTTCCGGATGATTCGTTCCTGAACCTGGACACCATGGGCGGGATGGATCAGGCCGGGTATGCCGGTTTCACCGATCAGGTGGATCGGCATACGTTCGACAAGTTCAAGGAGTCGGGCCTGCTGTCCATTCTGTCCGGACTGGGGCAGTTGTCGCAGTCCGGGGAGGATGATGCCTCGCAACAGATGGCAGCCTCGATGGGGCAGGGCTGGGCGCAGGTCGGGCAGGAGCTGGTCAGGCGCAAGCTGGACATGCCTGCCACTCTACAAATCAGGCCGGGCTACCGCTTCAACATTTTCATCAACAAGGATTTGGTCCTGAAGCCGTACCAGCCGGAAGCGCCCTTGAGCCTGCGGTAAGGACAGGATCAGTCCGGTAACAACCAGAGAACCAGAGGGACAGCATGAAAATCATACTAATCCGGGGGATGGCCCTGATCAGCCTGTTGGCCCTGAGTGGCTGCAGCTACCTGAAGGGGGGGAACCCGAATGATGACGGGCTGGTGCCGGAGCCGCGCACCGCCTGTACCCGCTGTGAGGCCAGACGGGCCGAAAACCGGGTCAACAAGCTGGCAAAATCTGCCCGGTCGACGGTGCCACCCTCAGCACCGGCCCCGGTGCCAGCAATCCTGACGCCCATGCGTTCCCCGGCTTCCAGCACCATGGCCATGGAACCCAAACCGGAGCCGGTACCTTTGCCGCGTCAGCCACCCGTACCAGTCAAGGTCCAGCCACGGCCACCGGTTCAGGCTCAAGCCCGGGCGCAACCCAAAGCCGTCATTACGCCCGGACCGGCTCCGGTCTGGCAACCGGCACCCGAGCCGCTGAGCCGCTACCTGCACCGGCATGCAGCCATTCCCGGCTGTACGGAAGCGGTGATTCATGACCACCCCTATACCAGCCTGCTGCATCAGCACCCGCTGCCTTGCCGCCAGCCGGTGGCTGTGTCTGGTAAATGTTCACGCCACTGCATA
>JAGRJD010000017.1 GCA_020442915.1 Thiothrix sp. | reverse complement strand
GGGGCTTGTCGCGCACCGGGTCAGCAAAAAAAAGGCCGGCAAATTACGCCGGCCTGAGTTGGATGCAATCCAGATTCAACTTAATAGCGCGGACGGAAGCCACCCTCACGACGAGGGGGACGGCTGTCGCGGGTGTTTTCGCGAGGTCTGGCCTGATTGACCTTGGCGCTGCGGCCACCGATATCCGTATCATTCAAACCATCGATGGCAGCCTGGGCATCTGCATCACTGGCCATTTCCACAAAGCCGAAGCCCTTGGAGCGACCGGTTTCCCGATCCTTGATGATATTGACCTTGCTCACTGTCCCATAGGCAGAAAAGATATTCTGTAATTCTTGTTCTGTGACCCCATAGGCCAGATTTCCGACATAAATATTCACTATTACCAATCTCAATAAAATCGTGTGCTGCAGAAAAGTCAGTTACAGGCAAGCAGTCACACAAATTGCCGGTAACACATGGCCAAAAGCCAACCGAGAGGCTTCTAGTGTATCCTAGTTCCATGACAAAAAAACAAAAATTTTGCTGATCGCACTAAAATTACAGACGCCCCTCGAAGTAATCCTGAAGGAAGCGGTCAAAGTCCGGCTGCTCCGCATGCTCCAGGGCCTGCTGCTGCTCAAGTGACTGCTGCGCCAGTGCGGCAAATTCCTGCTGCTTTCCGGCATCCAGCTGGCGCTGCAGGAAAAATTCACGGTTCGCCATCGACTGGCGCCAGGCGAACTGGAAGAAACTCTCCTGCCCGTGCTCATGCATCGCTTCCAGCATGCGGGCCGAGGGCGTCATGTCCGGGTGATTGACCAGCTCCAGTGCCCGCCGTACCGCATCGGAAAAGCGTGCGGTTTCATGCACGCTATCCATGACTGCCGCCACCCCCTGCATCGCCCCCAGAATTTCCCGTGCCCAGTCCGACATCAGCCACTGTCGGCCCTGCCACTCCAGACGCAGGGCCGGATCACGTCCCTGGTGGGCGACCAGATACTGGTTGTGATCCACACTGCGCTTTTCCTCGCAGTGCAGCCGCTGGTTCTCCTGCAGCAGGCAGAAATGCATGAAGACTTCCAGAAACGCCAGCTGGCGCTGGGTGATCCCGGCGGGATGAAAGGCATTCACGTCCACCGAACGCAGTTCGATATAACGGATCCCGCGTTCGGCCAGGGCATGCACCGGCTTTTCCAAACCCTGCAGCAGCTGCTTGGGACGCACGGTACTGTAATATTCGTTTTCGATCTGAAGCAGGTTGGCATTCAGCTGCCGGTAGACACCATCCACCTTGACCCCGATCCGTTCATAGTCGGGAGAAAGCTGGCTGATGGCACGGGTCAGGCTGGCCACATAACCATCCAGCGAGTCATAACTGACCTGAATCCCGGTTTCGTGTTCCTTGCTGTTGGTATAGCCGATGTTGCCCATGCGCAGTGAAGTACCATAGGGCTCGTACAGGGTGGTTTCATTGAAGGACTTCATGCTCGCTGACGGCTTGCGCCCGGCCAGAAAAGTCCTGCAGATGGCCGGCGAAGTCCCTAACAGGTAGATCACCAGCCAGCCGTAACGCTGGATGTTGCGCGTCAGCCCCATGTAACCCGTGTCACGAAAAGCGCGCAGACTGATTGATGACTGCCCCTCCAGCTCCTGCCATACCGGCCAGAAACCTTCAGCGATGGAGTGATTGAAGTGCACCCCGGCAATCACCTGCATGATCTTGCCATAGCGCCAGGCCAGTCCCTGACGGTAGACATGCTTCATGCGTCCGGCATTGGAACTGCCGTATTCGGCGATACGCACGTCGTCCTCGCCCCCGATGATGCAGGGCATGCTGGTGGTCCAGAGCAGCTCGTCGCCCAGGCGCTGATAGACAAAGGTCTCAATGTCAAACAGAAAATCCAGCGCCTGGGCCGAATGCTCCTGCGGCGGCGTGATCAGCTCCAGCAGTGATTCCGCATAATCGGTGGTGATCCAGGGATGAGTCAGGGCCGAACCCAGTACCGACGGATGGGGCCGCTGTGACAGGCGCCCCTCCGGCGTCACACGCAGACTTTCTTTTTCCAGCCCGACCCGGCTGCCCCTGAGGGCATCCAGCACCCCCGCGTTGTCCAGCGCCCGCAGGCGCTCTTCCAGCTTCTGATACACCTTGTGTCTTTCCCTGCCAATCTTGAAAAATCAGTCCTGCTCATCCAGTGCTTCACTGCCGTCACGCGCCTCATTATTGCGCGCCAGCACTGCCGCGGCCTGCTCACGCTGCTCCTGCCGGGATCGCTTGTCCTGCACCTCATCACGAAGAAAACGGGTCAGTCCCTCCGCACTGTCCCCCTTCAGGTCCACCTCCTGCAACAGCGCGTCGATCAGTGGTACCTGAGCCCGGTAACGCAGGGCACTGTCCACCACCTGATCCGACAGGCTGCCACCACCACCCCCGCCATCACGGCCACTGCTGCCGCTGCCGGCTCTGGATGACCCGCCGGCACCAAGGCCACCCAGCCCCTCCAGGTGCATGATCTTGATGCCATCAATATTTTCCAGCGGACGCACACTCTCGCGGATCACCTGCGGCAACTGGCGCACGATCTCCATCTTGACCTGCATGGAAATCTGTTCGTTACTCAGCAGGTTGGAGGCCTCGTTCAGGGCACTTTTGCCGGCTGCCTCGACCTGATAACGCAACTCTGCAGCCCGTGCCGCCAGTCGCTCCACCTCGGCATTGGCCTCGGCAATCGTCACCTGACGCTGGGCCTCCTTCTGGGCACTGATCAGCTCGACCAGCTTCTTGCGTTCGGCTTCGGCTTTCTCGCGTGCCGTGCTGATCTCTTCTTTCAGGCGTGCCGACTCGGCCAGAATCCGGTCGGTCTCCATCCAGGCTTCCGTAAAACTGCGCTCGAACTCGGCCCTGGCCACCTCCATGTCACGGGTCGCCATTTCAATCGCCACGGTCTTGGCAATCCTGATTTCCTCGATTTCACGCTCGGACTGGAGCTTCAGCTCCTCGATATCACGCATGGTACGGGAGTTGAGGTCAGCAATATACAGCTCCTGCTGCTTTTTGGATTCGATGGTCTGCTGCTCGATCGACAGCCGGCGCTGTTCAGCTTCCTTGTTTTTTTCCTGAATCCGGATATTGTTATCCTGCTCGATGTCATTGCGGCGCTTGCGGCTTTCTTCGGTGATTTCATCCAGCCGGATCAGGCCACGCGCATCGAAGGCATTGTTTTCATCAAAGAAATCCCGTGGTGTCTGATCCAGGCGCATGAGCGACACCGACACCAGCTCCAGCCCGTTCTTGCGGAACTCCTTATTGACAGCTTCCTCGACATTGTGCTCAAAATCCTTGCGGTTTTCATGCAGCTCATCCAGGGTCATGGTGGAAGCCACCGAGCGCAGGGCTGCGACACACTGCGCCTCCACAATATCGCGCATCTGTTCAGTATCCATGGTGCGCCGGCCCATGGTACGGGCTGCCGTGGCAATGGCGGCTTCGGTCGGCTCGACCCGGAGGTAAAACTCGGCCACCACATCCACCCGCAGCGGGTCCTTGGTAATCAGGGCCGCCTTTTCCGAACGGGAGATTTCCACCCGCAGGGTCTGCATGTTGATAGGTACCGTATCATGCAATACCGGCAGCACAAAAGAGCCGTTGTTGAGCACTACCAACTCGCCACCGAAGCCGGTGCGCACGTAGGACTCGTCCTTGGAGGCACGCCGGTAGAAGGCGGCAAACAGCGCCGTCACCACCAGTACCAGCACCACCAGCGTAATGATCACGACCGCATACACATTATCAAACATCATTCCCTGTCCTTGAGATGGCCGTCATCCGCCATCACGGCTTGGCCGGTCATCAGTATAACCCTGCCGGCAGCATAAAATACCGGCAATACGGCTGGTCCGGCCCTTGTGCCGTATACTATGCCCCTTTTTCCTCCCGCTGAGCAAACACCCCTACCATGGATAACGCACTTCTCAACCGCAGCCTGGAATTCCTGCTGCTGCCACCCGGCAACCTGCTGCCGCTGTTGCTGGTGCTCATCGTCCTGTATCCACTGCTGCGGCTGCGTCCGGGGCTGACAAACCTTGCACTCGGACTGGGTCTGCTGCAGGTTCTGGTGTTGAGCCTACCGGCGGTATCCGGCTGGCTGCTGGACAGCCTGGAGCAGCAATACCCGCCACAGCACGAACTCTGGAGCCGGCAGCCACTGCCGGAGGCCATTGTCGTGCTGGGCGCCGGTCGCAATCTCAACGCACCCGAGTATGGCGGACAGACCACCAGCCTGACCGGACTGGAGCGGCTGCGCTATGCCGCCCTGCTGCACCGGGCGACCGGCCTGCCGATTCTGGTCAGTGGTGGCCGGCCGCTGCCTGATGTCCCCAGTGAGGCCGAGCTCATGGCGGATATCCTGGAGCAGGAATTTCAGGTTCCGGTGCGCTGGCGTGAAACGGAAAGCCATACTACCTGGCAGAATGCTTTCCTGACCGACCGGATGCTGGCGGAAGACGGTATCCACTCAGCCTGGATCGTGACCCAGGCCTGGCACATGCCGCGCAGCCTGCTGGTATTCCGGCAGCAGGATCTGCACTATGTCCCGGCTTCCACCTCCTTCAGCAGCAGCATTCCCTGGAGTGAACGGCACATGCGCTGGGTTCCGCAGCAAACCGCCCTGGGACACAGCCTGCTGGCGCTGCACGAATGGATGGGCCTGATCTGGTATCGGCTGCGGGTGCTGATCTGATAAGCAAACCCCATGATTTGCATGATAATTTGACAGAAATACACAACCAAAAAAATATTGATTTTATATACACATTCGCTATATTCATCTACAGTTAAGCTGAAAGTCAGTGACCTGGTATGGAATTAGCCTACACTTATCGGGTAACTGCTTGTCAGGTGCCCGGTTTCATTCTTGAATGAACCCGCCCACCGTTTCCGGTCATTGCCCGGCAAGGCAGCAACCTGCTGCCGGTCTGCGGTCGGACTGTTTTTCAGCACATCGTTCAACATCCCGCCGGGTCCCGCCATGCCGCACCGACCCGCCCCTTGCCCAGGAGTCCTTATGGCATTTGGAAAAACAGGCATTGACTGGCGCTCCACCTACGCAGCAGTATGGCGTTCCAACCGCCACTTTCTGAAACCGATCACCCAGCCAGACCTGATCAGCCCGGACAGCCTGCTGGGCATTGAAGAACAAAAGGCCCTGCTCTACAAGAATACGGAAAACTTCCTGCGCGGACGACCTGCCAGCCATGCCCTGTTGTGGGGAGCGCGCGGCGTTGGCAAGTCATCCCTGATCAAGACCCTGCTGAGCAAGTATGGCTCATTCGGGCTGCGCATGATCCAGCTGCCCAAGTCAGACCTGCACCTGCTGCCGGATATCACGGACGATATTCATGACCATCATCATCACTTCATTATCTACTGTGACGACCTTTCGTTCGATGAAGGGCCGGGTGAATACCGGCTGCTGAAAAGCACCATGGAAGGCACGCTGGAAAAGCCGCCCGAAAATGTCCTGCTCTACGCAACCTCCAACCTGCGCCACCTGATGCCGGAACAGGCGGCAGACAACCTGAATGCCCTGCATGCCGAAGGTGAGACGCAGCCGGCGGAAACCATTGAAGAACGCCTTTCCCTTGCCGACCGTTTCGGGCTTTCACTCTCTTTTGCCCCAATGAGCCAGGAGACCTACCTGACCATCGTCGACAAGCTGTTCAGGGACAAAAAGGTGGATAAAACCAAGCTGCATGAAGAGGCCATCCGCTTTGCCATGCAACGGGGGGGACACAGTGGCAGGACCGCCCGCCACTTCTTGATTCAATACCTGATGTATGTGTGAAATCATGGAAAGCCATTCAAAAACATTCCTGAACACCCTGTTTCTGATGACCGGCCTTATCGGACTGGCTCCGATACCCGCCCTGGCTGTCAGTGCAACGCCGACCGTTATCGCAGCCCCCCGACCCACACCGGTCGGCCAGCGCGAGCTGAACGAACAGCTCTGGCTTGCCTGTCTATCCGGCAACCTCGGCATGCTGCGCCAGCTGGTCGATCAGGGCGCCAACCCCAAAATCGCGACCCGTAACGGTGAAACAGCCCTGCACGCCGCGGCAGCCCGTGGCCATGTTCAGATTGTCCAGTACCTGATTCAGCTCGGTGTCAGTGTCAACGCCCGTACCACCAACGGCTGGACCCCGCTGCACCATGCTGCCCGCTTTGGCCATGTCAGCGTTGCCAACATATTGCTGCGCAAGGGGGCCAACCCCTGGATAGCCACTTATGACGCTAAAAAAAGCGCCATCCAGATGGCACTGGACCGGCATGACCTGCGCATGGCACGGGTATTGGGCTGGCGTTAGTGACCTGTTACACTGGCCTCTTTCATTCCACGGATGTAAACAACATGATGAAAAACAGCGTACCTGCAGCCGTTATCCTGATGGCTGCAGCCTTGCTGGGTAGTGGCTGTACCCAGGAAACCCAGAACCGGATCGGACGTTCAATCCAGAACTGGACCGGGACCAACGGTATTCTGGAGGTCTATGCGGGAGACAAGCTCGCCAAACGCTTCATCAAGATTGACAAACTCAGCACGGCTGCCGGAACTTCCGACAATACTGACCGTCCCTACCGTTATGGTTACGGGGTTCTGGATGCCAACCTGAATGGTGTGGCGGACAAGGACGAGAAACAGGTTTATTTTGAATTCAGCGACTACTCCACCTCCTACATCTTTTTCGCCGATCCGAACTGACCGGACCGCCTGAGCCGGGTCAGTCTTCCGTTCCCGGCTTGCACCGGCGTGCCCGCGGATGCGCCTGATCATAGACCTTGGCCAGATGCTGAAAATCCAGGTGCGTGTATATCTGGGTTGTGCCGATGTCGGCATGACCCAAAAGTTCCTGTACCGCACGCAGATCACTGGATGATTCCAGCATGTGGCTGGCAAAGGAATGACGCAGTTTGTGTGGATGCAGTCGCTGGGGAAGGCCCTGTTTCTGCTGCCATACCTCAAGCCGCTGCTGTACGGCCCGGTGACTGATGCGCTGGCGTTGACGACTGACAAACAGGGCCGGCTCATCATCGGCACACAAACCGGGGCGAGCCGCCAGCCAGGCCGACAAGGCCTTGAGTGCAAAACTGCCCACCGGCAGGTCACGTTCCCGCCGACCCTTGCCCATGACCCGCACCAGTCCCTGCTCCATATCCACATCACCGACATCCAGGGCCACCAGCTCCGACAGGCGCAAACCGGAAGAATAAAGCAGTTCCAGCATGGCCAGATCACGCTGCTCCAGAAGCGTTTCCGGCACACGGGCCAGCAGATGATTTGCCTGCTCGGCGGAAAACAGCGCCGGCAGGTGCCGGGGCTGACGTGGTGCCACCACTCCCCGGACCGGATTGGCCCCCACCAGCCGTTCACGCAGCAGGAAGTCATAAAAACGGCGCAGGGAGGAAAGCTTTCGCTGCAGGGTCCGGCTGCGATCACCCCGGCGATGCTGCCGGCTCATCCACTCCCGCACCTGGGCAGTCTGCACTTCCGGCAGGGAAACTCCCACAGTCTGTTCGGCCAGCCAGCCACTGAAAGCCTTCAGGTCACGCAGATAGGCAGATACCGTATGAGAAGAGAAGCGCTTTTCAGTGGTCAGATAGCTTGTATAACGGGAAAGCAGCAACCCGGCCTCCGGATCATGCCTGTTGCTGTGGCTCGACTCACTCACGCCCCGCTGGATTTGGCCGGCTGCAGCACGGTCTCCAGATGCAGGGACAGGGCACGTGACACCAGGTGTCCGATCTGGCTGATAAACAGCGTTCCCATGCCGGGCTGGAAGCGGCCCTCGCGCTTGCTGCCCAGTGCCATCATGCCCATGGTGCGGGCCTCAAACAGCGGAATCAACACGGCGGAGCGGACTTCTGCACTGTTTTCCCCGAACAGGAACACCTGCTGCTTGGGACGCAGGCGGCCACACACCGGCTGGCGTTTCTGCAGCAGGCCGGACATCATTTTCAGGGCATTGTCATCCGGGTCAATGAAATGCAGGCTGCTGTCATGGGAATCACCACGCCCGATCAGGCGCACAACCACATTGTCTGCATCAAATTCCGTGCACATGAGATCACGGCAGGTGGCCACCACATCATCCAGATCACGGCAGCCAAGCAGCTCCAGGGCCAGATGGTGCATACTCAGCACCACGCGCTCATTCTCCCGTGCCGCTTTCAGGAGGTTGTCCAGCTGATGATCCTGCTGGGTCAGGCGCTTGCGCTGCCGCTCGACCAGCCGCTCCAGCAAGGACACCGCAGTACCGGCTTCGGGATGGGGAAGCAACAAGTCATCCAGCAGATACTCATGCTGCTGAAAAAAATCCGGATGTTGCTGCAACCAGGAAACCACCTGTCCTTCTGCATCCATGTCCTCAGTCTCCCTAGTCGTGCTCATAATTGTATTTCACCTGAAAAAACTGTCGTTGCAGGCCCGGTCATGCATACCGGCTCCTGCTGACCACGCCAGACAATTTCCAGCAGCCCTCCCGGCAACGCCACCTGAACAGTCTCACCCAGCAGCCCCTGAAGCCGACCAGCGACCACAGCCGCACAGGCCCCTGTTCCACAAGCCAGAGTTTCTCCCACCCCGCGCTCGAAAACCCGCAATCGGACGTGTTCCGGTGCCAGCACCTGCATAAAGCCAACATTCACCCGTCGGGGAAAAGCCGGATGGGTTTCCAGCTCGGCACCCAGGGTTTGCACCGGTGCCGTGTCCACATTCTCCACCCGGATGACCGCATGGGGATTCCCCATGGAAACAGCCACCAGCTCGACCTGACGATCGCCTGCCATGACAGTATATAACGGCCCAGGCTGCTCGGAAATGAACGGGATCCGTGCCGGGCGCAACTCCGGTACTCCCATGTTGACCGTGACCTGCCCGTCTTCCCGAACCCGAAGCACGATCAGGCCGGCAGCGGTCATGACCGGAATCTCCGTTTTGCGGCACAGGCCCTGATCATGCAGAAAGCGGGCGAAACAGCGGGCACCATTGCCACAGTGCTCGACCTCTCCGCCATCAGCGTTGAATATCCGGTAATGAAAATCGGCCTCGGCCCCGTTCCAGGGTTCAACCAGTAGCAACTGATCAAAGCCTACCCCCAAATGCCGGTCAGCGAGAAAACGAATCTGATCAGGTGTCAGGACCAGCTGCTGACTGACGCCATCAATGACCATGAAGTCATTCCCGAGACCCTGCATTTTGGAAAACCGCAAACGCTGGCCGGACATAACACCCCCCATGAACCGGACAAAAGATGCTGCAGCACATACCCGCACCGGTCGCACCCGCAAACTGCAAGACTAAAGGATAGCCTGACAGTATTCCAGTGTAATTTATGTGTTCAGTAGCTTCCACGAATATTAGTTATATCTTATAATGCCTGTGTCGTTTAACTATCCCAGGAGAGGATAATGACTGATTTCAATGCTGAACTGGATGCACGTGGCCTGAACTGCCCACTGCCCATTCTGCGGACCAAAAAATCCATGAATGGCATGGCGGCAGGTGAAGTGCTGAAGGTGGTTGCAACCGACCCCGGCTCCGTGAAGGACATGGAAGCGTATGCCCGACAAACCGGCAATGACCTGGTTGCTGCGACCCAGGAAGGCAGCGAGTATACCTTCTTCATCAGGAAAAACTGATTCCGACGGCACGGAAAGGCACCGGAAGGTGCCTTTCCGTTCTCTGCCAGCACCTTCAGGCCCCGATTCCCACATGGACAAGTTCGAACCGCTGCACCAGCTCATCCGGCAACGCAAGCAGGCCAGCCTTTACCGTCATCCCCGTATCGCCGCCAGCCCGCAGGCACCGGTACGAACCATGGCCGACGGCAGACCCCTGCTGTCATTCTGCAGCAACGACTATCTGGGGCTGGCCAATCACCCCGAACTGATCCGAAGCTTTCAGGAGGCTGCCAGCCGCTGGGGTGTCGGTAGCGGAGCCGCCCATCTGGTCAATGGTCACACCGAAGCCCATCAGGCCCTGGAGGAAGCTCTGGCCGCGTTCACCGGGCGCGAACGGGCCCTGCTGTTTTCCACCGGTTACATGGCCAATACCGGGGTTATCTCCGCGCTGCTGAAAGCCGGTGATCAGGTGTTCGAGGACAAGCTCAACCACGCCTCCCTGCTGGATGGTGCAACCTTGTCCGGAGCCCGGCTGCTGCGCTTTGCCCACAACAATACCGCCCACCTGCAACAGCGTCTGGCAACGCAGGCACCAGATGGTGACACGACACCCTGCCTCCTGATTGCCGTGGATGGCGTCTTCAGCATGGACGGTGATCTGGCCCCGGTGCAGGAACTGGCCACCATCGCCCGCACAGCCGATGCCTGGCTGATGGTGGATGATGCCCATGGTTTCGGGGTACTGGGACAGCAGGGCGGCGGCATACTGGAACTGGCAGGAACCACGCCGGAGCAGGTTCCCATTCTGGTGGGTACACTGGGCAAGGCACTCGGCACGGCGGGGGCCTTTGTCGCCGGACCAGCGGTATTGATCGACTACCTGATTCAGACAGCACGCCCCTGGATTTACACCACAGCCCAGCCCGCTGCTGTCGCGGCGGCCACCCTGACCAGCCTGCAGCTGCTGGAGCGTGAATCCTGGCGCCGGGAGCGCCTGCAACAGCTGATCCGGTATTTCCGCCAAGGTGCCGCCCGGCTTGGGCTGCCACTCATGAACTCGGAAACCGCCATCCAGCCCTTGCCGGTAGGCGACAGTGCCTGGGCGTTGCACATCAGCCAGCAGCTGGAGCAGGCCGGCATTCTGGTTCCGGCCATTCGCCCGCCGACCGTACCGCCACAGACAGCCCGTCTGCGCATCACCCTGTCGGCAGCCCATGAAGAACACCAGATTGACCGGTTGCTGGAGCAGCTGGTGAAATACCACCCGGCACAGACCGGATGAGGGCAGTCTGGCCCCACATTCGCAGGAAAGGAGAGACCCATGGATGAGCACGCATTAGCCGAACTGTGCGCATACGCAAAAAAGTTCGCCCAACTGGATGCCCCCAAAATCCGGCTGCTGCAGGCAATCCACCCGCTGCTGGCTCCCCGGCTGGATGAGGTGACAGATGCCTTCTACCAGCACCTGCCGACCATTGACAAGGCCCGTCCTTTCCTTGAGGGCCGGGAGGTTTCACTCAAGGCGACCCACCGGGAATGGCTGGAAAGCCTGTTCACCAGTAACTTCGACCTGGATTACACCCGGCACCTGTACAAGGTCGGTGATGTTCATGTCAGGATCAGGCTGCCGGTCGAATTCATGGCCGGCGGCATGACCATTATCCAGGGCGAACTGATGCAGCTCACCAGCAGGGTGTTTGCCGGGCAACCGGAGCCGCTGCTGCATGCCAATGCCGCCATTAATGCGGCCACCGGCTTTTCCCTGCTGGTCATGCAGGAATCCTACCAGTCCTCTTCCATGGCAGCAGAACTGGAACGTTTTCTGCAGATTACCGGTATCAGTCCGACCCTGTTCAAGAACCTCGCCAAAGCCTATAACCTCAAACAGCCATAAGGCCACAAGCCGGCCTCCTGATCAGCGGGAAGCAAAATCACCCAACTGTGCCAGCACAACAGTGGCATAGCTGCCGGCGGGCAGGGAGAACTGCAGCTGCAGGCAATCTGCAGCCAGCACCTCCAGTGTCAGGTCATCAACCCGACACCGCAGGCTGCGTCGCTCCTGTTTCAGTCCATGCTGCGCCAACCCCTGCCGCAGCCGGGCAAACGGCTGCAGCTGTGCCTGCTCCAGTGCCAGGGCCGCATCACGAGCCGGTGATTCACCCTGCCCCCACAAGGGACCGCTGGGATGAATATCCATGGCCGCAAGACGTGCCGGCAAACCAGCATCGCCATCATCGACAAACCAGCTGCCAGCCCCGTCCAGCATGAACACATCGCCGCCGACAGCAGTATTCCAGCTGCCCTGGCGTACCCGTTCGGCCAGTACCTGATTAAACAGCAGGGCACGGGCAGCCGACAGGTACAACCCCTGCAGGTGCCGTTTGGGCGGGCGCTCCTGCCCGGCAAACCAGCGCTCTGCAGCTGCCAGATTGCCCTGTGCATGCCCGAAGCGCTGGGCACCGAAATAGTTGGGCATACCCTGCTCACGCAGGGCCGCGACAATAGCCTGCGCCTGTGCCACATCCCCCTGCAGCTGTCGCAAGACCAGCGTGAAACGGTTGCCGCTCAAGGTACCGCGCCGGAGCTTGCGCCCGTGCCGGGCACGCTCCAGAACCTCCACACCGTCAGGCAGCTCATCCAGTGCCGGATCACCACGGCCAGGCAGATAAAGGCTGAACCATTGCGTGGTCACCGCCTGCCGGTCCTTCAGGCCGGCAAAGCCGACATCGGCAGGCCTGATACCGGCCAGCCGGGCCAGCTGACGTGCCACCCATTCAGTATTCTGTCCGGTCTTGCGCACCAGCAGCCACAGATGCTCACCGGAACCCTCCAGGGACAGCACCATCTGCTCATCAACCTGAAAATCCGCCGGGCTTGCGCGCAACAGGCCCTGCAGGGGAGCAGAATACGCTGCCGGCCACTCCCACATCAGCGGATGTATCCCAGTGATTCCAGCTCCAGCAGGATACGATGGGCTGCCATGTCGGGGGACACCTCGGTGGTATCGATCACGATTTCCGGCTGAGTCGGTGCCTCGTAAGGGTCATCAATGCCGGTAAAATGCTTCAGCAGCCCGGCCCGTGCCTTGGCATACAATCCTTTGCGATCACGCGCTTCACAGACTTCCAGCGCCGTGGCAACGTGGATTTCCACAAACCCACCAACGGCACTGACCAGTTCCCGCACCTTGCGCCGGGTCGCCGCATAGGGAGCAATCGGGGCACAGATGGCGATACCGCCATTCTTGCTGATTTCACTGGCGACAAAACCGATACGCACAATATTGAGATCCCGGTGCTCCTTGGAGAAGGTCAGCTCGCTGGACAGGTTTTTGCGCACCACATCACCATCCAGCAGGGTCACGGGCCGGGTTCCCAGCTCCATCAGCTTGACACGCAGGGCATTGGCGACCGTGGACTTGCCGGAACCGGACAGGCCGGTAAAGAACAGGGTCAGTCCCTGCCGGTGGCGTGGTGGGTACGCCTTGCGCAACTCCGCCACCACCTTCGGATAGGAAAACCACTCTGGAATGTCCAGCCCCTCACGCAGGCGGCGCCGGAATTCGGTGCCGGACAGGTCCAGCATGCGATCACCCGGCTCCACTTCTTCATCTGACAGGTATTGGGCCCTGTTTTCCACGTAGACCATACGTTTGAAAGGTACCAGGGTAATATCCAGCTCGCTCTCATGCTGGCGGAACAGCTCCTGAGCGGCATAGGGGTCATAGAACGGCTCCCCGTTTTTGTCATTACCCGGACCGGCGTGGTCACGCCCGACAATGAAATGCGTACAGCCGTAGTTTTTACGGATGATGCCATGCCAGAGCGCCTCACGCGGTCCGGCCATGCGCATGGCCAGATTCAAAAGGCTCAGCTGGGTGGTCTGCTCCGGATACTGATCCAGTACATGTTCATAACAGCGCACGCGGGTGAAGTGATCCACATCGCCGGGTTTGGTCATGCCCACGACCGGCTGGATCAGCAGATTGGCCTGCACCTCTCGCGCTGCACGCCAGGTCAGTTCCTGATGAGCGCGGTGCAGCGGATTGCGGGTCTGAAACGCCACCACCCGCCGCCAGCCCATCTTGCGGAAGCGGCCACGCAGTTCGGACGGGGTGTCACGAATGAGCTTATAGTCATAAAAGGTCGGCGGCTCGATACCGTAAACCCGGCCCCCCAGATAAACCGGATTGGCCTGATGCAGGAGATAGGCCACCCCCGGATGCAGTTCGTCACGGGTACCGTAAACCCGCTCACACTCCAGCCCCCGGTCCGGGATCCACTGGTCTTCAATTTCCAGCGTGGCCAGCAAGACACCCTCTTCATCGCGCAGGGCAATACGATCCCCCACCTTGACCTCGGCAGCAAATACCTCGGTCACATCCAGATTGATGGGCATCGGCCACAGCACACCGGACGACAGGCGCATGCTGTCACACACACCGTCATAATCCTGCCGGGTCATAAACCCTTCCAGCGGTGAGAAAGCCCCGTTCATGAGCAGGTCCAGATCACAGGCCTGACGCTGATTCAAATCCCAGGACAGGTAATTTTTCGCTCTGGTCTTTTCCTCATCCGCCAGATGCTCCGGCAGATACAAATCCTTCAGCATGCCACCATGCGGCTCTTTGAATGCACCCATTTCAGGTTTTCCATTGGCAATAAAATCAAGGGGCCGCATGATACCAAGTCACCCGTGAGGTTTCACGATTTTCCAACAGGGTTCTGCCTGCACCAGACTCCCCTGCGTGCAAACAAACCGTTAACATGCTTATCCCACGAACAATGGATGAGGAGAGAAGGTTCCGCCATGCATCAACCGAACGGCCACACCCTGCGTCACCAGCTCTATCAGCTGCTTGAGCAACAGCGCGGCTACTGGGGCAAACTGCTGGAGCTGGCGCTCATTGTGTTGATCATCATCAATGTCATCGCCATCATCGTCGAGTCGGAAGCAGAGCTGCACGAGCGCCAACTGTTTATCTTCTACGAAATTGAATATTTTTCAATTGCTGTTTTTTCGATTGAATACCTGACCCGCCTCTGGGTCAGCGTGGAAGCCAGTGATGAGTCCCGACAATACCCACTCAAGGCGCGCCTGAAATACCTGCTGTCTCCGACCGCCATCATTGACCTGCTCGCCATCCTGCCGTTTTACCTCGGCTTTTTCATCCAGAGCACCGACCTGCGCATCCTGCGCAGCCTGCGTCTGCTGCGGATGTTCAAACTCACCCGCTACTCCCGTGCCATGCTGTTGCGTCAGGTCATCGTGCAGGAAATGGAAACCATGGTTTCCGCCATCGTTGCCATGCTGATCCTGATCCTGGTCGCAGCCTGTGGCCTTTATCTGGTGGAAGGACACATACAGCCGGAGGCTTTCGGCAGCATCCCGCGCGCCCTGTGGTGGGCAACCGTTACCCTGACCACCGTTGGCTACGGCGACACGGTACCGGCCACCTTTGTCGGCAAGTTACTCAGCTCCGTCATCATGATTTTCGGCATTGCCGTGGCCGCACTCCCCTCCGCCATTCTGGCCTCCGGCCTGATCAATGAACTGGACCGGCGGCGTGAACATTTCCGCAATGAAGTACTGCTGGCCTATGAAGACGGCAAACTGGATTTCGCCGAGCTGCGGCAGCTGGAAAAACTGCGGATCAAAATCGGTGTCAGCCGTGCAGATGCCAGAATCATTCTGGAAGAAGCACGGCATACCCACCGCATGCACACCTTTCTGGACTGCCCCCACTGCAACCAGTCCCTCGTCATCAGCCATCCGGGCGGCCATGTTCATATCCAGAGCGGTGTCTCGGAGCTCAAGTCAGGCGCAGCCCCCGCCCCGGTGCAGCCGGATGAGCAGTCAGGCTGAGCAGCCCCCGAACAGTACCAAATAGCCCCAATTTCACGGAAGGCGGGGCAGACAAGCTCAGACTTTTGCGGCCCTGCGCGCTGACCCATTCGACCGGGACCGAAACGGCTCCCGTGCACCACCATTACCATTTTTTGCCGGTGCCGTCTGATGCTTGCGCCCATTGCCCTGAGGTGAGTGCTGGCCCGGCCGGGTCACGTTTGCGCCATCGCCCTTATAATGATTCCCACTCCCCGAATGCTGCTGGCCTACACCACCAGCTGCTGCCGGTCGACTGCGCCGTCGCCGTTTTCTGGCCGGTTTGGGGGCATCCCTGTTCACCACCCCATCGCCGGCAACTGCAGCAGGTTCCGGTACCGTCGGAACCCGTGCAGCCTGGGGTGCCGGTTTGCCCGCAGGCAGTACCGGCAAGGTCTCACGCGCAATGCGCCTGCCGATCAGCTTCTCAATATCCGCCAGCTGACCGGTTTCATCAGCCCCTACCAGTGAGACAGCCTGTCCGCTGGCTCCGGCCCTGCCGGTACGCCCGATGCGATGGACATAATCTTCCGGTACATTGGGCAGATCAAAATTCACCACCCAGGGCAGCTGCTCAATGTCCAGTCCCCGTGCTGCAATGTCAGTCGCCACCAGCACCTGCAGGGTACCATTCTTGAACCCTTCCAGCGCCCGGGTCCGAGCCCCCTGCCCCTTATTGCCGTGAATGGCAGCCGTCCCGATACCGGCTTTGGCCAGCACCCGTGCCAGCCGGTCGGCACCGTGCTTGGTGCGGGTGAACACCAGCACTTGGGACCAGTTCTGTGTATGGATCAGATGCAGCAGCAATGCCGTTTTCTGTGCCTTCTCCACCCGGTACAACTGCTGCTGTACGGTTTCAGCGGCCGTATTGCGCGGGGTCACGGCAATTTCATGCGCCTGATGAACCAGCCCTTTGGCCAGCCGGCGCACCTCATCTGAAAACGTGGCCGAGAACATCAGGTTCTGTCGCTGGGCCGGCAACAAGCCCAGAATGCGGCGAATATCATGGATAAAGCCCATGTCAAGCATGCGGTCGGCCTCATCCAGCACCAGAATTTCCAGACGACTGAATGTCAGGGTTCCCTGACTGTAAAGGTCGAGCAGGCGTCCCGGTGTGGCAATCAGCACATCCACCCCCCGGCGCAGTGCATTGATCTGCGGGTTGATTCCGACACCACCAAAAACCACCGCAGAACGCAGCGGCAGGCGACTGCCATAGGCATTGACACTCTCCGCCACCTGGGCTGCCAGCTCCCGGGTGGGTGTCAGAACCAGCGCCCTCACCTCACCGGAGCCGGCCTTTCGCCCTGCCGCCAGACGCTGCAGTAATGGCAGGGTAAAAGCGGCTGTTTTGCCGGTACCGGTCTGAGCAGCAGCCATCACATCCCGCCCCTTGAGGACGCTGGGAATGGCCTGGATCTGAATGGGAGACGGTGTGGTATATCCCTGGAGTCTGACAGCTTCCAGCAGTTGGGACGAGAGTCCCAGGTCAGTAAAATCCATTAAATTTGTTATCTCGTGCAATAAAAAAAGCGGCACTGCGAAGATGCAGCGCCGGTTCTGCGAGCTTACAGGAATCAATCACCCAGTACCAGCAACACTTCAAACCGTCATGGTACTGCACAAAGCCTGCATGAAAAGCTGTGGAAAACTCCGCAAACCATTGGCAGAGCCCTGCAATCCCCGCTGCCAGACTGGCAGTGAACAACCCATTGTAAAGGACATGAAACCCATGAAACCCCGCCGTAGTTACAGCCTGAAACTGCTGTTCATTATCCTGCTGGTCATCGGCCTGTTGATTCCGCAGGCCAGTATCATGAGCCTGATCGGAGAGCGCCAGAGCTGGCGTTATGAAGCACAAAGCAGCATTGCCCAGAGCTGGCCCGGCAGCCAGATTCTGGCCGGGCCGCTGCTGCTGGTTCCGTATCTGCTGACTTATGATGTCAAGGAGAAGGTGCGCGAAAAAGACGGCAGCGAACGGGAAATCATCCGGAGCGCCCAGACCCGTGATGTCCTGCAATTGATGCCGGTCGAGCTCAATATCGACAGCAAACTGGCCAGCAACCTGCGTTACCGGGGCATTTACCCGGTACCAGTGTTTACCAGCCAGCTGGGCCTGAGCGGTTATTTCGACACCCGTCCGCTGCAGGAACTGCAACAGGAGCACAAAAACAAACAGCTGACCCTGGAAACACCACAGCTGTCAGTGCTGGTACGCGATCAGCGTGGTGTGGTCACACCACCGGTCTTGAACTGGGACGGGCAGGAGCTGATGCTGAAACCGGGCAGCCAGCTCCCGGAAGCAGCCTCGGGCATGCATGCCAGACTGCCCCCGCTGTCACCCGGTCAGCCCCGGCAGCTGGCTTTCAGTTTTCAACTGGAACTGCGCGGCATGCTGGAGCTGCAATATGCGCCACTGGCGGAAAATACCATCATCAATCTGGTAGCGGACTGGCCACATCCCAAGTTTTCCGGCGCACTGCTGCCGGAAAACCGGGACATCAGCGCTCAGGGTTTCCACGCCAGCTGGCGCACCTCTTCCATTTCCTTCAATGTCAATGGCGCACTGCAACAATGCCGTCAGGGGCATTGCAACGGATTGATGGAGAATACGGTGGGCTTTGAGCTGCATCAGCCGGTGGATGTCTACCAGCAATCAGAGCGCAGCATCAAGTATGCCTTTCTGTTCATCATACTGACTTTCACCGTCATGCACCTGCTGGAATTACTGAAAAAACTGCGCATCCACCCGGTCCAGTACCTGCTGGTCGGACTGGCGCTGTGTGTGTTCTACCTGCTGCTGGTCTCGCTCTCCGAACACCTGAGCTTCCGGCTGGCCTATCTGCTGGCAACCCTGGCCGGTACCAGCCTGCTGACCCTGTATTTCAGTGCCATCCTGCACAGTCACAAACTCGGACTGTTGCTGGGAGGTAGCCTGCTGACCCTGTATGGCATGCTGTACCTCATTCTGCAAGCGGAAGATCAAGCCCTGCTGATGGGCAGCCTGCTGATTTTTGCACTGTTAAGCACCGTCATGCTGGGAACCCGCCATATGAACTGGTATGCCCTGACCGGCACGGACAGCAGCAACCACGCACCACAGGACTGACGACCGATGCTGGCACAGGAGAAAGGGATCGGACCGGGGCTGCTACTGGCCGCCTCCGGTGCCATCCGGCTTGCAGGCATTCGGGCCACTCAGGGTACAAAAGCCTTCCGGCGGCGGCTCGGCGAAACGGGGGCGTGTTTCCGCATCAGCCAGACGGTCCGGTGTCGGGATCAGGGGTTCAGCGCCCCCTGCAACGGGGGCGGACGGGGATGAACCAGCAGCCGGCTCTAGGTCGGCGACCTGATAACGGTTCTGCCGCAGCTGACGAAAATACAGTCTGGCCTGCCAGTAATCCCGGCTATAGTCATCCTGATTCAGGGCCTGACGCTGCTCCTCAGCAGACAGCCCCATCGCCAGCACAGCCTCGTCCATCTTGTCCAGATGCCGGAGTATCGCCTCGGCCTTGCCTGCCAGATACAGGTTCTTGCGGTAATCTTCAGCACCGGTTGCCGATAATTCCTCGTATTCCCAACCTAACTCCTGCAGCAGTCCGGTCAATACCCGATACTCCTCTACTGCCTGGGGGCTGACAGCTGTCGCCAGACTGACTGCAGGCATACGGGATACAGGAAGGTGGGTGTAGTAATAACCGGCAACCGCCACTGTCACCAGTAATAACAACAAACCGGCCAAAGACAGCCTGCCGGCATAGCGTTCACTCCAGGAAGACGGGCCTTCCTGCTTGACAATCAACTTGGGCATGGGGTTTGCTCAACAAAAACACCACTCTTACCATTGAGAGCAGTCAGTTCAAGTATAGTTCCCCGTATCGACAAAACGAGGATCAGATGGGTTTTTGATCCCTTTTCTCAGACGAAGGGGGAGGCAACGGACGTGAAAGATCCTCCTCCAGCTGTTTCATGCCATCCTGCAGACTCTGGCCCAGCCCCTGAATACCTTTACTCAGCGACTCATCCAGCCCTTTCAATCCCTGCTGTACCAGATCATTCAGCTGGTTGACCACAGCTCCCATGGCGCCATTGACCATGGATCCCAGACTCTGACGCACATCCACCTGCCATGCCTTGTCGCGCCGGACCAGCACGGTGCGTACCGGAATGGCCATTTCGCCCCGGTCACCGCCATACAGCACGGTGGCCACTTCAGCAGTATCGCCATCAACTTTCAGTTCACCGGTCTCAAAACGCTGGGGCGTAAAATCCTGCTGATGCAGATAACGCAGATACTGGACCGTATCCCAGCTCGCCAGAGACTTGGCCTGCTCCATGTCTCCTGCCAGCACCGCCTGCCAGAAACGATCAGCAGTTTCCCGTACCTGCTGCTCTTCCGAACTCAGGAAGCAGCCCTGCAGGAGCAGCAGTACCCCAAAAGCGGTCAACCAGAAACGCCAACGCTGCATGTCAGAGACACTCCCCCAACAAAACCCCGTCCTCCCCGAGCGCCTGCAACTGTACGGAAACCACGGTATTTTCCAGATTCGATCCATCAGGCATCCCATGTTGCGGACTGACCAGCACCCGGCAATAGTTCGGGGTATAACCGGTATAGAATCGCCGCCCATCCTGTATCAACGGGTGCTCCAGTAACACATCCATCGTCTGCCCAAGCTGCGCCTGCAACCACGCCTGCTTCAACTGTTCACCCAGTGCATGCAGCTGCCGGCTGCGCTGCTTTTTCACCCGCTCCGGCACCGGATCAGGCAGGCGCGCGGCTTTGGTACCCTCACGGGGTGAGTAGGCAAAAATGTGCAGATGCCCGAAGCCGGTCTGAGCGACAAACGCCAGCGTCTGCTCCCACTCCGCCGCTGTTTCCCCCGGAAAACCGACAATGATGTCAGTCGTGACATTGAAACCGGCGATCTCGGCACGGGCCTGCTGCACCAGTCGGGCAAATTCACCGGTCTTGCAGCGTCGAGCCATACGGCGCAGCACGGAATCCGACCCACTCTGAATCGGCAGATGCATGTGCGGCATCAGGCGCGGACTGGCAAACAGGCCAAAAAACTTATCCGGCAGGTCCCAGGGCTCCACCGAAGCAAACCGGATACGCGGCATATCCGTTTCTTTCAGGATGACGCTGACCAGTGCATAAAGGGAGGAATCTGCCTCAAGATCACTGCCATAACCACCGACATGTACCCCGGCCAGCACAATTTCACGGATGCCCTGCGCATACAGCCGGTTGATTTCAGAGATAATATCCGCCGGTGAGCGACTGCGTTCCGCACCACGGGCCACCGTGACGATGCAGAAGGTGCAACGGTAACGGCAGCCATCCTGTATCTTGATGAAAGCCCGATGCCGACCCCGCATGAACAGGCCGGACTCACCCGGCTCGCTAGCCAGTGCCGGCATGACCGGCATGGAAAAAGCATCCATAACCTGTGCCGGCAGCCGGTCCTTGGCCGCATTCGGCACCACCAGGTCCACGCCCAGGCTCCGGGCCACTTCATCCTGCTGCAGGGTGGCATAGCAGCCACTCACCACCAGCCGGGCAGCCGGATTCTGGCGATACAGACGGTTCATCAGACGCCGGGATTTGCTGCCGGCCTCGGTAGTCACGGCACAGGTATTAAGCACCACCACATCGGCTTCGTGAGCTTCGGCAGCGATATGATGCCCGGCAGCCAGAAAATCCCCGGACCAGCGCTCCAGCTCCGCCTCATTCAGACGGCATCCCAATGCCTTCAGATGCACTTTCATGACGGCATCAGCGACCTCAGATATTGTTCGGCATCAGTTCAATATCCGCACTTTCGCGCAGGGCCTTCAGACTGGCACCCAGCTCCCGGTTGCCCAGTTGGCTGGAATAAGTGCTCATCACCTGATCCGTGACTTCACTGGAACCCGCTTCAACCGCTTTCAACGCAATGATCACATAATCACCATTACCCAGCACGGCATTGCTCCAGACCGTGACACCATCCTGCGGGTGTGCCATGGAAAATGCTGCGGAGACAATGGCCGGATCAAGCTGGTTACCGGAACGACCGATCTTGCCCAGTTTCTCCACGGCATCCACATTGAGGGCAGGGCTGGCTGCAGCCAATGCCGCCCAGTCATTCCCCTGTTCCAGAGATGCCAGCAGCTTTTTCCCTTCATCGGCAGCCGCCATTCTGGCCTCCTGCCGGGTCAGGGTCTGGATAATCTCGGCCTTTACCTCATCCAGCGGTTTCTGTTTGGCCGCTTCCTCCTCCAGCACCCGCAGAAACACCACATGACTGGGCGCCAGCTCTATGGCCTCGGAATTCCTGCGCTCCTGCAGAACCGCCTCGGAGAAAGCAGCAGCACGCACCTTCGGATTCGCCGCAATACCATCGCCCTGGGCTGCTGTAATCCAGTCACTCTGCTGTACCGGCAGCCCGGCAGCCTGAGCGGCCGGTGCCAGATCACCGCTCTGCTCATAGGCAATGGTCTGCAGGCTCTCAGCCTTGTCAATGAACAGCTCTTCGGCCTGTGCATTGCGGTAATCACTCTCCAGCTGCGCTCTGGCCTCTTCAAAATGCTTCTGCCGGGCAGGCTTGATCGTGTTGACACGCACCAGCTCATAGCCGGAGCCGCTCAGGAACGGTTCGGACAGGGTATCGGCTTCCAGGGAAAACACCACCTTTTCAAATTCCGGATCCCAGTCCCCGGCCACAATATCCTCACCCATGTCACCCCCTTCTGCGCCGGAAAGCTTGTCATCAGACTCAGCCTTGGCAACCTCCTCAAAGGTTTTCTTCCCGGACTGGATGGCCTGATAAAGCGCATCAATTTTCTTTTTGACCTCTTCCTCCCTGGCCGGCGGCTCCAGTGACAGCAGGATACGGCTGACCGTGCGCGATTCCGGCGTGACATACTGACTGGCATGCTCGTCATAATAACCTTGGAGCACCTCGTCACTGGCCTCGATACCGGCTGCCAGCTGACTCTGGTCCACATCGACATACGCCAGCCGGACACGTTGATCCGTCATGTAATCAGCCTTGTTCTGATCATAGTACGCCTGCACCTTGTCATCCGGAATGCTGATACCGCCTTCAAAATCAGTCGCCTTGAGGGTAAACAGCTCCAGTTCGCGCTGCTGGTTGCGCAACGCCTGATAATGCCCGGCCTCATCCCGGGTGACAAACGCGGTGCCTGTCACGCCCTGACGGAACTGGCCCTGAGTCAGGTCTTCGCGCATCAGGCGTTCAAACTCACCCTGCGCACGCCGCTGCTGCTGCAGGAAGGCCTGATATTTGGTCATGTCGAACTTGCCATCGGTCTGCAGAAAGTCCATCCCGGCAATGGCCGCAGCCACCTCCTGGGCACTGGCCCGATAACCCTGCTCGGCAATTTTCTGGCGCATCAATGTCTGATTGACCACATTATCCAGTGCCATCTGCTTCAGCTGCTCATCACCCATACTGGCAGCAAACTG
Source organism: Thiothrix sp. (assembly GCA_020442915.1). Classification (GTDB taxonomy): domain Bacteria; phylum Pseudomonadota; class Gammaproteobacteria; order Thiotrichales; family Thiotrichaceae; genus Thiolinea. The sequence continues at coordinate 337 of JAGRJD010000017.1, read as the reverse complement.
TCCCAACTGACGACGAATCTGGGCCAGCTGATTCTGCACATCCACAGCCGGCACATCCTCGCCATTAACCGTTGCCGCATTGACATTCCCTCCCCCCTGAAGATAGGAGTTCACGCCGACCAGGGCAAACGGGATCGAGATGAGGCCGATGACAATATAGGCCACCCAGCCTTTGGCTTTATCATGAATAGTTTGTAACATGTTTTTTCTGTGAATTATGCAGGTTAATCAAAATCACAACAGACAGCCCCTGCCGGGGAACAGAAGATCATACAAAAAGCATGCGGGAAGGAAAAGAAAAACAGGAAAAAGTATGGCGGAGTGGACGGGGCTCGAA
>JAGRJD010000106.1 GCA_020442915.1 Thiothrix sp. | reverse complement strand
ATGACCCTGCAGATGATGATGGCCACCCAGTATCACGGCAAGCTGACGGATGGCTGGCATCTGCTGGCGCGTCTACACATTCTGGAACGCGAGTTTTCCCGCGCCAGGCGCACTGAAGCCGACTGGGCGGCGGCAAAGGCCGGTCTGGGCATGCCGGACTACACGCTGGCGGCGGCGCAGGCCATCAGCAATAATGACTGGCTGGTGGTGTCCATTTCCTGGGCCAGCGGCCTGGACTTCCGGGATTACCTCCGCATGTGGGGCCAGCCCTTCAGTACCGTGGCCGCTGCACAGGTCGCAGCCTTCGGCTATCCGGCAGCCGAGCGGCGCTTTTTCATCAGCAGCCCGAACGGCTTCTGCAAAGGGGAAGGGTTTGATGGTGTGAACCTGCCGGTGGACGGAACACAGGTGTGGCCATAGGCACAGACCGGGAGTAGACACCCCGAAGAGGGATGTATATAGTCGGGAATACCCTGCAAACTGAAATAAAAACCCCTGAAAAGCAGGCGTTTGTGGTTATTTCCGGGCACCCGCAACCCGTCATGCCAGTATGGAGAGGTACAGCAATGAACAAACGCGAGTTTCTCAAAACAGCCGTTATCGGCGGGGCTGCTGCAGCTGCAGCCAGTGCCCCGTATGTGCATGCGCAATCCAAAACGCCGATCAAGTGGCGGTTGCAGACCTATGCCGGGCCGGCGCTGGCCGAGCATGTGATCAAGCCCTCCATCGAGGCCTTCAACAAGGCTGCCAATGGCGAGATGGTGATCGACCTTTATTTCGCCGACCAGCTGGTGCCGACCGGTGAGCTGTTCCGGGCCATGCAGAAAGGCACCATTGATGCCGTGCAGAGTGATGATGATTCCATGTCCTCACCGGTCGACATTGCCGTTTTCGGCGGCTATTTTCCGTTTGCGACCCGTTACAGTCTGGATGTGCCGACCCTGTTTCACCAGTATGGCCTGAATAAAATCTGGCAAGAGGCTTATGACGAGGTGGAGGGGGTGACCTGGCTCAGTGCCGGTGCCTGGGACCCCTGCAATTTTGCCACCAAGGACCCGATCCGCAAACTGGATGATCTCAAGGGCAAGCGCATCTTCACCTTCCCGACTGCCGGCAGATTTTTAAGCCGTTTCGGTGTGGTACCCGTGACCCTGCCATGGGGGGATGTGGAGGTGGCGCTGCAGACCGGTGAACTGGACGGGCTGGCTTGGTCAGGCATCACCGAGGATTACACCGTCGGCTGGGCCGATGTGACCAAATACTTCCTGACCAACAACATTTCCGGAGCCTGGTGCGGTTCCTATTTTGCCAATACGGCGGCCTGGAGCAAGGTGCCGGAGCACCTGCAAACCCTGTTCCGCCTGTGCATCGACAGCTCCCATTATTACCGCCAGCACTGGTACTGGGGCGGGGAGGCCAAGCTGCGTGTGGAGGGCTCCAAACTGGAGCTGACTTCGATTCCGGATGCGGAGTGGGACACCGTGGAGGCTGAGGCGCACAAGTTCTGGGACGAGATTGCGGCGACCAGTGCGCGTGCCAAAAAAGTGGTGGAGGTATTCCGGCACTATAACGAGGTCATGGCCAAGGCCGGGCGACCTTACCGGTATAACTGACACGGGTATGGCTGACCCGACTGAATCCGTGTTGTTGCACGCCGGCTCCTGATTTTTCCCGGATCGGGGGTCGCGCCCGGTATCAGCCGGATGCAGGTGCCTTCCGGACAGGGTGCGGTGGAAGGGTGAGCTGTCTGCCAGGAGTTTTCGTTTTTGTGTACGATTTCTGCAAGTCCTATGTGCGCATCATAAGCCGCATCAACAAGGGTATCGGCATTCTGGCCATGTATCTGGTGCTGGCCATGATGGGCATCCTGCTGTATTCCTCCTTTTCCCGTGGCATCGGTTCTTCACCGTTATGGGTGATCGAGATGGCCCAGTTCGTGATGGCGGCCTATTACACGCTGGGGGGTGGCTATTCCCTGCAGATGGATGCCCATGTGCGCATGGATGTGTTTTATTCACGCTGGTCGCCACGGACCCAGGCCGTTACCGATGCCTTTACCGTGCTGTGTCTGATTGTGTATCTGGTGCTGCTGATTTATGGCGGGGTGTCCAGCAGTATTTATGCACTGGAAACCGGCCAGAAAAACTATTCGGCCTGGGGGCCTTACATGGCTCCGGTCAAGCTCATCATGACGTTCGGCATGCTGCTGATGCTGCTGCAGGTGCTGGCCAGCCTGTTCCAGCATGTGGCGGAAGCCGTCGGACGGCCTTTTGAGCTGTCCGAACTCATGCAGGAAAGGGAGGGCATGGTATGAGCCATGAAATGATCGCACTCATGATGTTCTCCAGCCTGATGCTGATGCTGATGACCGGGCAGCGGGTGTTCGGGGCCGTGGGTTTTGTCGCAGTGGTATCGGCCCTGTGGCTGTGGGGGGATGGCGGTTCGGAAATGGCCTTTTCCGCCAGCATCAAGCTGTTGAACTGGTATCCGTTGCTGACCCTGCCGCTGTTTGTGTTCATGGGCTACATGCTGTCTGAATCCGGGATTGCCGGTGACCTTTACCGCATGCTGCATGTCTGGATGGGTTCGCTGCGCGGCGGTCTGGCGATTGGCACCATTGTGCTCATGGTGCTGATTTCAGCCATGAACGGGCTGAGCGTGGCCGGGATGGCGATCGGAACCAGCATCGCCCTGCCGGAAATGCTGCGACGCGGTTATGACAAGCGCATGGTATCCGGTGTCATCCAGGCCGGCAGCTCGCTCGGGATACTGGTGCCGCCCAGTATCGTGCTGGTGCTGTACGGCATGATTGCACGCCAGCCGGTGGGCCAGTTGTGGCTGGCCGGGGCCGTTCCGGGACTGATCATGGCATGCCTGTTTGTGGCCTACATCCTGATCCGCTGCCGCCTGCAGCCGGAGCTGGGGCCACCCCTGACAGCAGAGGAGCGCGAGCAGATCACGCAGGCCGAAAAAATCCGCCTGCTGGGCGCCGGGGTATTGCCGTTGCTGATCATTTTTGCCGTGATCGGCCTGTTCGTGCTGGGGTATACCAGCCTGGTGGAGTGCTCGGCAGTCGGGGCACTGGTTGCAATGCTGGCCGCCCTGTTCAAGCGCCGGCTGAGCTTTCGGGTGCTGCACAATACCCTGCGCAAGACCTTGGGCATCAGCTGCATGTTCATGTGGATCATCATGGCCGCGCTGTGTTTCGGGGCCGTGTTTGACGGGCTGGGTGCCGTGAAGGCCATTGAAACCCTGTTTCTGGAGCAGTGGGAACTGAGTCCGTGGGAAGTGCTGCTGCTGATGCAGCTGACCTACATCATCATGGGCATGTTTCTGGATGATACCGCCATGCTGGTGATTGTGGCCCCGCTGTTCATCCCGCTCATTATCGAGCTGGAATTCAGTCCGATATGGTACGGGGTGCTGTATACCGTGACCTGCCAGATTGCCTATATGACCCCGCCGTTTGGCTATAACCTGTTCCTGATGAAAGCCATGGCACCGAAGGAAGTCGGGCTGGTGGATATTTACCGTTCCATCCTGCCGTTTGTGGGCATCATGCTGCTGGCGCTGCTGCTGTTCATGCTGTTTCCACAATTGAGCCTGTGGCTGCCGGAGCTGGTGTACGGAAATTAGGGTCAACATAACGCCAAGGAGAAAAATCATGCAAGCCATGCTGACGCTGGACGCATTGAAACAGGAATTTGAGGCCGGTCACATTGATACCGTGCTGGCCTGTCAGGTCGACATGCAGGGGCGCCTGATGGGCAAGCGCTTCCATGCTGCTGATTTTATCGGGCATGCGGTACAGGAAACCCATTCCTGCGTCTACCTGCTGGCGACCGATCTGGAAATGCATACGGTCGAGGGCTATGAGTCCGCAAGCTGGAGCCGGGGTTACGGGGATTACATCATGAAGCCCGATCTGGCCACCCTGCGCCGGGTGCCTTGGCTGGAGGGTACGGCCATGGTGCTGTGTGACGTGCTGGATCACCATACCCGCAAGCCGGTGGCGCATGCACCGAGGGCCCTGCTGCAGCAGCAGGTGGCGCGGCTGGCCGCCATGGGCATGCTGCCGATGATGGCGACCGAACTGGAATATTTCCTGTTCGAGCAGAGCTACCGCGAGATTCAGGCTGCCGGATTCCGGGGCATGCGGCTGCTGACCCCCTACAATGCCGATTACAATATCAACCTGACCAACCGTGAAGAGGCCGTGAACCGGGCCATCCGCAACGGCCTGTACGGGGCCGGGATTCCGGTTGAGTGCACCAAGGGGGAGGCTTCCGCCGGGCAGGGCGAGATCAATATCCGCTACGATCACGCCCTGCGCACCGCCGATCATCACGCCATTGTCAAGGACGCCTGCAAGACCATTGCCTGGTCCCGGGGCTGTGCCATCACCTTCATGGCCAAGTGGGATGATGCGGCGGCTGGTAGTTCCGCCCATATTCACCAGTCACTCTGGAGTCTGGATGGGCAGACAGCGCTGTTCCAGGATGAAAAGGCCGAATATGGCATGTCAACCCTGATGCGCCAGTATCTGGCGGGACTGCTGAAGTATGCCGATGACATCACCTGCTTTCTGGCACCCTACATCAATTCCTACAAGCGTTTTCAGGCCGGTACTTTTGCACCGACCAAAGCCGTCTGGAGTCCGGATAACCGTACTGCCGGTTATCGCCTGTGCGGGATTGACACCAAAGGGGTGCGGGTCGAATGCCGGGTCGGGGGGGCGGACCTGAACCCGCATCTGGCACTGGCTGCCCAGCTGGCTGCCGGTATGGCCGGTATCGAGGAGAAGCTGGAGCTGGAGGCCGCCTTCAGTGGCGACGCCTATCATGCCGAGGGGGGGCGCGAGATTCCGAAAACCCTGCGGGCGGCGCTGCAGAAGCTGGATGCATCCGTGATGCTCAGGAAGGCATTCGGGGACAAGGTGGTGGATCATTACGTGCATGCGGCAGCCTGGGAGCAGACCGAGTATGACCGCCGGGTGACCGACTGGGAGGTTCAGCGTGGTTTTGACCGGGCCTGATGGGGGTTTCGGGCCGGAGTGGCCGGGGGTTCCGGGCCGGCAGTGACGGGCTGGATGATGGGCGCAGGCTGTGCCAGCAGGAAGCTCTGGCAGTAGTCGATAGCCAGCGTGCGCAGTTCTTCCAGGTCCTGAAAACTGTTGACCCACTCCACGATCACCTGTACCTCCAGGGATCGGGCCAGCTGGATGATGGACATGACGATCGCCCGGTGCGCATCGTTGTCACGGAAATCCTCGACCAGCTTGCCGTCGATCTTGATCTGGTCGATCGGCAAGTCGGCAGTGATGCCATACGAGGAGTTGGTACTGCCGAAGTCGTCAATGGCGAAGCTGGCACCATGGAATTTGGCCTTGCTGATGAATTTTTTGACCTTTTCCTTGTTCTGGATAATGCTGTTTTCCGTGATTTCAAAGCAGATGTGATAATTGTGGCGGGCCGCAGTTTCCAGCAGGCTGAAAACCGCCTTGACCAGGGACGGGTTGTTCAGTGACTGCAGGCACAGGTTGATGTTCAGGGTGCGGCAGTCAAGCAGCTGCTGGCGCAACAGCCGTTCGGTGTTTTCAATAATGGCCTGATCCAGTTTGCTGGTGTAGTTGAACTTGCTGATGGTGTCCATGACCTCATCCGGCATGATCAGGCGGTTGTGATCGGACAGGCGGAACAGTATTTCCACCCGGTCGGCCAGTCCGGGCTTCAGGGCAATGATTTTCTGTTGATACAGGACCAGCCGGTTGGCATTCAGGGCTGACTTGATCATGCGGATTTTCTGGAAGTGCTGGTGCCGGCTTTCCAGCTCCACCTTGATGTCCTGATCGGTATCCGCGATGCTGATGCCGGCACCGCCGATGGATTTGATCTGGTAACAGGCACTGTCCAGACGGTTGAACAGCGAGGTAATGCTGTCCTGCTCCCTGTTGATCTGGGTCAGGCCGATACTGGCCGTCATCATCAGCTCCTGATCCAGGCCGTCAAGATGGGACAGCTGTATTTCATTCAGAATCTCCTGACATATTTCCCAGGCACGGGTCAGGCTGTTATGAAACAGGATGGTAAATTCATCACCGCCCTGACGCACGGCATAGCCATGCGGGCCGATGTGCCGGCTTATGCAGCCAGCGACGTACTTGATGGCTTCATCGCCGATGCGGTGGCCGTAGTTGTCGTTGATGTCCTTGAAGTTGTCCAGATCAATCAGGGCAATGCAATGGGGCTGGTGATCGTGGTCGCCGCTTTTCAGGAGGCCGGTGAGCTTCTTTTCCATGGCAAAACGGTTATAAAGGCCCGTCAGGAAATCATGGGTGGCAATATAGTTGGCTTCACTCAGTTTCCGGGCTGCCGACAGGTCATTGATCATCAGCCCCATGCCCAGCTCACCATTCTCAAGCATGAAAGGCGCCATGGTGATCTTGGCGGGAAACCATTGATTGCTGCTTTTGATCTTGCAATTGGCACTCTTGATGACGGGCTGGCTTTCCGGCAGGGGGGGGTGTTCAAACAGGGTGCTGGAGTTGTCTGACAGCTTGTCAAACAGGATCAACTCCTGCAGTTTGATGCCGATAGCGTCATTGTGCCTGATATTCAGCATGTTGGCGGCTTCATCATTGATCATGACAATTTCCGTGTGCCGGTTGAGGGCAAAGATACTGACATCAATCAGGGTGATCATGGTGGCCGTCAGTTTGTATTGCTGGTAGACCGCATGTTCCGCATCCTTTCTTTTGCTGGACTCCGCCTGCAGTTCCTGCTCCTTTCTGTATATGGAACTGGAATATTCAATGTTCTGAAGCCGGGTTTTGTTGATGATGTCAGCCAGAAACTGGAGTTCATCATTGCAGTATTTCCTGTTGAGCGTCAGTTGATGCTGTCTGGCTTCGGATGGATCATGAAAATGGTTGACTGTGATTTCATTAAGGCCCGGTTGAAAAATATTTCTTGTCAGCAGGTAGTTGACAATGTCAATCAGGTGACGGGTAATGATCTGGTTGATAAAGAATACTATCAGCAGGGCAAGGAAGATGATTTTCATGAACTGATTGAAACTTATGATAATGGCTCTCTGGAGGATTGAATCCTGAAGCTGCTTTTGATTGACCTGAATGTGCAGCTCACCCAGGTACTCATTGCTGGCGATGGTGCTGTGTGAAAGGTGGTAAACCTTTTCCTGATAACCCTCCTGCAGTGGCGTACCGCTGGTATAGGCTTTTTCGCCCTGTGCGGGCTTCAGTTCCACATAGGAAATATAAGGCAGTCTGGCAACCGCATCCAGGTAAGCCTGCAGCATGTCCTCCAGCATGAGCCAGAGTGCGTTTTCAATAACCAGGATGAAATTATCCTGTACCAGGGATAGTTGATGTTCGATTTTGTTTTTTTCTGATCGGTACTCCATGCTCAGTTCATAACTGGAAGTTGTAATGCTGAACAGGGTGCTGAAAAACAGGATAAGCCCAAGCAATCGGGTACTGATTTTATGCTTCATCTTCGGGTCATGGTATTGACCTGGGTAATTTTGATTATTTATAGGCCGGACTGTCCCGGTTTTTCACAATTACCAACAGATGTTTTCAGGTTCTCAGGGGCTGTTCAAGGCATGTTGCCCCATCTTTTCAGGATGTCCGGTATGGTGCCCTGATCCCATAACGCCCGGTATGCCTCATGCAGCCTTGTTCTTGTGGCCTGTGGCAGACTGCGGCTGGCAGCCATGTGCACCGGCTGCGGGTCACTCAGGGCAAAATCATGGATGACAAGGTTGCTGAAGTCCGGATTGTTCCTGATTCTGTCCCGCAATACCATTTCGTCCTCAAAGAACGTGAAAATGTATCCCCTGAGCAGCATTTTTTCGATGCTGCCGCTGTAAGAGGCATCAATGGGGATCAGCAGTTTTTTAAGGTCTGCATCCGTTTCCGCCCGCTCACTCAGTCGGGGATAATAGTAATTGGGCCGGAACCCGATGGGCTTTCCCAGCCTGATCAGCTCATCAAGGTTGCTGACACGGATTGAGGCATCCTGCCTGCGGGTCACCATCACCATTTTCTCGAAGCTGCTGGGGCCGATGAAATCAAACAGCGCCTCCCGTTCTTCCGTCCGGGTAAGGTTGAGCATCATGTCAAGCCTGCCATTTTTGAGCAGTTCAAATGCCCGGTTTCTGGGGATGACGGCAAATTCAGCCTGAAAACCGGCTTTTTCCAGTACAGACCGGGTGATTTCGATGGACATGCCCTGCCATTCCTTTTCGCTTTCATGGTAAAAATAATAAGGCGCAAAAAAACTGACCCTTACTCGCAATACGTCTGAGGGTTCTGCGCGGGCGGGAAGGCAGAGCAGTGTCATGAACAAAATCAGTGTGACCGGAATGAGAAGCATAAAGGGTCTGGTGTTTACTCCTGGATTCATGATGTTACTCCTGAAAAGCCGGATGGGGATGGCTTCGGGATGGGTTATTGAACCCGGTATGGTCGTGTGCCGGCCTCTCTCGAAATTCGCGCCCGGGCTGTTTGAATTCTGGTTGTGGAACAAGCCTCTTTGAGCCATGTTAGGGGCATCCATTGGCTAATGGAAGTTAAATGGCCTTATTACCGTAAAGCCGGGCACCGCACCGGGACACCCCTTGCCGGGAGCTGCTTTTTACTGCGGGCGGGTGATGTAAAACCCCCTGTTTGCCGGTAGAATTCTCCGGCATCCCGGTGGGTTGAGGATAACAGCATGACTGCATTTGATTACATTATTGTCGGGGCCGGTTCTGCCGGCTGCGTGATGGCCAACCGCCTGAGTGCCGATCCTGCGGTATCGGTGTGTCTGGTTGAGGCTGGCGGGAGTGACCGGAGTCCGTGGATCCGGATCCCTGCCGGGATTTTCGGCCTGTACGGCAACAGAAAATACGACTACACCTTCCGGGGCGTACCCCAGAAGCACCTGAACAACCGCAGCATGACGGTCAACCGCGGCAAGGTGCTGGGCGGCTCCAGCGCCATCAACAGCATGGTCTACATCCGTGGCAACCGCAATGATTATGAAAACTGGAAGGCGCAGGGCTGCAGCGGCTGGGGGTATGAGGATGTATTGCCGGTGTTCATGCGCCAGGAATGCAATCTGGCCGGCCAGAGCCCGGAATACCACGGTTTCCGGGGGGAGCTGAACGTGGTGGAGCCACAGGATGTGACGCCACTGGCGCGGCGCTTTGTGGCGGCGGCAGCGGATGCGGGCCTGCCGGAGAATACCGATTTCAATGCCGGCTCCCAGCTGGGACTCGGGATTTACAACGTGAACCAGAACCGGGGTGTGCGGCTCAGCAGCTACAATGCCTTTGTCGAGCCGGTACAGGAGCGTCCCAACCTGACCATCCTGACCCATACCGAAGTGTACCGGCTGGTTATTGAAGGTGATCAGGTTCGGGCCGTGGTGCTGGAGCAGCCCAATGGCCAGCGCAGTACCATCACCTGCCAGCGCGAAGTGATCCTGTGTGCCGGAACCATTGCCTCACCCCGTATCCTGCTGGCCTCCGGCATCGGGCCTGCCGATGCGCTGCGTGCGCTGGGGATTGCGTGCCGGCTGGATGTTCCCGGTGTGGGGGAGAACCTGCAGGATCATATCGACAGCATGGTCACGGTGCGCTCCGACAGGCCGGTATCCATCGGCATTTCCGCAGCCACCCTGCTGCCGCACGTGTTTCCGGCCCCGTTTCAGTACTGGCTGCAGCGCAGGGGCTGGTGGACCACCAATTACGTGGAAGCCGGCGGCTTTGCCCGAACGCCGCTGGCCGGTGCCGATCCGGATGTGCAGTTTCATTTCACGCCGATCTACCGCAGCCACCGGGGCCGGCGCTTCGAGTTCGGGCATGGCTATTCGGTATTCACCTGCGTGCTGCGGCCCCGCAGCCGGGGCAGTATCCGCCTGGCCCCGGACGGCACGCACAAAAATGTGCTGATTGATCATAATTTCTTTGCGGATGAGCAGGATCAGCGGGTTCTGGTTGCCGGGGTGCGCAAGGCACGCGAAATCCTGGCGTCCAGGGTGTTTGACGGCATTCGCGGGGTGGAAATGGCACCGGGCCGGGAAATTCAGTCCGATGCCCGGCTGCTGGATTACCTGCGCCATACCACCACCACGGTCTATCACCCGGTCGGCACCTGCCGGATGGGGCTGGATGCCATGGCCGTGGTCAGTCCGCAGAACCTGAAGGTACATGGCATGCAGAACCTGCGCGTTGCCGATGCCTCCATCATGCCCAGCCTCATCAGTGGCAATACGTCGGCACCGAGCATGATGATCGGGGACATGGGGGCTGCGATGGTGCTGGGCCGGTCAGACAAAAAATGACCCAATGACCACCGCGAGGCCGAAGGTGATCAGCAGAATGAAGGTGACAGTGCTCATGCCGCTGGCGACCGCCTCCGGGGCTGATTCCTGCGTGCGGGTTTCCGGCTGCGGCTGAGGCGCTGCAGCCATTGCCGGGGTGGGGGCGCTGGCGGTTTCCGCCTCCCGCTGCGTCCGCAGGTAACGGGGGTCCAGCGGTATGGCCATGGGCCGGTGTCGGGGTGCCGGTACCGGTACGGCTGCCGGTTCGGGCCGGATCATGGTTTTCACTGGCCGGGCCGGTTCCGGAGCGGCGGCCTCCGGGGCGGAATCGGGTGCTGATTCCCGGGAAGCCACCCCCCGGTAGGGCAGCAGCATCAGCAGCCGCCAGAACAGGTGCTCCAGCCGCCCCAGCCAGTGATCCAGCCACAACCTCATGCCGTGACATCCAGCGCCTGATCCGGCTGGCGTGCGTGTGAGAT
>JAGRJD010000105.1 GCA_020442915.1 Thiothrix sp. | reverse complement strand
CTGGTCATGGGTGACATAGATGGTGGTGGTGTTGAGGTTTTCGTGCAGCTGGCGGATTTCAACCCGCATCTGTGCCCGCAGTTTGGCATCCAGATTGGAGAGCGGTTCGTCAAACAGGAATACCTTGGCATCACGCACCATGGCGCGGCCCATGGCCACCCGCTGGCGCTGACCACCAGAAAGCTCACGCGGAAAGCGTCTGAGAAACGGCGACAGGTTGAGAATGGCAGCGATGCGTTCCACCCGCGCCCGGATTTCGGCTGCCGGCATTTTCTTGATCTGCAGGGAAAAGGCGATGTTGTCGAACACGTTCATGGTGGGGTACAGGGCGTAGTTCTGGAACACCATGGCGGTATTGCGATCACGCGGATGCACATCGTTCATGCGCACACCATCAATGATCAGGTCGCCGGAGGAGATGGTTTCCAGCCCGGCTGTCATGCGCAATAAAGTGGTTTTGCCGCAGCCGGAAGCCCCGAGCAGGACGGCAAATTCCTGATCGGCGATGTCCAGCTCCACCTGCTTGAGCACTTTCACCATACCATAGGATTTGGCGATATTCCGGTATTCAACATTTGCCATCGGGCATTTCCTTGCTGTTTTATCTAATACTTCTGTCGGGTGGGGCCACCAGCACCCGCACCTGATAATCCGACAGGTATTCACGCAGGCTTTCTGCAACCGCATGCACGAAAAACTTGGTGCCGCAGTAGACGGTATGATCGGGATAGACCTTGCGTCCGGCAATGGAGCTCATCAGCACCAGGGTGCCGTGGCGGCGTTCCATCATGCCTGACATCACGGCATGCACCGTGTTCAGCACGCCTTTGGCATTGATATCGATCATTTCATCCCATTCTGCCGGTGGCTGGCGACCGATGTCGGCCAGCCGGGCGATTCCGGCATTGGCGAACATCAGGTCCACCGGGCCATGGCGGCTTTCGGCCTGCTGCACCGCTTCGGCAATGCAGTCACGCTCGCGCACATCCACCTCACAGCACACCGCATCGGGCAGGTTCAGGGCCTGCATGCGTTCCAGCCGGCGTGCCATCAGCAGCAGCGGGTGCCCGGCGGCAGAAAAGGCGCGTGCCGTGGCTGCACCGATCCCGGAGCTGGCCCCGGTAATGGCTACCAGGGGTTTCTGTCCCATGGCTTTTCTCCTCTTTCCTCCTCGTTTTTCATCCGGCACCGGCCCATCCACAGGTGTTGGGCCGGTGCCGGCTCCCGGATGCTGCCGTTCTCAGCCGGCCATGACCACATCAACCGCCCTGGCGATGTCATCCATGGCTTCTTTGGCCGAGCCGTATTCACCGGCAAAGTATTTGCCCAGCCGCACCGGGATGGTGTCATTGGACAGTTCGGCCCATTGCGGCAGGTCCGGCTCGGAACCCATGTCCTTGTCGATGGTTTCACGTACCACACTCAGGTGGCGGGTGGTACCGGGTCCGACCCGGGCATTGGCCAGCACCCGTGGGTCATCATAGACCGAGCGCCGGGTGGGGCCGGTGCCACCGCCCAGGGTGGTGATCAGCACCTGGGTATCGGCACAGGTGGCCCATTGCATGAAAATCCAGGCTGCATCCGGATTTTTGGAGTTTTTGGAAACGGCCAGCGAGGACCCGCCCTGATGCCCGACACCGGGGATTTCACCAAAGCCGGTTTCCTCGACTGTCCGTAATTTTGTCACCGGGGCCGGGCAGCGCACCGGCTCCATCAGGCCGGAGACCTTGCTGGCGGCAGGATCATCGAAAGAGGGGAAGAACTCACCCCAGCTCATCATGGTGGCGGCAACTCCCTGCGCCACGGACTGGCCTTCACCGTCCCAGGTCCAGCCGATCACGCCCGGTGGCATGGTTTTCCAGAGCCGGGTCCAGTAATCCATGGCTGCCAGACCGGCATCATCATGGCCGGTGAACCGGCCGTCCTTGTTGAAGATTGAGCCGCCATGCCCCCACAGCCAGGCGGTCCAGTCACATTCCAGGCTGTAATGGCCGGATTTCATCTGCCCGGTGGCCCCGTACAGTTTCGGTCCCATCTGTTCCGTGATGGCTTTGGCCTGGGTGTAATATTCCTCCATGGTTGTCGGGGCCTTGAAACCCATCTGCTCATAGATGTCCTTGCGGTACATCATGATGAAGATGGGAATGTCATAAGGAACACCGACCCAGCGGTCGCCATAACTGGCCACCCCGTCCACCAGTGCCGGCAGGAAGTCATCCAGGTTGTAGTCCGGCATCGCCAGTTCCGGCTTGGCTTCGGTCTGTTCACGCGGGTCGAACACGTCATTGCTGAAGGAGGCGGCCCAGGACTGGTCGATATAATAAAGGTCGTAAGTCCCGAGACTGGAGGCAATGTCCAGGGTCATTTTCTGCAGGACCTGCTCCAGCGGCAGGACCTCGATTTCCACCTTCATGCCTGAAGCTTCCTCAAAATACGGTTTCAGGAGCGCGTTGATGGCATTCGAGGGCGGGGTGGATTCCGTCGCCAGTTTCAGGGTCGTGCCTTTAAAGGGGGCTGACACCTCCTTGACCCAGGCCAGGATGTCGGCGGAAGGCTGCAGGACCTCCTCGGCAGCCCGTGCCTGACTGATGAGCGGGAGCCCGTCGGGGCGCACCAGTCCGCTACCCAGCACCCCCGCTCCCAGACCCAGCAGCCCGGCCTGCTTCAGGAAGGTGCGCCGGTCGATCTGCCGGTTCACGTAGCGGCCCACCAGGTCCGCACGGTAACGTTTCTTGTCACTGTCTTTCATTGCGATTGCCTCCTCTTTGGGCATGAAAATGGCTACTGTTTGACGGAGCCCAGGGTCAGGCCCCGGACCAGCTGCTTCTGGACCAGCAGGATGAAAACGAAGGCCGGCAGCATGGCGGCAGCCCCGAGAGCGGCCATGTTGCCCCAGGCGGTACCAGTGGAAGTCACGAAGGTGGAAGACACCACGGGCACGGTCTTGAGGCTGGTCTGGGTCAGGGTCAGTACGAACAGGAATTCGGTCCAGCTGAAGATGAAACACAATACAGCGGTGGCGGCGATACCGCCTTTGACCATCGGCAGCATGATGCGCCGGAACAGCAGCCAGCGGCTGGCCCCGTCCAGCAGGGCGCTTTCATCGATCTCCCTGGGGATGTCATCAAAAAAGCTTTTCATCAACAGTACCGCCAGCGGCAGGTTCATTACCATGTGAATCAGGATCACCCCGGTGTAGGTATCCAGCAGGTTGATGTTTTTGTAGATGAAAAAGATCGGAATGACGACTGCGACCGGTGGCATCATGCGTGTCGACAGTACCCAGGCCACATAATGGTGCCGGGTGCGGAAGGGCATGCGGCTCAGGGCATAAGCGGCCATGGTGGCGATCATCACCGCCAGCAGGGTGGAAAACAGCGCGATGATGATGGAGTCCAGCAGGCGCGGGGCCATGTAGAAATTGCCACCGCCGGTCCGGGCCACCTGTGACTTTTGACCACCGAAGTCCAGACCGAAGACCTCCTCGAAATTGGCCAGGGTGGGGGTGAAGTTGACGATACGGGGCGGGATGTCGAAAATCTCGCGCGCATCCTTGAAGGCCACCGTGAACCAGTAGAACAGCGGAAAGAAAAACAGCATCACCACCATCCAGGCGATGAGAATGCGCCAGAAACGCCGGACAGGGGACTGAACCATGATTACCACCTTACCTTTGCCAGCCGGATGAACAGATTGGCCATGATCAGGATGATGATCAGTGTGACCAGCGAGATGGTGGCTCCGTAGCCCCACTTGATGAAGCTGAAGGTCTGCTGCCAAGCATAGAGGCTGACCGTATACGTGGCGGTGCCGGGACCGCCGGAGGTCATGACATAGACATAATCAAACATGCGGAACAGGTCGATGCCGCGGATCAGGATGGCCACGGCAATCACCTTGGCCATCAGGGGCAGGGTCAGGCGCCGGAACATCTGGAATGCTGATGCGCCATCCAGCATGGCGGCCTCGAACGGTTCCGCCGGTAATGAGCGCAGGCCGGCCAGAAAAATCAGCACCATGAACGGGGTCCACTGCCACACATCCGCGAGCATCACCCCTGTCAGGGCCAGGGACGGGGTGGAGAGGATCGGGGTGCTGCTGTCAAGGATGCCCAGGCTCTTGAGCGCATAGCTCAGCACCCCGAATTCCGGGTCTTCCATCAGCAGGAACATCATGCCGACCACAGCCGGCGGCACCACCAGGGTCAGGGTCAGGGTGCCGCGCAGAAAACCGAAACCCGGTTCGTCCGAATCCAGCAGCAGGGCGATGAGCATACCCAGTACCACCTCCAGCGCCAGCACCACAAAGAAGTAGACCATGGTTACGCCGATGGATTGCCAGAAGCGGGTATCTTCCAGCAGTGTGCTCCAGTTCTTGCCGCCGACCCAGACCAGCTGCCGCTTCAGGGGGGCATATTCATGGAAGCTGAGCCAGATGTTGTAAAACAGCGGATAAACGGTAAACAGCAGCAGGACCACTGTCAGGGGCAATAACCACGGAAGCGGTCGATCCCAGGTCAGCCAGCGACCCGGACCCTGTGTCGGTGTCATCATCGTTGTCAAGCTCTCCTCCTGCTTTTCAACTAGGGGTATGTTCCCCGCTGTCTGTGCGAGGGGCTCACGCCTGGTGCCGGACGGATACAGCGCGTGTGGCCGGGGGGATAAAGCGGCTAAACCGGCCCGTCTCCCCGGGCGGCCAGCAGTTTTCGCGTCAGCTCCACAAAGCCCTGTGCACCACGACCCGGCGTGATCCAGGCAGGCAGGTGTTCGATTTCACCCTCAAAGTCCCGTACATTGGCCACCCCGCAGGCATTGGAAAAATAGCCGAACATCGGCGCATCATTGGGACTGTCACCGCAGAACAGGTACTGCGCCTCGCAGGCATCCAGCGTCTGGCCATAGACTTCGTGCACAAAGCGCTTTGCCATCGACAGTTTGTCATAACTGCCATACCAGCCGTTGACATGGATGGATGATACCTTGGCCACGGCCCCTTCCTGTTCGAAGATGGTTCTGATCTGCGCAATTGCGGGCGCTGACAGCGGTGGTACGTCCTCGCAGAAATCCACCGCCAGATCCAGCTCCCGGTAAGCCTGATCGGCGGAAATGCCGGCTCCGTCCACCTCGTTCAGTACCCGTGTGCGGATATGCTCCAGGCGCTGGCGGTTGATCCGGCGTTCCGGTTCCGGCTGCTCATAAATGCGCAGCATGGTTTTCTGCCGGGTCTGGTAACGGAAATAAAAGCCGCCATTTTCCCCGATCACGCCTGCCACCGGCCAGAAGCGGGCGATCATGTCGCACCAGCCAGCCGGGCGCCCGGTCACCGGGACCGCATCAATACCGGCAGCCTGCAGCTGCTCCAGTGCCTGATAAGCGGCAGCCGGCAGGCGGCCTTCCGTGGTCAGCGTGTCATCAATATCGGTGAACACGCAGCGGATGCCCGCAGCGACCGTATCCGGCATCTGCTCCAGGGGTTGCATCAGGCCTCCCGGGCGGCAAAATCCGCCAGCACCCCGGCATTGCAGGCAATGTCGGTAAAGGAATAACGGTTGCGCATTTCGTGGGCGTGGTTCACGGCCTCACGATAGAAATCCACTGCCAGTCCCAGATCGGCAGCACTGGTGGGTGAGCCGGCCTGTTCCAGCAGGGCCTTCATGTCCTCGACAGTGCGGATCATGCCGGCGCACTCCTGCTGCAGTTGAGGCCAGATTTCAGCCAGCCGGGCATTCAGGCGTTCAGCCCCGGCCTGGTCCAGCGCTTTTTTGCGGTATTCCGCCAGGCACTGTTCCGCAATGGCCGGCCCCATGCGTCGGCGCATGTCGGCTTCATCCAGGCGGGTGGGCTGCATCACCGGCGGTTCACTGCGCCCCAGCAACCCTTGCTGGATGCGCCCGACCGTGAGGGTGGCGACCCCGACCTGTTCCCCGTGCAGGGTGCCGGGATGCCGCTCACGGGCAAAGCAGTCGATGTAGTGGGAAATCTGGTGTTCCCCCATGGAACCGTGATTGGAAACACCGGTAATGGCCACACCCAGCCCTGAGAGCATCAGCAGCCGCACCAGACTGCCGATCGCCTCCAGCTCCCCGGTCCGGATACCGGCGGCCCGGGCGAACACGGCTTTTTCATCTTCTGCCATCAGCAGGTAGGGGCCACCATCGTAAAAACTGTCCAGCAGGCGATGGGACATCCACCAGTCGACCTGACAGACGCTGCTGCACACGCAATCCCCGAAACCGGAAGCAGCCAGAAACGCCGGGGCGGCGGCAATGACGCCGATATCCATGAACACCCCTTTGGGGGCATGGGCCGGCAGGGAGATTTTGAGTCCGCTTTCCAGCGTGATCGAGGCGGTGGATGAGGTGTAGCCATCCATGGAAGCGGCGGTGCCAAACACGCAGTAATCACGCCCATCCTGGGCGGTGACGTATTTGCACAGGTCGTTGAGGGTGCCGGAGCCGACCGCGATCAGGTAATCATAAGCACGGGTACGCTCGCTGAGCTCGGCCACCGTGGCCAGATCGGCATGCGGGTGCTCCAGCAGTATGGTATCCGTCCTGCCCAGGTGGGTGCTGATGCGGGTACCCAAGGCATCCATGGTCCGGGCATCGGCCACAATGGCCGCCTTGCCGCTCAGCCCGGCAGACGCAATCAGTTCCGCTTCCATTCCGTCCAGGTCGGTGCCGAGGTGCAGGCGGCGGATGGGAGAGGCCGGGAGCAGGGTACCCTTGTTGGGGATCACCCAGCGTCCACGGTAAATGTCATCAATCAATGCCATCCAGTCAGGTTCGGAGGTGGTGTGGACAGGGCGTGTTGCCATGCTGCGGGCTTCCGGTTGGGGTACAGTGATTTCATTCTGTCATCAGGTTATGACAATTGTCAATGCAAATGACATGTTGTTGTGACATTTGTTGAAAACCGGGGATAATTGAGCTATTGTCAGTAAAACGGACGCTGGAGAGGCCCTGTGTTTCCGGATACTTTATAATCCCGGCTTTTCTTTCCGGTCTGAACAGCGAGAAGCCATGCAACGTAACCTCAATATCGTGCCCCCCCTGCAGTTTGCCGATGATTTTCTGGCCTGGGCCGTGTGGCTGTATTATGTCGAGGGGCGAACCCAGAATGAGGTCGCCAAGCGTCTGGGAGTATCGCGGACCTCCATCGCCAATTACCTGGCCGAGGCACGCCGGCGGGGCATGGTCTCGGTCACGGTGGCTCCGGATCTGTTGTCCGGTGTGGAGCGCTCGACCCGCCTGAGCCGTCAGCATGACCTCAAGGAGGCCCACATCATTCCGGCCCAGCCGGGGGAAAGTCAGGAAATACTGACCCGGCGGCTGGGGATGGCCACTGCCCAGCTGCTGTCAATGCGCCTGAGTGACGGCCTGACGCTGGGAGTGGCCTGGGGACGCACGGTACTGGCCGTGGCCCAGGCGCTGACCGAGCAGCAGCTGCCCCGGCTCAATGTGGTACAGGTGGCTGGCAGTTCCGTCGATGGCACCCCGTTTTCACCGGAGTACTGTACCGCCCTGTTTGCCAATCGTCTGGGCGCGCGCTGCTACAATTTCCATGCTCCCGGCATCGTCTCCAGCGTGGCGCTGTGTGAGCAGCTGAGGCACGAGCCGATCGTAAGCCGCCAGTTTGAACTGATTCACCGCTGCGATCTGCTGGTATTCGGGGTGGCTGCGGCCAGTGACACCTCCCTGTACCGCCAGACGGACCTGCTGAATCCGGAGCTGATGCAGCCTTATCTGGATCAGGGGGCGGAAGCACTGGTGCTGGGACGGGTGCTGGATGCCCGGGGACGGGAGATGCCGGGACCGCTGACCGGGCGGCAGCTGGGACTGGCACCGGCGGAGCTGGATGTGATTCCACAACGCTTCCTGATTGCCGGGGGCGAGCGTAAATACAAGGCCATTCGCGCCATACTGGCAGGGGGGTATGCGACCCACCTGATTACGGATCAACAAACGGCACAGCAGCTGGAGGCAGCATGAAAGACCTGGTTATCGGTATCGACAGTTCAACCCAGTCCACCAAGGCCATTGCCTGGGATGCTGGCGGACAGGCGGTGGCGGAAGGCCGTGCCCCCATCGACCTGCAGCAGCCGCAGCCGGGCTGGGCCGAACAGGATGTGGAAAACTGGTGGCAGTCCTGCTGCAGTGCCCTGACGGCGCTCAGTGCCCGGATTGACACCGGCCGGGTGGCTGCGGTGGCGATTTCCAACCAGCGCGAAACCGTGGCTTTCATCGGCAGAGACGGCAAGGCAGTGCGCCCGGCCATGGTGTGGCTGGATGAGCGGGCGGTGGCGGAAGTGCAGCGGCTGGACCAAGAGTTCGGGGGGGAGCGTCTGCACCGGATCACCGGGCGGCCACTGGATGTGATCCCGGTGGTATACCGGGTGGCCTGGATGGCCCGCCATGAGCCGGAAAATCTGGCACGTTGCTGGAAAATCCTGGATGTCCACAGTTTTCTGGCTGGTCGCCTGACCGGCCATTACACCGCCAGCTGGACCAGTGCCGACCCGTTCGCGATTTTCGACATTCACCGTCATGAATGGTCCGGGCCGATTCTGGATTACCTGGGGCTGACGGCAGCGCATTTTGCGGACCCGCTGCCACCGGCCAGCCTGATCGGAACCATTACGCCCGCAGCGGCGGTCCTGACCGGGCTTCAGGCCGGCACACCGCTGGTGACCGGCGGAGGTGACGGGCAGTGTGCCGGGCTGGGCGTGAATGCCACCCGTCCGGGGGTGTTCTACCTGAATCTCGGCACGGCCATTGTGGCAGGGCTCTGGGCTGCGGAACCGACGATCAGCCTCAACTGGCGCTCCATGCTTTCGCCCACCGGCCAAGGGTATTTTCTGGAGTGCTGCCAGCGTGGCGGGGCATTTTTCCTGAACTGGTTTGTGGACAATTTTGCCGGGGGACGGGCTGATCCGGCTGTTTTTGCCCAGCTGGAGCAACAGGCCGCTGCCATTCCGGTGGGCTCCGAAGGCGTTTATGTCTGCCCTTACATCAGTGGCGTGATGAACCCGTACTGGGACTCCGAGGCCCGTGCGTCTTTTCATGGGCTGGGGCCTGGGCATACCACTGCACACCTGTACCGGGCCGTGCTGGAAGCATTGACACTGGAGACGGCACGGGGCGTGGCGGCCATGCGGGCTCACGGCCTGGATCTGCGCGAAATCATTGCCGTGGGTGGCGGCAGCAACAACCAGCTGTGGCTGCAGATGCATGCCGACACCACCGGCCTGCCGGTCAAGGTCAGCGAGTCACTGGAGGCATCCGCCCTGGGGGCCGGCATGGCAGCAGCGGTATACAGTGGCTGGTACCCGGATTTTGATGCGGCAGCCACCGGCATGTCCCGTACCGCAGCCGAATATTATCCGGATGCGGGCATGCAGGAGCACTGGGCGGCAGTATCAGCGCGACAGGCCGGTGCCTACCGGCCTGAGGGGTGATACGATAAAGGTGTGGCAAAGTGGTGACTGCCCCGCAGGGCAGCCAAGCCATTATCGGAGGAGAACGGTATTACCAGCAGCAGAAACCACCATCGACCAGCAGATCAACACCAGTACAGTAAGAGGAGGCATCACTGACGAGAAAGACTGCCGGCCCTACCATTTCATCAACGGAGGCCATGCGTCCCATGGGCGTCTGGTTCTCAAACTCCCTGGTCTGATGCACCATTTCCGGGCGAGTGTTCATGGGGGTGGCGGTATAGCCGGGACTGATGGAGTTGACGCGGATGCCGTGTGAGACCCATTCCATGGCCATGCTTTTGGTCATGTGAATCACCCCGGCCTTGGAGGCATTGTAGTGCACCTGGCTCAAACCGCGGTTCACAATCACCCCGGACATAGAGGCAATATTGATAATGGCTCCTTTGCCATGACGTAACATGGCGTTGGCTTCGGCCTGACAGGACAGAAACATACCTTTGAGGTTGATGTCCATCAGGGTCTGGTACTGGCTTTCCTCCATGGTTTCCGCCGCATGGGCATTGGCGATGCCGGCTGAGTTGACCGCAATTGCCAGTGCGCCCAGTTCCGCTTCCGTTTGTGCGACTGCAGCAACCAGTGCGGCTTTCGAGGTCACGTCGGCGGTGATGGCAATGGTCTTGCGCCCGCTGGCATTGATCAGCGCCAGTGTATCGGCCAGCCCCTGGTCTTCACGCCGATCCAAGCAGGCGACATCTGCCCCGCATTGTGCCAGACCCAGCGCAATCCGCTGGCCGATACCGCTACCGGCACCCGTGACCAGTGCAACCCGACCGGAGAGGTCAAACAATCCCGGGGTATTCAAGGTTATATCGAGCATGTTTTTCTCCCAATGCTGTTTGTCAGGGGCCGTCCTCCGGGCATGTGACTCCGGTGACGGTCCGTTTGTATCTGTCAGCTCTTACCCAAAGGCGGTTGCCAGTTCCATGACGGAAACGTCATTGGCCTCGGCATGATCCAGAATGCCTGTTTGTCTGCCGGCGGCCATCACCATAATGCGATTGGAGACACCCAGCACCTCTTCCAGGTCCGAGCTGACAACAATGACTGCCACCCCGTTTTCAGCCAGACCGTGAATGATTTCATAGATCGATGAGCGCGCACCAACATCAATGCCACGGGTCGGTTCATCCAGCAGCACGACGCGGGGATTGCGGGCCAGCCATTTTGCGATCACCACCTTCTGCTGGTTGCCACCGGACATTTCGCCGGTGTTCTGATTGCTTCTGCCTTTGACGCCGAACTTGATGATGTTGCCGTCCGAGAAGGTTCTGACCTTGCCGGAGCTCACCCAACCAGCATTGCCAACCGACTCAAAGTTGGAATAGGCAATATTTTCACTGATGCTGTGATCCAGAATCACACCTTGCAGTTTGCGATCCTCGGGTACCAGAACAACGCCATTATCGATGGCCTCCCGTGGGGATTTCGGTGTGATGTTCTCACCATTGAGAGTAATGGTGCCTGTACTGACTGGATCGGCCCCGGCAATCGCCCGCACCAGCTCGGTACGCCCGGCTCCGACCAGTCCAGCAATGCCGAAAATTTCACCTTTACGTACGGTGAAACTGATGTCATGAAACTGGCCGGAAGGTGAGCTCAGGCTGTTGACTTCCAGCACTGCATCATTATCCGGCCTGGCCAGGGGTGGGAACATCTGGTCCATCGGTCGCCCGACCATGGCTTCGACGATGGTGCGGATCGGCAGATCTGCCGTATCAAACTGATGTACCTTTTCGCCGTCACGCATGACCATGATCCGATCGGCAATCTGCTTGATTTCTTCCAGGCGGTGGGAAATGTAGATCATGCCCACACCCTCGGCTTTCAGGCGATGAATCTGTTCAAAGAGCTGCCGGGTTTCTTCCCCCCCCAGCGCAGCGGTCGGTTCATCAAAAATCAGCATGCGGGCATTGAGCGTCAGGGCCTTCGCAATCTCGATCAGCTGCTGGCTGGCCGTCGCAAGGCCGTCAACCTTGCGACGGGGTGAAATGTCCAGCCCCAGCCGCTGCAGGCCCTGACCGGCACGTTGTTCCATTTCCCTGCGATCAATCCGCCCGTTTTTGACCGGATAGCGTCCGACGAAAATGTTTTCGGCAATGGACAGGTGTGGCAGCAGCAGCAGCTCTTGATGGATCATGCCGACGCCGGCATCAATTGCCTCACGCGGGTTGGCGGGTGCATAAGATGCATCCTGCCAGGTCATTTCACCAGAGGAGGGCAGCACCGTCCCGGAAATGACATTGGATACCGTAGATTTGCCGGCACCATTTTCGCCCAGCAATGCTACAACTTCGCCCGGATAAATCTCCAGGTCGATGCCATGAAGAACCTCGATTGGTCCATACGACTTGCGGATGTTCCTCAGGGTCAGGATCGGTTTCTTTTCATCGGGGGTCATAATAACGCAGCCTTTCGTTTCATGATGCCGGAACGGTATGGGAAATGGTGTGAGAGATTATGGGTGCTTTTCCACGTATTGCCGGGCATCCTCACACGGTGTCAGAACGGCATTAGGGGTCTGACGCTCCTCAACCTTTTCGCCTGCAGCCACCTTGATGGCGGAATCAACCGCCAGACGTCCCATCAGCTGTGTGCTCTGGGTGGCAGTGACGATAAAGGGACCATCGCATTTGGCCAGATACTCCAGCGCCGCGATATCGCCATCATAACCGCCGATAATGACCTGATCGGACATGCCGGCCACATCGGTCGCCTTGGCCGCGCCCATGGCCAACGCATCGGCCTGACCGAAAATGATTTTCAAGTCGGGATTGGCCTGCAGCATGTTTTGGGCGATGTTGAAGCCTTCATCCGGCGACCACATCTGGCTGTATTGCTGGGCAACCAGCTCAACGTCCGGGTTTTCGTCAATGGCGCGTTTGCAGCCCTCGAAACGGAGTACCTCGGGCGTTGTACCCTTCTGACCATGAATGATGGCCATTTTACCTTTGCCACCCGCTTTTTCGATAATGTATTTGCAGACCTGATACGCGGACTCGACGCTTTCACCGGCGATGAAGGTATCACCCGGTGCTCCGTCAGGCTGACGGTCGACATTGATGACCGGAATGCCTTCAGCACGGGCAAGACGAGTTGGCACAGCAGCGGCGGCGGCACCGGCAGGGATATAGATGAAGGCATCGATGCCTTGGGTCATCATGTCCTGTACCTGGCTGACCTGGGTTGCCGTGTCGTTTTTCGCATCTACCACGATCAGTTCGATGCCCAGTTCTTTCGTATAGTTTTCAACCCCCAGCTTGATCTGATTGAAGAAGTCCGCCTGGAGGTTCGGCATTGCCAGGCCGACCTTCTTGACCTCAGCGGCCAGCGCCGGTGAGGCCGCGGACAGGGTTGCAATCGCAGCAGCGGCGATCCTGAGCTTGATATTCATGGAATTTTCTCCTCAATGGACATACAACATGGCCGTTGACAATCGATTTCGCGCGGGCCATGGACACTTTGGCACGGGGGGCAGCACTTGCTGCTTCCGTGGGTTTTCAGCTCTTGCGGTGCTTGAAAGTCTCGGCTGCAACAGCCAGCACAATGACCAGACCAATGATCACCGCCTGCAGGAACGGTGAGACGTTCAGCAGATTCAATCCGTTACGCAGTACACCGATGATCAGTACGCCGATGATCGTGCCGCCAATGCCGCCGGTTCCGCCGGACAGGCTGGTACCACCGATGACCACAGCTGCAATGGCGTCCAGCTCATAGGCAACGCCGGAGCTGGGCTGAACCGAGTCAAGCCGTGCAGCCAGCAGTATCCCGGCCAGGCCCGACAGCAATGCACAACTGGTATACACCAGAATGGTGGTACGCTTGACGTTGATGCCGGCCAGACGGGCCACCTCGGGGTTGCCGCCGATCGCATAAAGCATGCGGCCACCGGCCCGGTAACGCTGGAACAGGATGGCAATCACGAACACTGCCAGCATGACTGCCACGGTCAGGGTCAGGAAACCGCCATAGCGGATGATGGCACTCATGTTGAACCAGGCCGGGAAACCGATGATCTGTGAGCCGTCAGTGATCATGTTGGCCAAGCCGCGGGCAATGGACATCATGGCCAGGGTGGCAATGAAGGCCGGAACCTTGAACTCGGTAATCAGAAAGCCCGAGATTGCGCCGGCGAGACCTGCGACAAGAAGTGCACCGGTAATCGCAATGATCATGGGCATTCCCGCCTCAACATTGAGGTACCCCAGAACCATCATGGCCAGTGCCATGACGGAGCCGACGGAAAGGTCGATTCCGCCGATGAGAATGACGAGTGTCATGCCCACCGCCATAATCCCCAGGACGGTGATCTGGTCGAGAATATTCAGGAAATTCCGGAATGAAAGAAACGAATCCGTCATCACGGTAAGAAACACACAAAGCAGCAGCAATCCAATCAGCGGACCTGTCGCACCACTGAATGAAAAAGCCTCTCTCAGGGATGATTTCTCTTGGCGCAATGTTTGCGTCGCTGTCATCTTCTCCTCCTTGGATATGCATATTTATTCACATATGACTCAAAATCATATTCTGATACTTTTTTACTGTCAACAGGCAGACAGGAATTTAGATCCAAAAATTTTATATATTAATGAAAAATATGATTTTTTTGTGCAATTCAGCTATTTTGTTAACTGTTGGCTAAATCAGGGCATTGACAACATTATAGTAAAAGACTAATAATTCTTATGTGAATAATTATTCTTGGAGAGGTTATGGACCCCAACGACCTTCGAAAAATTGCCAACCGCATCCGGCGCCGTGATCTTCAAGCGGTGTTCGAGGCGGGCGCCGGTCATATCGGTGGCGAAATGTCGGTGACTGATCTGCTGACCGCACTTTATTTCCACGTCCTGAATGTGAATCCCGTTGCGCCGCTGGATCCGGGCCGGGACCGCCTGATCCTCAGCAAGGGGCATGCCGCCTTGGCGCTTTATGTGACCCTGGCTGAGAAAGGGTTTATTGGCAAAGAGGAAATCAGCACCTTTCTGCAGCCTCATTCCCGCCTGAATGGCCATCCCAATCGCACCAAGGTGCCGGGTGTGGAAACCAATACCGGTCCACTGGGGCACGGACTGCCGGTCGCTGTCGGCATAGCCCGGGCTGCACAGCTTGATCAGGCGCGCTGGCGCACCTTTGTGATTACTGGGGACGGTGAAATGCAGGAAGGCAGCAACTGGGAGGCGATTATGGCTGCGGCCCAGTTTCAGCTGGACAACCTGACCCTGATTATTGACCACAACCGTCTGCAACAGGGTGCACGTCTGGCTGATACCAACAACCTGGCTCCACTTGCGCCCAGACTGGCGGCGTTCGGCTGGGCAGTCGAGGAGATCGACGGTCACGACATGGCGCAGATATGCCGTGCACTGACCCCGGGAGCCATCAGTCCCGGACGCCCCAAATGCGTGGTTGCCCATACCAACAAAGGGCAGGGCATTTCCTTTATGCAGGATAATGTGGCATGGCACCACAAGGTTCCCGATGAATCACAATACCGGCAGGCTCTGATCGAGCTGGAGGAGGCTGCTGTATGAATGCACCTGTCAACCTTTCTGCCCTGTATGATTGCCGGGATGCCTTTACTCAGACTCTGGAGACCCTGGCGGCGCAGGATGGGCGCATTGTCGCCGTCTGCAATGATTCTGTCGGGTCCAGCAAGCTGGGTGGTTTCCGGGATAAATGGCCCCAGCGCCTGATCAATGTCGGCATTGCCGAGCAGAATATGGTCGGTGTCGGGGCCGGACTGGCCAATGGCGGCAAAGTTCCTTTTGTGTGTGCGGCGGCCTGTTTTCTGACCGGACGGGCACTGGAGCAGATCAAGGCAGATATCGCCTATTCCGATGCCAATGTCAAACTCTGCGGCATCAGCTCCGGTATGGCCTATGGTGAGCTCGGACCGACACATCACTCCACGGAGGATTTTGCCTGGGTGCGGGCGATTCCGAATATTGCCGTCATCGCTCCTTGTGATCGGATTGAAACCGCCGCAGCCGTGCGGTTTGCAGCTGCTCATACCGGCCCGGTATTTCTGCGCCTGAGTCGGGTGGGGGTTCCGGACCTGCTGCCGGAGGCGCATGTGTTCGAGCTGGGGCGAGCCAATACCTTGCGGGACGGTACCGACCTGACCCTGATTGCCAATGGCGTGCTTAGTCATCGGGCGATGCTGGCGGCAGAACAACTGGCAGAGCAGGGTATCTCTGCGCGGGTGCTGAATATGGCGACCGTCCGACCTATTGATGAGCAGACCATTATTCAGGCTGCCCGGGAAACCGGTGCCATCCTGACCTGTGAAGAGCATACCATCTACGGCGGTCTGGGCAGTGCGGTAGCCGAAGTGGTGGTGGACCATCATCCGGTGCCCATGGTGCGTCTGGGGGTACCGGGAGTGTTTCCGCCAACCGGCTCCGCCAATTTCCTGCTGGATGAGTTCGGTATGTCGCCGGTGGATATCGCTGCCAGTGCTGCCGGATTGATAAAACGGAAACATCAGGGAGGATAAGCGCATGCAAGGTGCAATTCTGGCCGTCGATCAGGGGACCACCAACAGCAAGGCCATTCTGGTGGCGGAGGATGGTTCGGTGCTGGCACAGGGTTCGGCACCGGTGACTACCGGCTATCCGCGTTCCGGTTGGGTCGAACAGGATGCCGCCCAGATATGGAGCAGTATTCTGATGGCGGTGGGTGCCTGCCTGGCACAAGGGCCTGTGGTTGAAATTACCGCACTGGGAATTTCCAATCAGCGTGAGTCGGTATTGATATGGAACCGGAATACCGGCGAGGCACTGGGGCCGGTGATCACCTGGCAATGCCGGCGCACGGCGGACACCTGTGAGGCGCTGCGGGCGGCTGGGTATGAGGAACGGGTGGCGGCCCTGACCGGATTACCGCTGGATCCACTGTTTCCGGCTACCAAGGTTGCCTGGCTGCTGAAACATCACGGTCAGGGGCTGGCACCGGAAGACATCTGTATCGGGACAATTGATGCCTGGCTGATCTGGAATTTCTCCGGCAGGCAGGTTCATGCTTGTGATGCTTCCAATGCGGCCCGGACCCAATTGTACAATCTTTCGGCAGGTTGCTGGGATGAGGAGTTATGTCGGCTGTTTGGCGTCCCTGAGGCTGCCTTACCCCAGGTACGGGACTCTTCGACACTGTTCTGCCGGACACGGGGTGTGGTCGGGGTGCTGCCCGCCGATATTCCGGTGACTGCCGCCATCGGGGATTCCCATGCCGCCCTGTTCGGGCACGGTGCATTTCAGGCTGGTGATGGCAAAATCACCTTTGGCACCGGTTCGTCGGTAATGACCACCATTCCCGCCTTCCTTGTGCCACCGTCGGGGATTACCACCACCATTGCCTGGTCTTTGCACGGTCAGCCGACTTATGCATTCGAGGGTAATATTCTGGTCAGCGCTTCCATTCTGCCTTGGACGGCGGCGTTACTGGGGCTTGACAGTGTGGATGCCCTGCTGGCACTGGCCCGGAGTGTACCGGATACCGCAGGGGTCGTACTGGTTCCAGCTCATGTCGGGCTGGGAGCGCCGCACTGGAATGCCCAGGCACGCGGGTTGATCTGCGGTTTGTCCTTTGCTGCCGGTCCGGCCCAGGTGGCGCGTGCTGCCGCCGAAAGCATGGCGTTCCAGGTGCATGATGTGTTCCGGATTGTTGCCGCCAGTACCGGCAGTGGTATCGGAAAGCTGTTTGTTGATGGTGGCCCCAGCCGTAATCCATTCCTGATGGGAATGGTTGCCGGGTATCTGGACCATCCGGTTATCAGCTGCCCCAGTACGGAGGCTTCGGCACGGGGTGCTGCTTATCTGGCCGGTCTGGCCACCGGGGTGTGGGCCGATCTGGAGACCGTTGCAGGGCTGGAGGCACAGGGTGAGGTACTCAGGCCGGCCATGGTGGAGGTTGAACGCGATCGTGCACTGGCTGGCTGGCACGAGGCTGTGACCCGGACCCTGCTGGCAGCCTGATCCCGTTTCAGACTCGAAGCCGGGCGATTGACGCCGGTATCTGCTCAAATATGCCGGTGAACAGTTGTTTTAATTTGCACAATGTTGAGATGATAAAGATGCATAAAACCTGATGTGACTGATGAGAATAACCTGTGTCCCGATTGAATGAACTCCGGATGATTGCGCGGATTGCGCAGATGTACCATGTCGAAGGTCGACGGCAGTCAGAAATTGCGCGCCACCTGCACATGTCGCAGGCGACTGTTTCGCGCATGCTGAAAAAAGCACTGGAAGAGGAGATTGTCCGTA
>JAGRJD010000104.1 GCA_020442915.1 Thiothrix sp. | reverse complement strand
TCGGTCTGCCACCAGTGGTCAATGACCGGCTTGCCGGATTTTTCCATCAGCCATTCCTGGCTGGGCGGGTCCAGCCGTTCTCCGGCAGAGAAAATGGTGGTCAGACGGCTCAGGTCATATTTTTTGAGGAAGTTGCCGTCGGCATCTTCCTTCTTGATGGCGCGGAAGGCTGTCGGGGCGGTGAACAGGGTTTTGACCCCGTATTCCTCGCACACGCGCCAGAAGGCGCCGGCGTCCGGTGTCATGATCGGTTTGCCTTCGTAGACAATGGTGGTGCAGCCGCGCAGCAGCGGCGCATAGACAATATAGGAGTGCCCGACCACCCAGCCGACATCCGAAGCGGCCCAGAACACATCACCCTTGTCAACGTTGTAGATGGCCTGCATGGAGTAGTTCATGGCCACGGCATGGCCGCCATTTTCCCTTACCACACCCTTGGGTTTGCCGGTGGTGCCGGAGGTATACAGGATGTACAGCGGATCGGTGCCCTTGACCGGAACCGGATCGGCAGGCTCGGCGCGGGCCATCAGCTCGGCCCAGTCATGATCGCGCTTACCGCTCAGGCTGGCCGTGGCCTGTGGGCGCTGCCAGATCACCACGGCATCCGGTTTGTGGGCGGACAGCTCAATGGCCTTGTCCAGCAGCGGTTTGTATTCAATGATTCGGCTGATTTCGATGCCGCAGGAGGCGGAAAGTATGACCTTGGGCTGGGCATCCTCCAGCCGTACCGCCAGTTCCGGGGGGGCAAAGCCGCCGAAAACCACGGAATGCACGGCCCCCAGGCGGGCACAGGCCAGCATGGCCACGACAGCTTCCACCATCATGGGCATGTAGATGATCACCCGGTCGCCTTTTTCCACACCCAGCTCACGCAGCATGCCGGCCGTTCTGGCCACCTGGTCACGCAGTTCGCGGTAAGTCACGCGGGTTTTGGTATTGCTGACCGGCGAATCGTAAATCAGCGCGAGCTGGTCGCCCCGGCCTTCCTCGACATGGTGGTCCAGCGCCATGTAAGCGGTGTTCATTTCGCCGTCCTTGAACCAGCGGTAGATACCGTGCTCATCTTGGGACAGAATGGTCTGCGGGAACTTGAACCACTTCAGGGCTTCGGCCTTTTCACGCCAGAACCCCTGCGGATCATCCATGGAACGTTGGTATTCGGCTTTATAGCTCATGCTTAGGTCTCCTCACCTTATCAAGGTAACTCCTCATTGCCTGTGTGCCTGCCGGCACGAACAAGGGCGACAAGTTGGCTGTTGCCACTTTTGTTGACAATAAGCGTTTTTTTTACTTTTAACAAGTCAAAATGCTCATTTTTAAGACTAATTTGTTTACAATCAGGCAAATTAATGCCCATGACCACGGTACCGGAGCGGTGGTATGAGGTCCGTTAACGTCCTGTTACCGTCATGCACGGCTATGACAGGCCCCTGAAGCCTTGTATGCTTCAGGCATGGGCAGGCTGCATCCGCTTTTTGTACAATCCTGTTCAGCCGGTCAGGGTTGGTTCCGCCCGTCCCTTTCGCACGGATATCTGATATGCCAGCAATCAATCATCAGGGCAGAAAGATTTTCTCCTCCCCCCTGTCCCGTCAGTATCTGACCTGGACCATTCTGTTCGGGGCCACACTGTCACTGATTATAACAACGGCCGAAATATACGACTATTACCTGGGATTACGCTATGACCTTAATCATACCCTGGACCGGATCAGCACCACCTACCTGAGCGCTCTGGGCCGCTCCCTGTGGGAGTATAATGAAGTCCAGTCACAATTGATTCTGGACGGCATCACGCTGGACGAGCGGGTCATGGCCGTGAAAATCAACAGCGATACCCTGATGCTGAGTTCGGGGCTGATACCTGCGGGGGAGACGGTCATCAAAAGTGATGTGCCGGTTTATATCCAGGCGAGCGGGAAAAACAACTATCTGGGGGATCTGGTGCTGTATGCGGATATGGACTGGGCATTCCGGCAGGTCTACCAGTTTGCCAGCACCCGGCTGCTGAGTAATTTCATCAAGTCGATCAGCCTGCTGCTGTTCGGCTTTTTTGCTTTCCGTATTCTGGTCAACCGGCCACTGGAGACCATCAGCCACTTTGTCGCCTCCGGAAAGACGCTCAGGGTTCCGGTGGAAAAGCTTGAAATCGATCGCAATACGTTTGCTTATGCCGGCTGGGATGAAATCGACGATGTGGTGTCCGCTGTCAATCAGCTCGGCTATGAACTGCAGCATCATATCGGCAAGGTCGTCACCATGATGCGGGAGGCGGAGGCCGTCAACCTGCGCCTGCTGGAGGCCATGCGCATGGAGTCGCTGGGCCGGCAGGTGAGCAGCATCACGCACGAATTCAATAATTCACTGGTCATCATTTCGGGAGCCATTGAACTGATTTCGGCCTCCGATGCCCTGCCCAATGAGGCCAGGGACCGGCTTCAGGTTGCAGAAAGTTCGGTGCGCAATGCCAGCCTGCTGACCCGGCAGTTGCTGCGGTATTCGGCAAAAACGGCACACTCGATGTCGACGTTGGGAATGGATGCCTTCAGTGCCGAGCTGGAAGAGATTCTGCCGGTGCTGGTCAGCAGGAAAAACAGTCTGGTGGTTTTGTGCATGACCCGGATGGTTCTGCACATCAGCAAGGAAATGCTGCTGTCCTCCGTCATCAATCTGGTCAAGAATGCCAATGAGGCCGTGACGGAAAACGGAAATATTTCTGTGGTCATCAGGGACCTGTCGGCACAGCTTGCGGGCAGTTACCAGCTGGATAAAAACAATACTTACGTGGCCATCGACGTGATTGACAACGGGCCGGGTATTCCGGTTTCCATGCGTTCCAAGCTGTTTGAGCCGTTTTTCACCACCAAATCCGGGCAGGGGGGGACCGGGCTGGGTTTGTGGACACTGAACAATTTCATGCAGCAGATCGGGGGGAAGGTCGTTTACCGGCATGTTGAAGCCGGAGGCAGTCATTTCAGCCTGATCCTGCCGGTCAGCCAGGATCAGGCCGCACCAGAATACCGGCCCCAGGTTCTGTCGGGGCATTTTCTGGCCGGGCGGACCGCGCTGGTGGTGGACGGCGATTCCGACTTCTGCGAAATCCTGCGCGTGTTTCTGGTTTCCCAAGGGGCAACCGTCAGGGTGGCAGGTACCCTCCGGAAGGCGGAGGCTTTACTGGCCGAATCACCCGCCTGTGCGGTGCTTGTCAGTAATGTCACCCTGCCGGACGGGGAGGGCGCTGCTTTCCTGCAGTCGGCACAACAGACGGACCCGGCCACCATTACCGTACTGATCAGCAGCCCCCTGACTGCAATACCGGTTGATAAGCGTGCTGCCGACCTGTGTCTGACCCGGCCCATCAGTCTGTTACAGCTGGGTGGTTTTCTTGCCAAGAAGATTAAAGGCGAGTCCCTTGGCGAGGTTGAGGATGTCCATGACACTGAAGGGCTTTAGCAGCTGGATGCTGTTTGCTATGCCGGAGCGGGCCTCATCGGTAATGGTATCCCCGCTGGTCAGCAGGATCAGGGTGTCCGGTTCACGCCGGGAAATGGCTCTGGCGACCTCCAGCCCGGAGCCGTCCGGCAGCTGTACATCACACAGGATGATGGAACGGGTGAAGGTTGCCTGTCGGGCCAGGTAGTCCAGGGCATCCTTTTGTTTTCCCAGCCAGATCACGCTGCCGAAATGCTTTTTCAGCTCGCTGAGAAACAGCTGTGCCAGCGCCGGGTCATCCTCGATAAATACCAGCTGGAAAGCCTGCAGGGGACCGGCCTGAGATGCCTGGGGCGACGGTGTGGCCGCCGGGGTGAGGGTCAGAATGCCGGACTGCTCAATCCCCACCAGCAGACGGTCCAGCTCGTGAAACACGGTGCTGATCAACTGGGGCGGAATGTCACTCAGGCTGGCGGGGTTTTCCTGTAGCAGGATTGAGCAGGACTGGGCCAGGCGGGCGGCACCCAGAGTGGCGGCGACACCCCGCAACCCGTGCAGCTGCTGGTGCAGTCTGGCGTCGTCCTGCTCCAGCAAGGCGTCCTGCAGGCTGTTGCGGTAGTGCCTGCCGTGGGCGTGCACGCTGTGCAGAAAGTGCAGGTAGGCATCCGGTGCGTTACCGGCCCGCTGCAGGCCCGCCTGCAGATCAAGACCCGGAATGGAGTAGTGTGCCAGTTCGGTGCTCTGCATGAGGTTCAGGCTCTGGGAAAGTGTTGCTCAAGGGTTTTGGCATCAACGGACTGGCTCTGGTAAAACCCCTGAAAGGAATCACATCCGCAATCCTTCAGAAAGATCAGCTGGTTCCTGTTTTCCACACCTTCAGCGACAACGTACATTTTCAGGTTTTTGCTCAGGTCGATAATGGACTTGATAATGGTCCGGCTCTTCTCGCTGCTTTCTATTTCAGCGATAAAGCTTTTGTCAATCTTCATGATATCGCTGTGCAGGTCCTTTAATAACTGCATGGAGGAAAAACCGACGCCAAAGTCATCAATGGCAAACCGGACCCCGAGCTGGATCAGTTTGGACAGTTTTTTTTTGGTCTGGGCATTGGTACTGAACAGGGTGTTTTCAGTCAGTTCAAAAACCAGGTCATTGGGGTCGATTTCATACTGCTCAAACAGTGAGGTGATTTCATCAAAAAAGTTGCTGTCGTTCAGCTGTGCGGCACAGATATTGGCTGAGATTTTACCGAACTGAATGTTCTGGGTTTTCCATTCATGAATCTGCTCACAGATTTTTTTCAGTGAGTGGTTGGATATGTTGCGCAGAAACCCCCTTTTTTCGGCAATGGGCAGAAAGCTGACCGGCAGCAGCCGGCCCTTGCTGGGATGATTCCAGCGCACCAGCGCCTCTGCACCGATGTAGCTGCTGTCATTGACAGCGAACTGGGGCTGATACTCCACATATAACTGATTGTTTTCCAGCAGTTCGGGCAGTTCCTTGGCCAGCAGCAGCTCATCCTCAAGCTCATCCAGCATTTCTTTCTGGAACAGGCAGTAGCCCTGCTGCCTTTGTTCCTTGGCCTTGTAGAGTGCCATGTCGGCCCGGTTAATAATATCGTCGATATGAGGCATGTACCTGTCGAGAATGGCGATGCCGATGCAGGCTGACAGGTTGACGGTGGCATTGGGGAGCTGGATGGGGGTCCTGATGCGGTCGATCAGCCGCTTGGCCAGCTGCTCCAGGTCATCAAGGCTGTTGAAATTCCGGATCAGCAGGCCGAACTCGTCACCGCCCAGACGGGTCACCTGATCATGTTCCCGGATGGCACCGCCGAGCCTGGTGGCGATTTCACACAGTACCTGGTCTCCGGCCAGATGACCGAAACTGTCGTTGACTTCCTTGAAGTAGTCAAGGTCCACGATAAAAATGGCTGCCGGGGTGTGGGCTGCGCTACCGCTCAGCCGGTTTTCATGTTTCAGTATCTCCTGAAAGGCGGTCCGGTTCTCCAGCCCGGTCAGGGGATCCTGATAACCGGGTGAAACAATGCCCGGCAGCATGGACTTTTCGACACTGATGTCATTGAAGCTGATGACGGCCGTTTCTCCCGGATTTTCATCATTGATCGGCGTCAGGTCCAGTTCCACCGGGAGCTGCCTGTCATCCCTGGTCAGCAGGCTGATCCTGCGGGTGGCGATGATTTTCCTGAGTTTTCCGGTTGCGGACAGCAGGTCAGACTGCCTTTTGTTTTCATTCTTCTTCCTGCGCAGCATGGTGCGGCCAACCATTTCCTGCGGATCGGCATAACCCAGCAGGTGGGCAGCAGCCGTATTGGCAACCAGACAGGTGAAGTTTTTGTCGATCTTGATAATGCCGATTTCCAGCGTGCTCAGGATTTTCTGGTACGGGGAATCAAAGTGGATGATGAAATTGCTGGCCTTGTCGAGTTTTGACTTCAGGCTCACCAACTGGTTTTCCTTTTCCTGGATGGTCTGCTCCAGTGACTGCCGGACCCGGCTGATCTCGATATGTCTCCTGATCCGTGCCAGTACTTCCCGGCTGTCCAGGGGTTTGATCAGGTAGTCGACACCGCCGGATTCCAGCCCCTGGATTTTGTCGTCAATCTGGTCACAGATGGTGAGGAAAATGATGGGGATGTTTTTAAACAGGGGATTCTGCTTCAGCTGCCGGCAGATGGTGAACCCATCAAGCTCCGGCATGACCACATCCAGCACAATGATATCCGGCTGCATGCAGATGGCAAGGTTGACCGCGTTGACCGGATTTTTCTCGGCGATGACGGTATAACCGGCATTAACCAGTATGCCTTCAAGAAATTTCAACAGCGGGACTTCATCATCAATGATCAGGATCTTGATCCTGTCCGGCGGTGGGAAAGTCCGGTCAACTGGAAGTTGTTCAGCTGTCAATGCTTCCATGGGGAAATCCCTGCGTTCAGAATGTTCAAAAAACCACCCTGTGGCACTTCAGGCAAGGAATGGCAGACCACCGGCTTGCCCGGTCGGGTTTCCATACCCGAAGGGTGCGTATCTGCAGCTTTTGGCTCCCAGTTTACAACAGATTTTCATGGCATCATTGCTTTATTTATGAAAATTTTGCCTGACCGGCCCCGATTGTGAGAAAATCAGCAGGCTGCAGCTTGTCAGAATAACAGCCCCGTAAAACAGCTCAGCCTTGCCCTTTTCTGACCGGGGCACATGAAAACTGCGGATTCCAGCGGAGGTGATGTGGATCGCAAGTCATCGACCTGTTCGGGTTTCAGTAGCCTGATTGTCCTGCTGTTGCTGCTGTCCCGACCTGTCGTCGCTGCTTCGGGCTGTGGCTGGACGGGTAGTCCGGAACAGCCTGCCCACCCGGTCCGGGTGCTGGCGCTGGAGTACCCGCTTGGAACAACCCTTGATCAATGGCTGGAACGGGTCGACACCCGGATCACCTGCCGGCTGTTCAGGCAGCTGCACCTGAAGCCGGATTTCATACTGTTGCCCTACAAGCGGGCGTTTGCCGAGATGGAGGCCGACAAGGCCGGAATCGACATCATGGTCGGTTCGGATTACATCTTTGATTCCCGGACACGTTGCAAGCTGAAAATGATTCCCTACCGACGTTACCGGGTTCTGGCCTATTACTATGCCAGGGAACGGCAGGTACCGGAACCGACAACCCTGTCAGACTTCGCTGGCAAAAGGATTGCAACCCTGGGGCCGAGGCTGTTCGGACGCATCACCGGGCTGAAGGATGTGGAAATTGTTTCAGCCCTGGATATTGAGACCAAGTTTGCCATCCTGTTTCTGGGGCGGGCGGATTATGCACTGGCCCTGGCCGGGGAAGAGGCTCGTTTTGTCAATGCCGACGGTCAGCTCCGGGAGGAAGGCTGGCAGGTATTGCCTGAGGGTGCTGCCGGGGCTGGCGCCAAGGGATATTTTTTCAGTGTTCCGACACCGTTTACGATCGCCACCACCGGGCTCGTGGTGAATCTCGGACGACCCGGCATGCGGCAGCTGGCCGACCGGCTGGCGGCGACACTGGAGCAGCTGCGTACCGACAGCAGTTTCCGGGACATGGTTCAGCATGATCCGGCTTATTTTCTGG
The DNA here is from genome assembly GCA_020442915.1 of Thiothrix sp. Classification (GTDB taxonomy): domain Bacteria; phylum Pseudomonadota; class Gammaproteobacteria; order Thiotrichales; family Thiotrichaceae; genus Thiolinea. The sequence continues at coordinate 48,069 of JAGRJD010000104.1, read as the reverse complement.
AGATGTCGCTGGCGCAGCACTCCATCCTGACCCTCGAAGACCTCCCCCCGGAAAAACAAGGTCAGGACGGCGACGGGACCAGAGAGACACCGGCGGGGTGTGATCAATAGTCAGTCATTTATGAGCCGGCAGCAATAAATACAGCAGCAATAAATACAGGAGGGACGGGTGGACAAAATCATGTGGTGGTCGATAAAGCACGGGGGAGCCCCTGGTTTCGGTGTTCGTACCCTGACCGTTTTGTGGCTGCTGTACCCTTTTGCAGCACATGCCCTGGGCTGCGATGGTGCCGCTGTCAAGCCGGAGCGGGGAGTGCGTCCGGTCCGGGTACTGGCGCTGGAGTACCCCATGGGCATGACGTTTGATGAGTGGCTGGCGCGGGGTGACAGTAAAGTGACCTGCAAACTGTTTGAGCGTCTGCAAGTGACACCGGATTTTGTGCTGATGCCGTTCCGGCGGGCATTTGCCGAGATGGCAGCAGACAATGCCGACATGATGGTTGGTACGGATTACATTTTTGAGCCTGCTATCCGCTGCCACATGAAAATGATCATCTACCGCTATTACCGGATTCTGGCTTATTACTATGCCGCTGAACCCCATCAGCAGGAGCCGGCCACTCTGAAAGATTTCAACGGCAAAAGGATTGTCACCGGGGACCTGAAACTGTTCAAGCGGCTCACCGGGCTGGTGGATGTGGAGGTCATGCCGGTGCCCGAGGTCAGCAACAAGTTCATCATGTTGCGCCTGGACCGGGCAGATTATGCCCTGGAGGAGGCTGGCCGGACAGAAAGCATACCTGAAGCACAGACGTTACCTGGCGAAGCCGGGCGGTTTTTCAGTGTGTCCACGCCCTTTTCAACAGCCTATACCGGACTGGTGGTGAATGCCGGTCGGCCCGGCATGGCGGCGCTGGCTGACAGGCTGGCACTGGCACTGGACCACCTGCGTGATGAGGACAGCTTCAAGGTCCTGATCAATAACGATTCATCCTACCTGGAGCGGCAGATACCCGCCTCGATACTGCTTTCCGCCCATCCGGAAAAGATCATGGGCACTGCCTGTCCGCCTCCGACCCCGTCTGCCGGGGAGCGGTGAGGTGTGCCTGCAGCAGACCGTCATTCGCCTGGGTGCCGCTGTCCTGCTGCTGTCGCTGCTGTTTCCATCGGCGGTCTATGCCCTCGATTGCGAGGGCGCACCGGTCAAGCCCGATCCGGCTGTCCGCCCGGTCAGGATTCTGGCACTGGAATACCCCATGGGCATCTCGTTTGCACAGTGGCTGGAGCAGATGGACAGTCGGGTGACCTGCAGGCTGTTTGAGCGCCTGAAACTGACGCCGGACTTTGTACTCATGCCCTTTCGGCGGGCATTTGCCGAGATGGAGGCCGGCCATGCCGACATCATGGTGGGTGCCGATTACATTTTTGAACCCGATGTCCGCTGCCACCTGAAAATGATTGTTTATCGCTATTACCGGGTTCTGGCCTACTACTATGCACGGGAACCGGATCCGCATGAGCCGAAAACACTGCAGGACTTCAGTGGCAAAAGCATAGTGACCGTGGATTCAAAATGGTTCAGTCAGGTGACCGGGCTGCTGGATGTGGAAGTCATCGCCGTAAGGGAGGTTGCCAGCAAGTTTGTCCTGCTGCGCTCAGGGCGGGCCGATTACGTGCTGGAAGAGGCCGGTCAGCTGGACCGGCTGGCCGAAGGGCTGACTATGCCGCCGGGAGCGGATGAGAGCGGGCATTTTTTCAGTGTATCCACACCTTTCTCGGTGGCTTATGCCGGCTTGGTGGTGAATACCCGCCGGCCCGGCATGGCGGCGCTGGCTGACAGACTGGCACGGGAGCTGGACCACCTGCGTGATGAAGCGGGTTTCAAGGAGCTGGTCCGGGATGATCCGTCTTATCTGGGCCGGCAGGCACCGTCTTCCCTGCTGTTTCCCGAGGCCGCCGGAGCAGCCGGTAACAGGCCGTGCCCGCCAGTGACACCCGCTGCTGACGGGCAGTGATAGACGATAGTGATAAACAATGAAAAGGGAGAGGTCGAGGTGGACAAGGTCATGCTGTCTGTGAGTCAGGCTCTGCCTGTTTCCATCGGTTTTCATGCCCTGTTGGTGTTGCTGATGTTGCTGTTTCCGCCGGCTGTACGTGCCTTGGGGTGTGATGGCGAGCTTGTTGTGGCCGACGGGGATACCCGTTCGGTCCGGGTGCTGGCGCTGGAATACCCCATGGGCATCTCGTTTGTCCAGTGGCTGGAGCGGAGCGACAGCCGGCTGACCTGCCAGTTGTTTGCGCGCCTGAATCTGAGACCGGATTTCGTGCTGATGCCGTTTCGGCGTGCGGTTGCCGAAATGGAAGCTGGCAATGCCGACATGATGGTGGGGAGCAATTACATTTTCGAGCCCGATACCCGCTGCCAGATGAAGATGATTGTCTACCGGTATTACAAGATACTGGCCTATTACTATGCCCGGACGCGCAATCCGCACGAACCGACAACATTGAAAGCGTTCATCGGCAAAAGGATTGTGACGGTGGATCTGAAACTGTTCAACCGCTTGACCGGGCTGGAGGATGTTGAGGTCATTACAGTGGCCGAGGTGGTCAGCAAGTTTACCGTATTACGCCTGGGGCGGGCGGATTACGTGCTGGAGGAAGCGGGTGAAATGGAGAAAGTGCCTGAGGCGCAGAACCTGCCGGGGGAGATCGGGCACTTTTTCAGTGTGTCCATGCCTTTTTCCACCGCCTATACCGGGCTGGTGGTGAACACCCACCGGCCCGGCATGATGGCGTTTGCCGAGGCATTTGCACGGGAGCTGGAGCACCTGCGCAGCGAGGACAGCTTCAGGCTCCTGACACAGGGAGACCCGGCCTATCTGGACCGGCAGATGCCGGAGTCCATTCTGCTTTCCGAGTACCCGGAACGGATCAGCGCAGCCGCATGCAGCCGCATTACGCCACCGTGAAACCCGGAAGCTGATAATCACCTGGCACACGTACCCAGCCTTCCATCAGAATACGCGCGCTGCGGCTCATGATCGCCTTGGTGACTTGCCATTCGCCATTTTCCTCCCTGGCTTCGGCACCGACCTTCAAGGTGCCGGACGGGTGCCCGAAACGCACCGACTGCCGTTCGCCACCGCCCGCCGCCCGATTCACCAGCGTGCCGGGAATCGCGGCGGCGGTACCGATGGCGACCGCGGCGGTGCCCATCATGGCGTGGTGCAGCTTGCCCATCGACAGCGCCCGCACCAGCAGGTCAGTATCGGCTGCAGTAATGGTTCTGCCGCTGGCAGCGACATAATCCTGCGGTGGCGCGACAAACGCAATCTTGGGCGTGTGCTGGCGGGTGGCAGCCTCTTCAGGCGTTTTGATCAGTCCCATGCGCAGGGCACCGGCCACCCGGATTTGCTCGAAACGCGCCAGCGCTGCCGGGTCACTGTTGATGGCTTCGCGCAGTTCCGTACCGGTATAACCGATGTCGGCGGCATTCACGAAGATGGTCGGAATGCCGGCAGCGATCATGGTCGCCGGGAAACTGCCGACACCGGGCACCTCCAGCTGGTCAACCCGCTTGCCGGTCGGGAACAGGCTGCCGCCGTCTTCACTGTCATCGGAGGGGTCGAGGAATTCCAGCACGATTTCCGCTGCCGGAAAGGTCACGCCATCCAGCTCGAAATCGCCGGTTTCCTGCACCTGCCCGTTACGCACCGGCACATGGGCGATAATGCTCTTGTTGATGTTGGCCTGCCAGACGCGCACCGTGCACAGGCCATCCTGCACCAGCCGTTCGGCAGGTACAAACCCGGCATGAATGGCGAAAGCACCTGCAGCCGTGGACAGGTTACCACAGTTGCCGCTCCAGTCGACGAAATCCTTGTCGATGGCAACCTGTCCGTAGAGGTAGTCCACGTCGTGATCCGGGTGTGTGCTTTTCGACAGGATCACGCATTTGGAGGTCGAAGAGGTCGCGCCCCCCATACCGTCGATCTGGGCGGCATACGGGTCGGGGCTGCCAATGACACGCTGAAATAGGCGGTCGCGGGCTTTGCCCGGAACCTGTGCCACTTCCGGCAGGTCTTCCAGGCGGAAAAACACGCCCTTGGAGGTGCCGCCACGCATGTAGGTGGCGGGGATTCGGATTTGTGGTGCGTCAGGCATCAGGCGGCTTCCCCTTCCAGAAAATCCTGCGCAAAGCGTTGCAGTACACCGCCCGCCTTGTACACGCGCACTTCGGCGGCGGTGTCCAGACGGCAGGTGACCGGAATGCGCACGGTTTCACCGTTTTTGCGGTGCATGACCACGCTCAGGTCAGCGCGCGGGGCAATGTCACCTTCCACGTCAAAGGTTTCCGTCCCGTCGATGGCGTAGGTCTTGCGGGTCTCGCCCGGCTTGAATTCCAGCGGCAGCACGCCCATACCAACCAGGTTGGTACGGTGGATGCGCTCGAAGCCTTCCGCCACGATTGCTTCCACGCCAGCCAGACGCACGCCTTTGGCCGCCCAGTCACGGGAAGAACCCTGGCCGTAGTCAGCACCGGCGACGATGATCAGGTTCTGCTTGCGCTCCATGTAGGTTTCGATCGCTTCCCACATGCGCATGACCTTGCCATCCGGCTCGACGCGGGCGAGGGAACCTTGCTTTACTGCGCCATCGACCACGGCCATTTCGTTGATCAGTTTCGGGTTGGCGAAGGTGGCACGTTGTGCGGTCAGGTGGTCACCACGGTGGGTTGCGTAGGAGTTGAAGTCCGCTTCCGGCAGACCCATTTTCGCCAGATATTCACCCGCAGCACTGGACGCCAGAATTGCGTTGGAAGGCGACAGGTGGTCAGTGGTGATGTTGTCCGGCAGGACTGCCAGCGGGCGCATACCTTTCAGGGTGCGTTCGCCAGCCAGTGCACCTTCCCAGTAGGGTGGGCGACGGATGTAGGTGGACATTGGCCGCCAGTCGTACAGCGGGCTTTTCGCCGCTTCGACTTCGCCCAGGTCGAACATCGGGATGTAGACTGCCTTGAACTGCTCCGGCTTGACGGAAGCAGCCACGATAGCGTCGATTTCTTCGTCAGATGGCCAGATGTCTTTCAGCGTGATCGGGTTGCCGTCTTTATCAGTGCCCAGTGCATCCTGTTCGATGTCGAGACGGACAGTACCGGCGATGGCGTAAGCAACCACCAGCGGTGGGGAGGCCAGGAAGGCTTGCTTCGCATACGGGTGGATACGGCCATCGAAGTTACGGTTGCCGGAAAGCACTGCGGTTGCATACAGATCGCGGTCGATGATTTCCTGCTGGATTGCCGGGTCGAGTGCGCCAGACATGCCGTTACAGGTGGTGCAGGCAAAGGCGACGATGCCGAAGCCCAGCTTTTCCAGTTCCGACAGCAGACCGGCTTCTTTCAGGTACAGTTCGGCCACCTTGGAACCTGGTGCAAATGAGGACTTGACCCACGGCTTGCGGATCAGGCCGAGTTCGTTGGCTTTCTTCGCCAGCAGACCGGCGGCAACCACGTTGCGTGGGTTGGAAGTGTTGGTGCAGGACGTGATGGCAGCGATGATGACTGCGCCATCCGGCATCAGACCTTGGGCTTCTTCAGTCTTGCCGGCTTCCAGCTTGGCTTCGTCAGCAATGCCGCGCCCGGTCAGGTCAGACGTCGGCAGGCGGCGGTGCGGGTTGGAGGGTCCCGCCATGTTGCGCACCACGGTGCTGAGGTCGAATGCCAGCACGCGCTCGTATTCCGCAGCGCTCATCTGCGCCGCCCACAGGCCGGTGGTTCTGGCGTAGGTTTCCACCAGTGCAACCTGCTCAGGTTCACGCCCGGTCAGTTTCAGGTAGTCAAGGGTCTGGCCGTCGATGTAGAACAGGGCGGCGGTGGCGCCGAATTCCGGGGTCATGTTGGAAATGGTGGCGCGGTCGCCGAGGGTCAGGCTGTCCGCCCCTTCGCCGAAGAATTCTACATACGCGCCCACCACCCGTTCCTGACGCAGGAACTCGGTAATGGCCAGTACGATGTCGGTGGCAGTGATGCCGGGCTGGCGTTTGCCGGTCAGCTTCACACCCACAATGTCCGGCAGGCGCATCATGGAGGGGTGGCCGAGCATCACGGTTTCGGCTTCCAGCCCGCCGACGCCGATGGCAATCACACCCAGCGAGTCGATGTGCGGGGTGTGGGAGTCGGTGCCGACACAGGTGTCGGGGAAGGCCACTCCGTCACGCACCTGGATCACCGGCGACATTTTTTCCAGGTTGATCTGGTGCATGATGCCGTTGCCTGCCGGGATCACGTCCACGTTCTTGAACGCGGTTTTGGTCCATTCGATGAAATGGAAACGGTCTTCGTTACGGCGGTCTTCGATTGCGCGGTTCTTGCGGAAAGCATCGGGGTCGAAACCGGGCGCTTCCACCGCCAGCGAATGATCGACGATCAACTGGGTCGGCACCACCGGGTTCACCAGCGACGGGTCGCCGCCCTGGTCGGCGATGGCGTCACGCAGACCGGCGAGGTCAACCAGGGCGGTCTGGCCAAGGATGTCATGGCACACCACACGGGCGGGATACCAGGGGAAATCCAGGTCACGCCTGCGTTCGACCAGTTGTCTGAGGGCGTCGGTCAGCGCCTCCGGCTCGCAGCGGCGCACCAGTTGTTCCGCCAGCACCTTGGAGGTGTAGGGCAGTTTGTCGTAGGCGCCGGGCTGGATGGCTTCGACCGCGGCACGGGTGTCGAAGTAATCCAGGTCGGTTCCAGGTAACGGTTTGCGGTATTCGGTATTCATGCAGGCCCTGATCCTCAATAATCACGCAGGTGAAATTTGCGTTTTTCCAGCGGCACCCAGTCGAGGTTTTCCGGGCCGGTGTAATGCGCACTCGGGCGGATGATCTTGCCGTCCTGGCGCTGTTCGATGACGTGCGCGCCCCAGCCGGACATGCGCGCGATCACGAACAGCGGGGTGAACATGTCGGTGGGCACACCCATCTGCTCGTAGGAGACCGCCGAGAACCAGTCCAGATTCGCGAACATCTGCTTCATTTCCCACATCACCGCTTCCAGGCGGTCGGCCACGTCATACATGGTGGTATCGCCGTTTTCTTCCGACAACTGCCTGGCAACGCGTTTGATGACTTCATTGCGCGGGTCACCGATGGTATAGACCGGATGGCCGAAACCGATGATGATTTCCTTGCGCTCCATGCGCTCACGGATGTCGGCTTCGGCCTCATCCGGCGAGCTGTAGCGTTTCTGGATGCGACTGGCGAACTCGTTGGCTCCCCCGTGTTTCGGGCCACGCAAGGCACCGATGGCTCCCGCGATGGAAGAGTAAATATCCGAGCCGGTACCGGCGATCACCCGTGCGGTGAAGGTGGAGGCGTTCAGTTCATGCTCGGCATACAGGATCAGCGAGGTATGCATGGCCCGCACCCAGGACTCCCGTGGGGGTCTGCCGTGCAGCAGGTGCAGAATGTGCGCGCCGATGGTTTCGTCATCGGTTTCCACGTTGATGGCCTTGCCGTTCACCGAGTAGTGATACCAGTACATCAGCATGGAGCCGAAGCTGGCCATCAGGCGGTTGATGATGGCACGGGCTTCCGCTTCCGGGTGCTCCTCACGTTCGGGCAGACAGGTGCCGAGAATCGAGCAGCCGGTGCGCAGCACATCCATCGGGTGGGCCGAGGGTGGCAGTGCCTCCAGCGCCCGTTTCACCGGCATCGGCAGACCACGCAGCGATTGCAGGTACTTGACGTAGGCTTTCAGCTCCGACTGGTTGGGCAGATGGCCATTGATCAGCAGATAGGCGATTTCCTCGAAAGTGGCCTGTTCGGCGAAATCGAGAATGTCATAGCCCCGGTAATGCAGGTCATTGCCCGCGCTGCCGACGGTGCAGATGGACGTATTGGCGGCTTTGGCTCCCGACAGGGCAACTGATTTTTTCGCCCTGCCTTTGGTGTCTGCTGACATGTAGGTCTCCTGTTGCAAATAATCGGTGATTGGCTGCTGGGGTGCTGTGGATGAACTGGCAGGCACAGTCTGTCATCCTGCCGGTTTCAAGCGCGGCTTCTTATTCCGCCCCGCGCTGGGCGAACAGCTGATCCAGCTTCTGTTCGAAGGCGTGATAGCCGATGGTGTCGTACAGCGCCATACGGGTCTGCATGGTATCCAGTACGTTTTTCTGGGTTCCGTCCCGCAGAAGGTGGGTGTAGATATTTTCGGCGGCCTTGCACATGGCGCGGAAGGCCGACAGCGGGTACAGCGCCAGCTTGACGCCCACCCCGGCCAGCTCTTCAGTGGTGTAGAGCGGTGTGGCACCGAATTCGGTGATGTTGGCCAGCACCGGTACGTTCACGGCTTGGGTGAACTCGGCATACTGTTCGAGCTGGTTCATGGCTTCGGGGAAGACCATGTCGGCACCGGCCTCCACACAGGCCATGGCCCGATCGATGGCGGACTGCATGCCTTCCACGGCCAGTGCATCAGTGCGCGCCATGATCACGAAGCTGTCGTCGGTGCGTGCATCCACAGCGGCCTTGATGCGATCGGTCATTTCGTCCAGGCTGACGATGGCCTTATTGGGACGGTGGCCGCAGCGTTTCTGCATCACCTGATCCTCGATATGGAACCCGGCGGCACCGGCCTGGGCGATTTCGCGGGTGGCCCGTGCGATGTTGAAAGCCCCCCCCCAGCCGGTGTCGATGTCGACCAGCAGGGGGGCGGTCGTGACGGCGGTGATGCGCTTAACGTCTTCCACCACATCGTGCAGGGTGGTGATGCCGAGGTCGGGAATGCCCAGCGAGGAAGCCGCGACCCCGCCACCCGACAGGTACAGGGCTTTGTGACCGACCTTTTCGGCAATGATGGCACTGTTGGCGGTCACGGCACCGACAACCTGCAGCGGATGGTTTTCCTCGACGGCCTGACGCAGTTTCCGTCCGGGGGTGAGTGTCTGTTGGGTTTGGGTCATGAGTAATCATCCATATCCTGACTGATGGTTTTCCAGGCACCGCTGATGTGGCGGCGCATGAGCAGTTCGGCCAGATCACCATCCCGGTTGGCGATGGCTTCGGTGATCTGGCGATGCTGGTTCAGGGCCAGCTGCGGGCGCTTGTGCATGGTGCCGGTTTTGTAGCGGCACATGCGCAGCAGCTGGTACATTTCCCCGGCCAGTAGGTCGATGAGCATCTGGTTGCGGCTTCCCAGGGCAATGTGGTAGTGAAAATCGAAATCCCCCTCGTTCTGCAGGTATTCCCTGCCTTCCGCAGCTTCAATCTGGGATTCGTGTTCATCCAGCAACTCAAACAGTCGGGCCTGCTCGGTGGTGCTCATCTGCTCCGCCGCCAGCCGGCAGGCCATGCCCTCCAGGGCCTCCCGTACCCGGTACAGTTCCGCCATCATGGTCTTGTTCAGGGTCACAACCCTGGCCCCTGCATGAGGGATGCGTTTGACCAGTCGCATGCCTTCCAGCCGCCGGATGGCTTCCCGCAACGGCCCGCGACTAATACCGAAACGGGTCGCCAGTTCGGCCTCACTCAGTTTTTGACCCTGTGCCAGTTCACCGGTGATAATGGCATGGGTCAGGCGTGTGGAAGCCCGGTCTGACAGCGTTTTCTCCTCCTCAGACTCCGCAGTCATCCTTTTCTCCATATTGTCGACAATCGATGGGCATATCTTAGCAGAATACCGGGGGAAGAAAAGTATTTTCTGTTTTTTTGTCTACAAAACTAAAATAAATGTTCTAAAAATAGGCAATAAAAGCGGAGTTTGCATGATATTGTATGAAATCACCCTGATATTGGGGATATGGCCTGCTGGCCGGCAGTGGTTATACTGTGATCCTTAAAGTGCCTTAAGGACCAACAGAGGAAAAATACATGAGGATTGGCAAGCGGATCAGCAAGTCATCAGGTTGCATGATCATGGCTGTCCTGGCCATGAGTCTGGCCGGCTGCAATGGTGGCACGAAACTGCCGGCCACACCAAGTGCCGCACCGGACCGCAGGGTGGCATCCGCTACGATCACGGACGTTGATCCCGGCACGCTGGATGCCCTGCTGCTGCAGGGTGTGACCCTGATCGACATCCGGCGCCCGGAAGAGTGGCGTGAGACCGGTGTTGTGGCGGGCAGTAAAACCCTGACCCTGTTTGATGCCGGGGGCGGGATGGTGCCCGGTTTTGAGGCCGGTGTCCGCAGGCTCGTTCCGCCAGGGCAGCCGGTAGCGCTGATCTGCCGTACCGGAAGCCGTTCTGCCGCCGGTGCACGTCTGTTGGCCGGGGCCGGTTATCCCAGGGTCTACAACGTGACCGGGGGCATCCGGGGCTGGAAGGCGGCGGGGAAACCGGTGGTTGCGCCCTGAGCGGTTTTCAGAAGATACCGATGATGCTGGTGAAGTTTTTTTCCAGGGCCTGATCCGGCTTGTACCAGGAAATCTCCGGGGAACGGGCTTTCTTGGCACTGTACATGGCGGCATCGGCCTGGGCCATCAGGCTTTTGGGATTGGGGTTGTCGCCGTGGCAGGTGGTGGCCCCGGCGCTCAGGCGCAGGTACAGCTGGTACTCGTTGAGCAGGTAGGGCTGGCTCAGCCGCTCCAGCAGTTTCTGGAAGTAGCGTGCCACCAGCTCCCGGTCGGTGGTATTCACCAGCCAGATGAACTCATCGCCTCCCAGCCGTCCGACCAGCCCGTGGTGGCTCAGGGTTTCCCGGAACTCACTGGAAAGGTGCATCAGTATCTGGTCGCCTGCCGGGTGTCCGTGAACATCATTGACCTGCTTGAACTCGTTCAGGTCAATGATCGCCAAGGTGAAGAACATGTGTTCACGGCAGAATTCATCCAGCATGCCCATGGCATGATTGCGGTTGGCAAGCCCGGTGAGGGAGTCGTGGCTGAGCTGGAACAGGTTGTCGGAACGCTCCCGCACCAGGGTCAGCAGCAGGTAGCCGATGTGTATGAAAAACAGCAGGCTGGCGGCTGCAACCAGATACAGGGAGATCAGGAGCTTGTGCCAGGAGGACTTGCTGTAACTGCCATCGGCATCAGCCACTTCATGCAGCAGGAAGCGGTTGATGATTTCATGCGAATGGCTGAGATCGGCGATCCACTTGTCGAGCGTGTCCGGCGCAATGGTCTCACCGGAATAGATGCGGTTTTCCATGGCCTTGAATTCATTGAAGGACTCATCAATGGCCTGATGCAGGCCGTTGATATCGCCCAGCATCGCATCCTGCTCGATATTGTTCAGGGTAATATCAAACTTGCTCCATAACAGTTCATAACGGGTACGCAGGGATTTGACCGCCAGTTCGCCCAGGCCGTAAAGCTGGATATCATGCTGGGTGGACTGGAGCTGGGTGTTCAGGTGTACCAAGCTCCAGATGGCCTCGCGCTGGTAATTCTCCAGCCTGAAATAGGTCGAGCCGAGATTCAGTATTGCCAGATAAATGGCAAACGCAAAGATCGGGCTTAATACCCAGTGTATGGTGTGGGCCGCAGCGGCCCCTGGCCTGACGTACATTACCCGGTTACGTTCACCGTAATTTGATACAGTTGCCATATCAGCAATTCATCCAGACTGCGGGCCGGTACCTTGTAATCATCCAGCGGTGCCATGACCCAGAGGTGCCCCTTGTTCCTGACCCGCATGCGTTCACCGTTCAGCGTCAGGGCAATAATGGGACGGTATTGATCCACTGTTGGGAAATTGAGGTCAATCGCATAGCCATCCAGAGCCCTCAGGTGCAGCTCCCGGAATTTTCTGCCGGGGCAGAACAGGGAGAGGACATCGGCAAGCAGGGGGCCGGAAAAGGTTTCGGCATCCTTGCTCCAGGTGTGATGGGTTGTGAAGGTCTGCTGGGGCAGGCTGCTGAGCTGCTGCTCGCTCAGGACTTCCTCGGCTGGACAGCCACTGCCCGGCGCCCCATGCATCTCCAGCAGCATGTCCGGCGCGTCCAGCTTGGGTGAGCGCTGTTCCATGCCACTCATGTCACCGGCCTTGTTGGTGATCAGGATCATGGGTTTGCCATCCGGCATCAGCAGGTAATTCCGGCTGATGTAGAATCCCAGCCCGGTCAGGATAATAAGGGTCAGGATGGCAATCCTGCAGTTTTTGCCACATAGCATGGATTTTCCTCCGGGAGCGGTAGTGCCGGGATAATGGATATTGGCATAAAGGTGTTTCCTTGTCTTGTCTTTGTGATTATTGATAACCACTCTGAATAGCGGGTTAATTCCGCTTCGACGCCACTTGTGACCGCCAGCAAAATGAATGCCGGCCATTAAAACCGGCAAGCATTCCGGTGGGCATGATGGCGTAATGGCGGCTGTGGCAGAATGGTACGGTGCGAAAAGGTCCGTGTGGATGGATCAGTCGGTCAGACGCTGCAGCTGCTCAAGGTAGGCCTGCTCATCCGGTGCGCGCTGGTCGCGCTGGGCCTGCCACAGGGCTTCGGCCAGGCATTCCAGCATGCGGTGTTCGGCCTCGTGGGGCGCGTGTTTCTGCTGCAGGAGCAGGTAGATGGCGCGGATACCGGCCGGGCGGTCTGTGGCGACCTGTTCACGCAGCCCCAGATGCAGCCCCATGTGCAGGAAGGGATTGTTTTCACCCTGTTCCGGCGGAAATTCCCGCTCCAGCGTTTCTTCCCGGAGCCAGTGATGGTACTCCGGGTGCTCGGTGATGACCTGGGCCACCTGCTGTTCCAGCGGACTCAGGGGGACCCCCTCCTGAAAACGGCTCCAGCACTGCAGGTAGAAGCGGCGCAGGCTGTCACGGCTCTGGCCCGGCATCAGCAGGTTTTCCCCTTGAAATCACACAGGTCGGCAATCAGGCATTGTGGACAGCGGGGCTTGCGTGCCGTACAGGTGTAACGTCCGAGCAGGATCAGCCAGTGGTGGGCATCAAGGCGAAACTCCTTCGGGACCTGCTTCAGCAGTGCCTGCTCCACTGCCAGCACATCTTTGCCGGGGGCGATGCCGGTACGGTTGGAAACCCGGAAGATGTGGGTATCGACCGCGATGGTGGGCTGGTGAAAGGCGGTGTTGAGTATCACATTGGCGGTTTTGCGCCCCACACCGGGCAGGGCTTCCAGGGCTTCACGGGTATCGGGCACCTGTGAAGCGTGATTTTCAATCAGGATACGGCAGGTCCTGATGATGTTTCTGGCCTTGGTATTGTAAAGGCCGATGGTCTGGAGGTAGGGGCGCAGTCCGTCCTCACCGAGGGCGAGAATCGCTGCCGGCGTATTGGCAACCGGAAACAGACCGGCGAGGGCCTTGTTGACGCTTTTGTCGGTGGCCTGGGCTGACAGGATCACCGCAATCAGCAGTTCAAACGGGTTGCTGTATACCAGCTCCGTGGTCGGGTGCGGATTGGCGGTCTGCAGGCGCCGGAAGATTTCGCTGCGTCGTTCCCGGTTCATGCCTGACTCGCCGGGGCCATGACCGGTGCGGTCTGTGACCGGCGCTCGGCCAGCAGATGGTCGATGCGGTTCTTCGCGGCGACCAGCAGCCCGAGCCCGATGAAAGCACCGGGGGGCAGGGCGGCCAGCAGCAGGCCCTTGAAATCCGCTCCCAGGCTGAGGCTCAGGCCCTTTGCCGCCTCGCCGAACATCAAGTGGGCCTGGGAAAACAGGGTGCCTTGGGCCAGCAGTTCACGCAATCCACCCAGTACCACCAGCACCAGCAGGAATCCCAGCCCCATCATCAGCCCGTCCAGCCAGGCCGCCAGCGGTACATGCCGGGCGGCAAAGGCCTCGGCACGCCCGATGATGATGCAGTTGGTGACAATCAGGGGAATGAAAATCCCCAGCACTTCGTAGAGGCCGTGAAACCAGGCCTGCATCAGCAGCTCAATGGCCGTGACCACCGAGGCGATCACCAGCACGAACACCGGAATGCGGATCTCGGCCAGAATAAAGCGACGCAGCAGGGAGATCAGCAGGTTGGAGAGCATCAGGGTGGCGAGGGTGGCCAGTCCGAGCCCCAGACCGTTGATGGCACTGGTGGTCACCGCCATGAGCGGACACAGGCCCAGCAGCTGCACCAGACCCGGATTATTGCGCCACAGGCCATCCAGGGCGATACGGCGATAATCGGTGGGCGGCGGGGCCTTTACTGCAGCGCTGTCATTGCTGTCATCAGGGAGGGTGTCGATGGCGTCATCACTGGGTCTGTCCGTCATGAGTCTGATGTTCCTGCAGGGGCAAAAAGCTGGTCCGGGTGGTTCCGGGCCCATTCCAGTACGGCACGCACGGCATTGACCACCGCACGCGGGGTGATGGTAGCACCGGTGAACTGGTCAAACTGGCCGCCATCCTTTTTGACCGCCCATGCTGCCGGGGGCGGGTTGGTGAGTGCGCGGCCATTGAAGCCCAGTATCCAGTCCGAGCGTCCGGCCTCGATGCGGTCACCCAGTCCCGGTGTTTCCTTGTGGGCAATGGTGCGTACGCCGGTCAGGGTCTGGTCCGCTGCCAGCCCGACCGCAAGGCGGATGCGGCCATTATACCCGTCCGGGGCCGTGGTGATGAAGACGGCGGCAACCGGCTGCTGCTGCCGGCGTGCACGGTAGACCGTGACCGGGTCGGCACTGTGGAGAACTTCCGCCGGCAGGGTCAGCACATCGGCCAGCGGGTCATTGTCGTGACTGCGCGGATCAACCAGTACGTGAATCTGGCTCAGAATGGCCTGGCGCTCATTGGCGGCGATGCGCTCCCGGGTCAGCTGGTCGATCAGTGCCAGACACAGGGTGCCGGCCAGCGCAAAGGCCAGCAGTGCCAGCGCCGGACGGCTGACCTGCTTCAGGGTGGCATTCATGGCAGCCACCGGTGCCGATGGCCATAGACGCGGGGTTGCGTGTAATGGTCAAGCAACGGCACGGCCATGTTCATGATCAGCACGGCAAAGGCCATGGCATCGGGATAACCGCCCCAGGTGCGAATGATGTACACGAAGGCACCGATGCCGCCGGCATACAGGATTTTACCCAGCGGTGTGGTACTGGCAGTCACCGGATCGGTGGCAATGAAAAACGCGCCCAGCATGGTTGCCCCCTGCAGCAGGTGGAACAGGGGGGAGGCATAATGGCCTGGGTCCAGCAGCCAGAACAGCCCGGAAAACAGGGTTAGGCTGCCCAGCAGGGCAACAGGGATGTGCCAGCTGATGACGCGCTGCCACAGCAGCCACAGGCCACCACCGAGCCAGGCCAGATTGAGCAGGTTCCAGCCCAGTGTCCGGGGCCAGCTGAACAGCGGCATGCCGCTATCCACCAGGCTTTTGCCGCCGTGCAGGGCCATGCGCACCTGATCCAGTGGCGTGGCTCCGCTCAGGCTGTCCCAGTGTAAGGAGCCGATGCCGAATACACCGGCCAGCAGGGCATCAAGGCCGGCAGCATCGAAGCCGGTCCGGGCCGGATCCGGCCAGCGGGTCATTTCCAGTGGAAAGGAAATCAATACGGCTGCATAGCCGAGCATGGCCGGGTTGAAGGGGTTCTGTCCCAGTCCGCCATACAGGTGCTTGCCGATCACCACGGCAAAGACCATGCTGATCAGAATCAGCCACCAAGGCGAACAGGCCGGGAGGGATACGGCCAGCAGCCAGCCGGTCACGATCACGCTGTAGTCACTCAGAAAGGGGGGTAGCGGACGCTGGCGCAGGTGCAGCATCAGGGCTTCCAGTCCCCAGGCGCACAGGCAGGCCAGAATCAGGTTGCTGAGCAGGCCGAAACCGTAAAGATAGAGCAGCAGGGCGGTCCCCGGCAGCAGGGCATACAGCACCTGACGCATGAGGGTGGCGACGTCGGGCAGGGTACGGGGGGGAGTGGTTTGAGTCATGACCCGGATTCCCGTGGTTCCTGTTGTGTCAGCGCTGCCTTTCTGGCCTGTGCCCGCTCCAGCGCCGCTTGAATGGCCGCGTTGCGCGGATCGTCCGCCGCCGGGGGTGGGGTTGCTGCAACACCGGCTGTCCCGCTATCGTCGGGGATGTTCCGCTCAGTCGGCGGAGACTGCTTCACGGCAGCCTTGTGGCGGGCCAGTTTTTCGGCACGTTCACGTCTGGCCCGCTCCAACCGCTGCTCGCGGAATTCGTGTCGGGTCCGGGCCTGATCTGCCAGGGTGCGGGCTGTGCGTTTGCTGCGGATATCAGCCTTGGCGAAACGGTAGTAACTGACCAGTGGAATGTGGCTGGGGCAGACATGGGTGCAGCAGCCGCATTCAATGCAGTCAAACAGGTGCAGGGCTTCCGCCTGCTCCAGTTCACGGGCGTGAGCATG
Source organism: Thiothrix sp. (assembly GCA_020442915.1). Classification (GTDB taxonomy): domain Bacteria; phylum Pseudomonadota; class Gammaproteobacteria; order Thiotrichales; family Thiotrichaceae; genus Thiolinea. The sequence goes on along the minus strand of JAGRJD010000104.1, from coordinate 31,821 downwards.
CCAGAAAAGCTGCTGGGGCAGCAGGCTCATGGGGCAGGCCTCGGCACAGCGTCCGCAGCGGATACAGGGCAGGGTGATGTCCGGTGCCTGTTCCGGTAGCGGGCGCAGGACCCGGATGCAGTTGGTGGCCTTGACCACCGGTACCTGCTCCGAGTGCAGGGCCATCCCCATCATGGACCCTCCCATGTTCAGGGTACAGTCCGGCTCCAGCATGCCGCCGGCATGGCGTACCAGTTCCCCGACCGGCATGCCGAACGGTACCTCGAAATTGGCAGGCGCCGTCACGCCGTCACCCGTGACCGTGACATAGCGTGACATCAGGGGTTCACCCAGGGCAACGGCACGGTAGATGGCGCGGGCAGTGGCGACATTGTGACAGATCATGCCGATGTCTGCCGGACGCCCGCCGCTGGGGACTTCCTGCCCGGTCAGCTGCCGGATCAGCTGCTTTTCTCCACCGGCCGGATAACGGGTCGGAATGGGGACCACCCGGAGGGTATGGGGGGGGCTGCGACCTTCCCGTAGGGTAAGTGCCATAAGTGCCGTCTGCATGCTGGCAATGGCTTCGGGTTTGTTGTCCTCAATGCCGATCAGGCAGGTGAGTTTCCCGTCTGGTGCATGGGAGGCCAGAACCTGCAGCATGAGGGATGCGCCCGCCAGAATTTCGTCAGCCCGGGTGCGCATCAGCATGTCGTCACAGGTGATCCAGGGTTCGCATTCGGCCCCGTTGATGATCAGCTGGCGGATGGGAACATCCGGCTTGACATTGAGCTTGATGGCGGCTGGAAACACGGCCCCGCCCAGACCGACAATGCCGGCCTCGCAGATACGGCAGCGCAGGGTGGCATCATCCAGCTGCGTGTAATCGGGCAGGGGGGGCAGGCCTTGCGGGTCGGCCTCATCAAGCCCATCCGGCCCGAGCACGATGCAGGTATCGGACAGGCCGGAGGGGTGGGCGACCGGGCGGGCCTCAATGGCGAGCACATGGCCTGAAGTCGGGGCATGCACCGGCACGCTGACGCCGGGTTCGATCCAGGTCAGGCACTGGCCGCGCAGCACGCGTTCACCCACTGCGACCTTGAGCCGGGCCTTGCTGCCGGCATGCTGCTGCAGCGGTAGGTACAGGACCGAACACTGGCTCGCTGCCAGGGTGGTGACCTCCCGGCTGGTGGAAACCTGCTTGTGGCCGTCGAGTGTCAGGCCATGCGGGGGGAACAGGTAGCGGAACAGCTGCTGCAGCCTGTTCATGCGGCCTGCTCCTGTTCCTGTGGCGCGGGGTAGGGCCATTTCCAGTTGGCGGGTGTGGTTGCCGGCGGGGTCATGGTGATGCAGTCGACCGGGCAGGGGGGCAGGCACAGCTTGCAGCCGGTACACTCGGATTCGATCACGGTATGCATGCGCTTGTTGGTTCCGACAATGGCATCAACCGGACAGGCGCGGATGCACAGGGTACAGCCGATACAGGTCTGCTCGTCGATCACGGCTACCAGGGGTACGTCACTGGTGGTGCCGTTTTCGGCGTTCACGGGTTTGGGTTCCACACCCAGCAGCTCGGCAATGGCCTTGACGGTAGCTTCGCCACCGGGCGGGCACTGGTTGATGTCGGCCTCGCCGGCGGCAATGGCTTCGGCATAGGGGCGGCAGCCGGGGAAGGTGCACTGACCGCACTGGGTCTGGGGCAGGAGCTTGTCGATATGATCGGCCACCGGATCACCGTCGACCCGGTAACGCAGCGCCGCGTAGCCCAGCAGCAGTCCGAATGCCAGCGCCAGTGCGCCCACGACCAGCACGCCCAGCATCAGTGTTTCACCAGACCGGAAAAGCCCATGAAGGCCAGGGCCATGATGCCGGCAGTGATCAGGGCGATGGCATTGCCCTGAAACGCCGCCGGAATGTCGGCAGCCGCCAGGCGTTCACGGATGGCGGCAAACAGCACCATGACCAGCGTGAAACCCAGCGCAGCTCCCATGCCGTACAGGGCCGATTCGACAAAACTGTGGGATTTCTGCACATTCAACAGGGCCACGCCCAGCACGGCACAGTTGGTAGTGATCAGGGGCAGATAGATCCCCAGCACGTTGTACAGGATCGGACTGTTTTTGCGGATGGCCATTTCGGTGAAACTGACAATTGCGGCAATGACCAGAATGAAGCCGAGCGTGCGCAGGTATTCCAGCCCCAAAGGCTCCAGCAGCCAGTGGTTGAGCAGGTGGCTGGAGATGGAGGACAGGGTCAGTACGAAGGTGGTCGCCAGCCCCATGCCGATGGCGGTTTCCAGACGGCGGGAGACGCCCATGAACGGACACAAGCCCAGAAACTGGGACAGGACGAAATTGTTCACCCAGACGGTGCCCACAATGATCAGCAGGTAATCGGTCATTCGGAGTCGTGCGGTTGGCCAAGATCAACAAGCTGCGCATTGTGCCACAGCCCGGTTGTCAAACCTATGGCAAAAATCAATGACTCAACAGTTCCCGGAAAAACCGGGGGGGAATTGCCTACTTCCGCTTCCGCTCCCGGATGATCATGAAGGCCGCCTGGATGGCGGTCTGCAGGCTGCCGGTTTCGGCCTTGCCGGTTCCGGCCAGATCCAGTGCGGTGCCATGGTCGACCGAAGTCCGCACGATCGGCAGACCCAGCGTGATGTTGACCGCATGCCCGAAGCCGGAGTATTTCAGTACCGGCAGGCCCTGATCGTGGTACATGGCCAGTACCACATCGGCCTGCTTGAGGTGCCGGGGCGTGAACAGGGTATCGGCGGGCAGGGGGCCGACCAGATTCAGCCCCTGCTGCTGCATCTGCTGGATGGCGGGAATGATGGTGTCGATTTCCTCGGTGCCCAGATGGCCACCTTCACCGGCATGTGGATTCAGGCCGCAGACCAGAATCTGCGGGTTTTCAATCCCGAACTTGTCACGCATGTCCCGATCCAGAATCTCCAGCACCTGGCGCAGCAGTGGAGTGGTGATCGACTGGCTGACCTTTGCCAGCGGGACGTGAGTGGTGGCCAGCGCCACCCGCATTTCGCCGCTGGCCAGCAGCATGACGGTCAGGGGAGTGCCGGTCAGGCGTGCCAGGTATTCGGTATGACCGGTAAACGGTACCCCGGCATCATTGATGATGCCTTTGTGCAACGGGGCCGTGACCATGCCGTCAAACCGGCCCTCCATGCAGCCACGGGTGGCGGTGTCCAGCATCTCCAGGACATAGGGCGCATTGCGGGTATCGAGTAAACCGGGAACCACCGGGGCCGGGCAGCTGAGTGGCAGGTAAAACAGCTCGCCCGGCTGGCAGGGGCGCTGGTTGGCTGCAGGATCGTAGGGACGCAGGCGGATGTTCAGTTTCAGAAGGCGCGCACGGGCCCGTAACACCTCGGGATCGCCCAGTGCAATGATGTCTGCGGCCCAGTGGACCTGACTGGCCAGTATCAGGGTCAGATCCGGGCCGATGCCACCGGGTTCTCCGGTGGTCAGGGCCAGCCGTATGCGTCTACTCATGACTTCGCCTTATTGGAGTTGTGTGCTTTCCTGCGCCTGGGGCAGGCGGTAATCGATATGGGCGCTGTTGCGCAGGCTTTGCAACCAGGCCAGGTAAAGTTCCTGCCCCCTGCGTTCACTCAGTTGGCTGCTGACCTGTGTGCGCAGTTGTTCATCGCGCCGGTCGACATTCTTTTGTTCAAGGACTTCGAGTATATGCCATCCGTAGCGGGTCTGGAATGGCTGGCTGACGGTCTGCAGTGGCTGGCTGACCATGACCTGCTCAAACGGGGCGACCATCTGGCCCCTGACGGTCCAGCCCAGGTCACCATCTTTGGCCGCACTGCCCGGATCATCGGAGTGGGTGCGCGCCAGGGTGGCGAAGTCGGCCCCCTGTTGCAGCTGGCGGTACAGGTCGCGGATTTTCGCTTCTGCCCCGGCATCACCCGGTGCCTTGCCGGTAGCCACCAGAATGTGGCGCACATGATAGGACGGGGTGAGGGTCTGCTCCCCTCCCTGACGTTCCAGCAGCTTGTAGAAATGAAACCCCTGGGCATCACGCACCACCTCGGAAACCTCGCCGGGCTGCAGCAGTGCCAGTGCGCGTCTGGCGGCAACGGGCAGGGCATCGGCTTCCTGCCATTCCGGGGTATCACCGGTATTCGTGATGCGGGCAAAATCCTCACCGTGCAGCACGCGCTGGCGCAGGGCATAGGCCTGCTGACGGGCCTGATTGACGGCCTGGACCGGGGAGCCGTTGGGAGCCTTGATCATGGCCTGCTGGAGGCGGTAACGGGTGCCCTGGGCCAGTTTGCCGCTTTCCTGCTGTATCAGGTTGCTGATTTCGCGGTTGCTGACCCTGCTGCCGCTTTCGGTGATGTTTTTGCGCAGCAGATCCGTCAGGAGCTTGCGGCGGGTCTGCTCGCGCAGGATGGCCAGGCTGAGTCCCTGCTGCTGCAGGGCCTGCCCGAACCGGTCCGGACTCAGGTTGTTTCTGCGTGCGATGCTTTCCAGGGCCTGTTCCAGCACCTCCGGCGGCACACTGAGGTCACGTGCTTTGGCATACTGAAGCTGGAGCTGTTCCATGATCAGCGCGTCCAGGGCCTCACGTGCCAGTGTTTCAGGGCCGAGTTCGCTGGCAGCCTTGCTGGTGGCCCGCAGGAACAGGATGCGCTGGTTCAGGTCACTGGCCAGTAACGGCTCACCATTGACCAGGGCAACCACCCGGTCCAGGCCGGTGGCCGCAAAACTGTGGGCAGGCAGGCCGAGCAGGGTGGCCAGCAGCAGGCAGCACGCTGCCGTTTTCAGATGGATAGTGCGGGTTTTATTCATAGCCATAAATGCGGTTTTTCAGCAGATCACGGGTTCCGTTGCCGAAATCACCCAGTCCTTTCAGTTCAAGTTCCAAAAACAGTGCATCATCATACGTCTGATTGTCCGATATCAGGTATTTTCTGGCCGCCATCCTGCCGTTCCAGCAGCAGCCGCCATATTCAAAACCCCCGAGGACTTCCAGCATGCGCCCGTTTTCAAGGTCGGCTTCATAGGCACCAAAGGCTTTCCAGGTGTCTGTCACCGGTGTGGCGAAGGAAAACTGGGCTGCCTCGTATTCACCTTCCCGCTTGCTGTAACCCAGATTGAGGATGCGTTCCTTGTGATCCCGGTAGTTGAGGCGCAACCGGGTGGCGGAAACCTGCTTCTGCCGGGTATCGACAAAGGCGGTTGCCGTCATGTGTGTGGCGTCATTCAGTTCACCAGCGGTTTCCAGTACCAGCTCCGAACGCGGACTGGTCTGGATGCTGCTGTCCGGCAGTGTAACCCTGCGGTCAGCAAAATACCGCATCTGACCGATACTGGCACGGAAAACTTCCCGGCCCTTGTCCGGGTCCTGGATGCGGGTGGTCAGGGAGCTGGACAGGCGGTTGGCATCGGCTATCCGGTCCTTGCCGGTGAAGCGGTTGGAGGAAAACAGCTGGCTGTAGCTCAGGGATTTTTCCGAGCTGTCGAATACCGGAATGTCGTCCTGATTCCGGAACGGGGTATAAGTATAGAAAATACGCGGCTCAAGGGTCTGGATGCGATTGCCGGTTTTCAGCGGGCGCTCGAAAATCAGGCCATAGTCCACCGCAGCCGTCGGCAGGGTCCGGCTGATCCGGTTGTCTTGGTCACGATCCAGCCAGTAGCTGGTGTGCTGCAGTTTGATGGCCGGTTGCAGCCAAGCGTAGCTGTTTTCATAGCGACGGCTGGCCTCCAGCGCCAGGTCAGCCCGCTGGCCGTTGGTGGACTGACTGTGGGTGAAGCGGGCGTACTCGGCGCTGGCTTTCCAGTGGATGGCGTTTTTGTCTGTGGCCGGCTCGTAAGTCAGGTTCAGCTGTGGCAGCCGGGCATAGGCTTCGGCATTGCTGTCCAGCACCTGGGGACTCTGGGCCAGGGCGGAGAAATACCAGCCGTTGTGACTGCTGTCGGTATACTCCAGGGTACGTTCCAGGGTGACGATGCTGCTGCTGGCCAGTGAGCTGCCCAGATCATTGAAATAATCGGTATCCGATACCCCTTCAGCCTTGAGGGTCAGCGTCCGTTCCGGTGCGAAATGCGTGTTGTGGTCAATGTTGAAATAATAACGGCTGTCACCGTCACGCTGGTTGTCATGCGGCAGCAGTGCATAATCCAGCTGGCCTTCGTGCTGGTTGAACAGGTAACGGAATTCGTTTTCGATCTGGATGCCGCGCTTGCTCAGCAGGTGCGGGGTGGTGGTGAGGTCGTAATTGGGGGCCAGGTTGAAGTAATAGGGAACGGCGAGTTCCAGACCGCTTTTTTCGCTGGTGCCCATGCCAGGGGTGAGCAGGCCGGACTTGCGCCGGTTGCTCAGGGGGAAGCTGAAGCCGGGCAGGTACAGCACGGTGGTGTCCATAAACTTCAGGCGCACGTTGCGGGCTTTGCCCTGTTCGGTCTCGTGATCCAGTACGATCCGGTCGGCCTCAAGGCGCCAGCTGTCCACGCCGGGTGGACAGGTGGTATAGGTGGCCGAGTGCATTTCGGTGCTGCCCCCGGCATGCTGGACCAGCCGGGCACTGCTGCCGCGTCCGCTCCCGCTGTTGAGCAGATAATCGGTCTGGCTGATTTCACCGCTGCCATCATTGAGGTTGTAGTCGACCGCCTGACTCCGGAGCACGAACTTGCCGTTTTTCAGGTACACATTGCCACGGGCACTGACGGCACCACTGTTCTGGTTCCAGGTGACTTCATCGGCACTGATTGCCGAGCCCCGGCCCGAGAGGTGGACATCACCACGCATCCAGGAGGCAGCGGCGTAGCGGAACAGGGCTTCGTCCGCCTCGACATAAATAGCCCATGCATCAAGATCAACCGGTCGACGCTGCAGACTGGCGGGTACGTCGGTGGCTGTGCTGACCACGGGGCAGACAGCTGCTCCGTAAGCAGCGGGTAATAACAGCAGGGTGCTGCAACATACCCCCAAGCCTGGGTAAACCGCCGTTCTGGATGCCAACATGCGTGTCTTTTTCCAAGGAAAATCCTGAGGGCGTAAACATCGCACACTATCGGCATTCACACAATCTCCCGGCTGCGATTGATTCTTGAGCATAATGCCGGTTTATTGATACAGGCGCATGCGTCAGGTCTGTTGTCAAGTAAGGTACTGCCTGACAAGGCTTTTGACAAATCCGGTTGACAGATAAAACAGGCATTTTACAATTAAAGAAAGAGTGTGTAATATTTATTCATAATTAATTAATTGCCATGCCGGTTGATCAGGACGTTGCAAGGCGGAATTTCAGTGAGTAATTTTTTGGACATGCAATTTGAACCACCGGATTTGTCAATCAATGCTGACAATCAAACGGAACAGGTGCCCGACAAAAAAATGACGGCTCCCAGACGGGGACGTCCAAAAGGTGCGCGCTCGGCCAATCTGGCCGAAGTCCGCCAGCAGGCAGCAAGCGAGAAAAAGCAGCTGAAGCTGGAGTTCCAGCGGGAAATCACCCGGCTGGAAAACGAACTGCGTGCCCTGACGGAAAAATACCAGCACGAAGTGACGGCACTGACTCAGGAGGTTGAGCTGCTGCGGCGGCGGGAAAGCAGTTACCAGCTGGCACTGGACAACCGTCTGCACGAGGTGGCGGACCACATTCATGCGGTATTGACCAACTGGGGCGGGGCCGAACTGGAACAGGCCCAGGTGGGCAAGCGCAAACGCGGACGTCCGCGCAAGACCCTGAAGTAGCTGCCTTTATCCTGCCGGGGGCAGCAGCCGGGTGAGGATACCCTGATAGATGGCGGTCAGCGTTTCCAGTTCCTGGACCCCCACCTGCTCGTTGATCTGGTGAATGCTGGCATTGACTGGCCCGAGTTCCAGTACCTGGGCTCCGGTCGGGGCGATGAAGCGTCCATCCGAAGTGCCGCCTGCCGTGGAAAGTTCCGCCTGTTGCCCGGTGCCTGTCCGTATGGCTGCGATACTGGCCGCCACCAGCTCGCCGCTCGGCGTCAGGAACGGATTGCCTGATAATGACCATTCGATCCGGTATTTCAGCCCGTACCGATTCAGCAGTGCCTCGGTTTTTTCCTGTATCTGCTGGTGGGTCAACTCGGTTGAAAAGCGAAAATTGATCAATAAATCTACCTGGCCGGGAATGACATTATTGGCGCCGGTACCGGCATGAATATTGGAAATCTGGAAAGTGGTCGGTGGAAAAAAGGCATTGCCATTATCCCAGTTAATTGCCGCCAGCTCTGCCAGAGCCGGCGCGGCGTGGTGAATCGGATTCTCCGCCAGTTGCGGGTAAGCCACATGGCCCTGCCGTCCGAAAATGCTCAGGCGGGCATTCAGGGAGCCACGCCGGCCATTCTTGATGATGTCACCCAGCCGGTGACTGCTGGAAGGTTCACCGACCAGACACCAGTCAATCTTCTCGCTGCGTGCTTCCAGCACTTCGACCACTTTCACCGTTCCATTGACGGACGGCCCTTCCTCATCACTGGTGATCAGGAAGGCGATGGAACCCTGATGTGTAGGGTGGGCTGCCACAAACTGCTCGCAGGCCACCACGAAGGCGGCAATGCTGCCCTTCATGTCGGCGGCACCCCGACCGTACAGCCGCCCATCCCGGACCTGGGGTTCAAACGGCGGGCTGTCCCACTGCTCCAGCGGGCCGGGTGGCACCACATCGGTATGGCCGGCAAAACACAGCAGCGGGCTTTGCGTACCCCGACGGGCCCAGAGGTTGTCAACCTCGCCGAAACGCAGGTGTTCGATGTGAAAGCCGATGGCAGCCAGGCGTTCGGCCAGCAGCTGCTGGCAGCCCTGGTCATCGGGCGTGACCGAGGGGCGGGCAATCAGCGCTCTGGCCAGTGTGAGGGTATCCGAATCGGGGGGCAGGGTGGGCATGTCAGGCTCTGTCAGTTCTGAAACAGTCGGGTCCAGGTGGCGGCATCAAAACCGACCAGACGCTGGCTGCCCAGATCGAACACCGGGCGCTTGATAATGCCGGGTTCCTGTTCCATCACCGCCAGCGCCAGGGTTTCATTCATGGCCTTGCGGGTCTGCTCCGGCAGCTTGCGCCAGGTGGTGCCACGGCGGTTGAGCAGGGTCTCCCAGCCCAGCTCGTCCACCCAGGCCCGCAATTGTACCGGGTTGAGGCCATCCTTGCGCAGGTCATGGAACTGGTAGGGAATTTCCCGCTCATCCAGCCAGCGCCGGGCTTTTTTCACCGTGTCACAATTGCGGATACCGTACAGGGTTTTCATTGGTCATACCATTTGTGATAGGAGCGGCGTTTTCCGGCCCGCTGGGTGATCACGCCTTCGACCTGCTCCAGACCGCTGATTTCCACGGTTTCATACAGGTCATTCAGGGGCTCAAGAAAACAGCGCCCGTCAAGGAGGCGCAGCCGGCGGAAAATATACCCGTCTTTCGGGTCGCGGGCAAATACAAAGCTCCCGTCCCGGACCACGGTACCGGGATCGATGATGATGATGCAGCCGCTGGCAAACTCCGGCTCCATGCTGTCATCCGTGACCTGCAGCGCGAACGGCTCGGATTCGGAACAGCTGCCGCCGTCCGCAAGGGTGTTCCTGATACGGTCTTCAATGCGGGGCCTGAACAGTTCGGCCACGGCAATGCGGGTTTCGTTCATGAGGGTTTCTCCTTCGAGCCGGTGTCAGGGCCGGGATTCATTACGGCTGAATTCGCTGGCAGCCACGTGGCGTTCGGGCTGATACCAGTGCAGTCTGTCGTGCAGGCGGACCACCTCACCCACAATGGTCAGGGTCGGTGCATGGACTTCGCGCTCCTGCACCAGCTGCGGCAGGGTGGCCAGGGTACCGACATGCACGCGCTGGTTGCGGGTGGTGCCCTGCTCCACCAGCGCGGCGGGCATGTCGGAAGGTGTGCCGTGGCGGATGAGTTCGCGGCTGATCACGCCGATACCGGTCAGGCCCATGTAGAACACCACGGTTTGCCTGGGCTGGGACAGCTTTTCCCAGTCCAGATCAATGGTGCCATTCTTGAGATGGCCGGTGGCAAAGGTGCAGGACTGGGCATAATCGCGGTGGGTCAGCGGTATGCCGGCGTAGGCGGCACAACCGGAGGCGGCGGTAATGCCCGGCACCACCTGAAACGGGATGCCGTTTTCAGCCAGGGTTTCGATTTCCTCGCCCCCACGCCCGAAAATGAAGGGATCGCCTCCCTTGAGGCGCAGCACCCGTCTGCCCTGTCGGGCCAGTTCGACCAGCAGTTCGTTGATCCGGTCCTGGGGTACGGCATGATTGGCTTTTTCCTTGCCCACGTAGAGACGCTCGGCACTGCGGTTGGCCTGGTCCAGAATCGAGCGGGCCACCAGCCGGTCATACACCACCACATCCGCCTGCTGCATCAGGCGCCAGGCCCGGAAGGTCAGCAGGTCCGGATCACCGGGGCCGGCCCCGACCAGATAAACCTCGCCCACCGGACGGGTATCGGCGGGGGCCTGCAGCTGTTGGTCCAGCAAGGCCCGCGCCGCCTCGACATTCCCGGCATATACCAGCTCGGCAAATGGCCCGCGCAGCAGCTGCTCCCAGAACTGATGACGGGCACCGGGGCCGGGCAGGCGGTTTCTGACCTGTTCGCGGTACTCCTCGGTAATGGCCGCAAGCTGGCCACAGCTGGCGGGTACCAGGGTTTCCAGCCGGGCACGCAGCTGGCGGGCCAGTACCGGTGAGGCTCCCCCGGTGGACACGGCGATGGTCACCGGTGAACGGTCCACGATGGAGGGCAGGATGAAGCTGGATTCACTGCGACTGTCGGCGACATTGACCGGGATATTGCGCGCCTGGGCCAGCCGGGCAATCTGCTGGTTGACCATGCGGGCATTGGTGGCTGCAAATACCAGCGCGCAACGTTCCAGGTCCTCCGCCTGGAACGGGCGCTGTATCAGTGTGAGCTGATCGGGATGACTGCCCTGCAGCGCCTGCAGCCCGGCATTCAGCGCCGGACTCACCACCCGGACATGGGCCCCGGCCTGCAGCAGGGTTTCGGTTTTGCGCCGGGCGACGCCACCACCACCGGCCACCAGACAGCATTTGCCCTTGAGATCAAGAAAAACCGGATAGTGTTGCACTTATTTTCCTCCACGCCGTCGGCGGCGACTCTCGTAGCCCGTTATGCCACGTACCAGCTCACCCCAGGGCAGGTGGTCAAGCTCGGGGTCCGTTTCCAGGGCCCGATCCAGCAGGGTGCGGATATCCGGTACCTGTCCGGCATCCGCCTGTTGTGGGTACAGGTGTTTCTGCAGTGCCAGACAGCCCCCGGCCTGGACTTTCAGCTCACGGTTGTGGGGCAGGGGGCCGTCGATCCGGGCTTCATGGAAGGCAAAGCGGGCATTGTGGCGCAACTGTCCCAGAAAGCGGGTGCAGCGTGCCAGTGCCGGTTCCGAATCACAGCCCACCCCTTCGCGTGATGCCAGCAGGAAACGCTGCCGGCTGCGGCAGTCGCAGCGCAGGTGGGTGATCGCTTTTTCAAAGACACAGCGCCGGGGATTGATTTCCCGGTAGATGCTGCGGAACTGGTCCTCATCCAAGGCGGTGTTTCCGGTCTATTTTTCCCATTCCATCAGGATCGGCCGTTCGCGCTGCTCCTGCAGGCGTTCTTCCGCTTCCAGCTGGCTGGCGGCAAATACCATACGGTATTCGGCCTGTTCACCGGGAGGGGCCTGGAGGCGCAGTTCACGGGCCAGTCTGCGGGCTTCCTGATAGGCGTCAAAATGGTCTTTCAGTTCCAGCTGTTTGAGCAGCGGGTTGGGTTGGGTGATGCGGAACACGTAATAGGGCATGGCAGTACCTGTGTGCTTTATCAGTTTTCACTGATATTAGCAAAATTCGGGGCTGAACCAATAGCCCGGACGTGGTAGCTTGCACCGGAGTACAGGCAAGGGGACATCCATGACAGCAGAACAGACAGCACAGAAAATTCCGGTCGGCATCAGCAGTTGCCTGCTGGGAGAGCGGGTGCGCTTTGATGGCGGGCACAAGCACAATCCCTACATTGTACAGACGCTGGGCCGGTTTTTCGACTTTGTGCCGTTCTGCCCGGAACTGGCCATCGGGCTGGGGGTGCCACGCCCAACCCTGCAGCTGGTCCAGGTGGACGGTAAGGTGCATTGCCGGGAGGGACGAAATGCCACCCGTGATGTGACTGCAGCACTGACCCGCTGTGCGCAGGCACAGCGGGACTGGGTGGGCGGACTGTGTGGCTACGTGTTCAAGAAGGATTCCCCCAGCTGCGGCATGGCGCGGGTCAGGGTTTATGGGGAGCCGGACCGGCCACCGGCGCGCAACGGAACCGGGGTTTATGCCGCCGTGCTGCAGCAGGCGTATCCGTGGCTGCCGGTGGAGGAGGAAGGACGGCTGGGTGATCCGGTGTTGCGTGAGAACTTCATCCGGCGGGTGTTCGTGCTGCAGCGCTGGCGCCAGCTGCAGCAGCAGGGGCTGACACTGGCGGCCCTGACCCGGTTTCATGCCCGCCACAAGCTGATTCTGATGAGCCATGACCAGAACCGGGCCCGGGAACTGGGACGGGCGCTGGCACAGGTACCGGCAGGGCAGCTGGCGGAGGATGCCGGGGCGTACCGGCTGCAGTTGATGGACATCCTGCGCAGCCGGGCCACCCGTGACAATCATGTCAATGTGCTGGAGCACATTCGCGGTTATCTGAAAAGGGAGCTGGGGGCACTCGACAAGGCGGAGCTGACGGATGTGATCGAATCCTATCGTCAGGGGCAGGTGCCGCTGATTGTGCCCATCACCCTGTTGCGCCACCATTTCCGGCATTTCCCGGACCCGTATATTCAGGACTCCTGGTATATGCAGCCGCATCCGGGAGAGCTGATGCTGTTGAATACCGTGTAAGTATGGGTGTTGCAGGGGGGAGAGACGGCCGGGTGCTGTCCTGATGGAAAAGCATCCAGCCGTTATCGGTGAACTCAGGCGCGTTCGGAATACAGCCCCAGTTTCTGCTGGACCGGTGCTTCATCGGCAATGAAGACAAAGGCCGGTTCGCTGCCGCTGTTGCTGATGGTGATTTCCGCAAAACAGGGTGCACAGCAGGTGTCGGATTCCGCCAGCTCGAAGCGGTTGCTGTCGATGCCGACCCTGGCGGCACCTTCAATCAGGTGGAATACCTGGGCCGCTGAACGTCTGGGCAAGCGCACATTTTCCCCGGCCCGTACCATCAGGGCGGAAAAGCCCAGCATGTTCTGGCAGTGACCCCCGGTTTCCGGGTTGATGTAGCTGACCTGCACGGCGCTGCCGGGAGCCTGTACCTGTGCCTGCTGCAGCAGGGCCGCCCGTGCATCCGCCCAGGGGTAGCGCAGCATCGGATAGCGGGCATCCGAGCGCTGGAACAGCGGAGTGGGTGCGATACCACGATGGTAAAGCTGCTCGCGGGCCAGACCGGTCACTTCCTGATCCCGGCCTTCCTCCACAAAAGAGGCTTCCATGTAGTAAACCAGCGGCAGGTCCAGCACATCCAGCCAGATTACCGGTTGATCACCGTCATGACGGTGTTCGTGCCAGAGTCCGGTCGGGGTCAGGATCAGGTCACCCTTGGCCATCGGGCATTTTTCACCATTGACGGTGGTGTAGGCATCTTCACCTTCCACCACCATGCGTACCGCGTTCGGCGTATGGCGGTGCGGGGGAGCCACTTCACCGGGGAGCAGCAGCTGCATGCCCAGATAAATGCAGCTGCTGGCCTGCATTTTCTCCAGCCCGTGCCCCGGATTGGCCAGTACCAGTACGCGCCGTTCGGCCTTTTCGATCGGGGTCAGTTCGCCGGCCTGCAGCAGCAGGGGGCGAATGTCGTGATAGCGCCAGAACACCGGGCGGGTCTGCGGACGGGGCTTTTCCGGCGGTAACACGGCACGCAGGCTGGGCCACAGGGGCACCAGATTCAGTTCAGTCAGTGAGGTGACATAGCTTTGCGGTAATTCTTCCAGACTGCCAAGTACTTGCATGAATACTCCTCCTTCAGGTTTTGTCGGGCCGTTACAATAACAGCCCGGTTATATCTTATAAACGCATGGAAAAGGATATAGTGTATGTCATCAGCGAATAGACTAGCGTTGTCGCAACGCTGACAGCAGCGAAGCAGCACAGGTACCCGACCGTTCCGCTTTTTATGACACCTGCGGGCACAGGGGAGGATGCAGATGAATCTTGACCGGAAATTACTGACGGTGCTGGAAGCCTTGTACCGGCTGCGCAGTGTTTCCGGCACTGCGGAGGCACTGGACATGGGGCAGCCGGCCGTGAGTGTGGCACTGGGGAAACTGCGTGCCTATTTCCGGGACCCGCTGTTTGTCCGGATCGGGCATGCGATGGAGCCGACAGCGGCCATGCACACACTGTATCCGTCTGTCCGGACGGCGCTGGCGGGTCTGCAGCAGGTGCTGGAATTTCGTCAGGATTTTGAACCGGCCCGCTCACAGCACCGTTTTGCCATCAGCATGACCGACATCAGCCATATCGTGCTGCTGCCGAAACTCTGGCGGCACCTGCAGGCGACGGCGCCCGGAATCCGGATCAAGGTCCGCCCGATCCGGCGTGATACCCCGGAAAAGCTGCGCAACGGGGAGATTGATCTGGCCATCGGGCTGATACCGCAGCTGGGGGCCGGGTTCTACCGGCAGACCCTGTTTGTTCAGCATTTTGTCTGCCTGGCGAGCCTGCAGCACCCGCGCATCCGGCAGACGCTGTCACTGGCGCAGTATGAAAGTGAGGGGCACCTGACGGTTGCCACGGCCAACACGGGACATACGCTGCTGGATGAAGCCCTGAAAAAGACCGGTATCCGGCGGCAGGTGGTGCTGGAGCTGCCGACTTTTCTGGGGTTGGGGCACCTGATCGAACAGACCGGACTGATTGCCAGTGTGCCGGAAAGGCTGGGGCAGATTCTGTCCACATCAAACCGGGTCAGGGTCTTCCCGCTCCCGTTCGATACCCGTGAGTTCAGCGTTAATCAGTACTGGCATGAACGCTTCCGCAATGACAGGCGCAACCAGTGGCTGCGCCAGACCGTGACCGGTCTGCTGGGGCGGGTCAGACCGCCGGCATGATGATGGCTGCCCGGCACGCCCGTGAGCACTGGATCAGTGCGGGAGGATAGGTACTTCAGTGAACGGAACTTATGCACGGCGACGTGTTGCGGCCTCCTTGGCTGCGATTTCACGCAGGCACCCCAGCACTTTCAGGATTGCCGGGTCGATGTAAGGGTCATCCCGCCAGCACATACCGACCGGTCCTTCGACCCGGTTGATCCGGAAGTCCAGCAGGGTAAGCAGGTTCTGCCGGACATGATCCTGGATAATCTTGTCTGAGCCTGCCGACAGCATGTCACTGTGCTGCAGCAGATAGAGATTGCCCATCTGGGAGGAGGACTCGATACGGTAGCGGGGCGGCTTCCTGCCGGCAGCGATGATGGCACTGTCAAACTTGCTCCTGATCGGGGTGCCTTCCGGCCATACGATCCAGTCGTAGCGGTATAAATCATCCCATGTGACCTTTTTCCCGGCCAGTGGATGACCGGGACGGGCGATGATCCGCAGTGGCTCTTCATACAGGATTTCACTCAGCAGGGGGACGCGTGGCCGGTAGTTGTCCAGCCGGCCCACGACCACATCCAGCACCCGGTCTTCCAGTTTCTGAATCAGGATATCCATGGTGTTTTCACGGATTTCCACCCGCGCTTCCGGGTACAGCCTGAGAAAATGCAGGATGCCCATGGGCACGAAGTTGGAGGCGGAGGCCGGCGAGGTGCCGATACTGACCAGGTGGGTGCTGCCGGCCTTGATTGCTTCCACGCTCTGCTGCATGCGCTCGGTCTCATTGAGGATACGCCGTGCCCGCTCCAGAAAGTGTTCACCCAGCAGGGTCAGGGTCAGTCCGCGTGCATGACGCTCAAACAGCGTTCCGCCCATGTCTTCCTCCAGCTCCTTCAGCCATTTGGAAAGCCCCGGCTGGGTGCTGAACTGGAGTCTTGCCGTTTCACTGATATTGCCGGTTTCAGCCAGGGTGACAAACAGCTGCAGGTGCTTGATGCGCAGTTTTCGGGGCCAGTCCATGATAAGGTATGTCCAGAAAAATATGGCTCTATCTTAATTCATCATTATTGGTAGTGGCCAGTTTCATGCAGAATGCATGCAACCGCTGTTGGGAACAAACCGCCCCACGGGTCGCCGATGTGCAATGCATGGGCTGTTCCGGCTGAGCTGCCGGTTTGGGAGTGGGGTTGGTATTGCGTGCACATGAATCTGCCGGCAGGCTGTTGTGGCCGGAAGTGGCGGATGACGGTGATGAATCCTGATTGTTTTTATTAGATTTTCCGATTTTCCAGTGAGAGCCTTGCCATGTCAGCAAATCTGTTGTTTCCTGCCCCCGGACCCGTGCTGGCCGCCATTGCCGGCAGTGACCGGCAATACCCGGTCAACCGCATTTTCTGTGTTGGCAGAAATTATCATGCCCATGCGGCAGAAATGGGGGTTGCTGTTGACAAGAGCACCCAGGAACCGTTTTATTTCACCAAGCATGCCGGGGCGCTGGTACCCGGTGGCAGCACGGTGGCGTACCCGCCCCAGACGGCCAACTACCATTACGAGATGGAGCTGGTGGTCGCCATTGGCAAGGCGGGCTTTGAAATCAGTGCAGCGGCGGCTGATGATCATGTGTTCGGTTATGCCTGTGGCCTGGACATGACCCGCCGTGACCTGCAGCTGAAGGCGCGTGAAGTGGGTCGTCCCTGGGATCTGGGCAAGGATTTTGAAGAATCCGCCATCCTGTCTCCGATTGTCCCCAAAGCGACATCCGGCGTGATCAGTCATGGCCGTCTGGCCCTGTCGGTCAATGGCAAAATCCGTCAGGAAACCGACCTGGACAAACTGATCTGGAGTATCCCCGAGATCATCGAACACCTGTCCCGTTTCTATCACCTGCAGCCCGGCGACCTGATCTACACCGGTACCCCGGAAGGGGTGGGGCCGGTAGTGGCCGGCGACAGGATCGAGGGTGAGATCGAAGGCTTGGGTACCATCAGCCTGACCGTGAAATAATCCGGAGTCCGGCCACGCACCCGCGTGATACCCGCATGTTGGTCAATGTATTTTGGAATAGCCTGGAGGAGAAAAGATGCCTGATCTGAAAAAACTGTCCCTGTGGACAACCTGTGTACTGGCCCTGGGTTTCAGCAGCGCCAGTCTGGCCGAAACCTATAAAATGGGCATGGTCACCCCGCCCAGTCATATCTGGAACAAGGTTGCGGAGCGTTTTGACACCAATCTGCAGGAAGCCACCGACAAAAAGGACAAGATCAAGGTTTTTCCACTGGGCAAACTGGGTGGGGATGACCAGATGATTGACCTGCTGCAGTCCGGTGGCCTGCAGCTGGCCATCATCACGGTCGGCACGCTCTCGAACCGGGAAGAGTCCATGTACGGCTGGTTCATGCCGTACCTGTTCAAGGATGTCACGGCGGCAGCGGCGGCAACAAAATCCGACGCGGCCCGGAAAATGCTGGCTGACCTGCAGCAGCACAAGATGATCGGCCTGGGTTATGCGCAGGCCGGCATGCGGCATGTGATTTCGGCCAAACCAATCGCCCAGGCGGCAGATTTCAAGGACAAGAAAATCCGTGCTTTCCCCAACAGGATTTTCAATGACTGGTGGGGGGGGCTGGGAGCGGCACCGACGGCACTGCCGATTGCCGATGTGTCTTCCGCGCTGACCACCAACCTGCTGGATGCGGTGGATGTGGATCTGGACATTGTGGTCGGCCTGAAAATGTATCAGCAGGCACCCAACCTGACCCTGACCGGCCACATGGCCTTTCCGGGGGTGATTGTGGCTTCGGAGAAATGGTGGAACGGCCTGTCGGCAGAAGCGCAGGAAACCCTCAGAAAGGCCCTGAGCGAGGCGGAAACCTGGGGCTTTGAGGAGCAGGCCAAGGCGGAAGTCAGTAACCTGGAGCTGCTCAAGGACGCCGGTGTGACGGTCCATCCCTTTGATACCAGCATACTGCATGAGGTGGCGCAGAAGATCACCGACACCTACACCGCCGGCAATGCGGATATCAAGGCCTTTGTTGAACAGGCCGGGGGCCAGGAATAAAGCGCCCCGTCAACAGCCTGTTGCCGCCAGCCTGATGTGCTGAAACAACGGCCTCTGTCCATCAAAAGCGGAAGGGGGTACCCCCTTCCGTGCGGGATTGTCACCCATGTATGAAATCCTCCATAAAGCCGATCGTGTATTGGCGAAGTTTGAATACCTGCTGCTGACCGTGCTGGTGGCGGCCCTGACCGTGATTCTGTCGGCACAGGTAGTGTTGCGTTATTTTTTCAGCAGCCCCTTGTTCTGGGCCGAGGAAATTTCCGTACAGGCCCTGATTGCTGCCAGTTTCATTGGTGTCAGCTATCTGCTGTATGCCGGCAAACTGGTCCGGGTGGATGCCCTGCTGACCCTGTTCCGGCAGCCCCACCTTGATCGTCTGCTCAGCGTGCTGCACCTGGTTTCCCTGCTGACCCTGCTGGTCCTGTGCTATGTCTCGACCGTCTGGATCCTGCGTCCGGAAATCAGGGCCGACATTTCGCCCACGACCCAGCTGCCACGCTGGTACAATTATGCGATTCTGGTGGCCTCGTTTTACGGCATGGCCTGGCATCAGTTCGTCAAGCTTGTCGGCACGGCCCGTTCCTTCCGCACCCAACCCGAGGGACCCGCCTCATGACCACCACTGTCGTTTTCTTCGTGTGCCTGCTGATCGGTCTGCCGATTGTCATCACCCTGTTGCTGGGAACCCTGGTCTTCCTGTGGAGCACCGACATGACCGTGCTGGCCAGCTCCATTCCCATCCAGCTGTATGGTGCCCTGAACCAGAACGGCCTGCTGGCGATTCCGCTGTTCATGCTGGTGGGCGAGCTGATGAACAAGGGCGGGCTGACTTCGCGCCTGATCAATGCGGCGGATGTGTTTGTCGGCGGCTTCAAGGGCGGGCTGGCTTACGTCAACCTGCTGACCAATGCCATGGCAGCCTCGATTCTGGGCTCGGCAGCGGCCCAGATTGCGGTGATGAGCCGTCTGATGATTCCGGCCATGGTGGAGAAGGGTTACAAGAAGGATTTCTCGGCAGCGGTCACGCTGGCGGGCGGGCTGCTGGGACCGATCATTCCACCCTCCATGCTGATGATCATTTATGGCGTGGTGGCCTATCAGCCCATTTCCGAACTGTTCATTGCCGGGATTTTACCGGGCATGCTGATCATTGCCGGTTTTGCACTGGTGATTTTCCTGTTCGGGGTGTTTGCCGGCCTGCCCTCCGGCCAGCACATGAAGCATGACAATATCCGCCGCGAGCTGATCAGTGGCCTGCTGCCCGGCAGTATCCCGCTGATTGTCATCGCCTGCATCCTCAGTGGAGTGATGACGCCGACTGAAGCCGGAGCCATTGCCTCCATTCTGTCCTTCATCATCGCCTTTGTGCTGTATCGCAGCATCCGCCTGAAAGACCTGCCCGGCATTTTCTTCCAGGTTGCCCTCAGTTCCGCCACCATCTGCGGCCTGATTGCCGCTGCTTCGGTACTGGGCTGGGCGCTGTCCTTTGAAAGCGTACCGGACATGCTGGTGGAGGCGATCAGCGGCGTGACCGATTCCCCCTTCCTGTTCCTGCTGCTGGTGTATGCGGTGGTCATCGTGCTGGGCATGTTTCTGGAAAGCATCAGTGTCATGATCGTGATCGTACCGCTGCTGCTGCCGGTGGCGGTTTCGCTGAATATCGATCCCATTCATTTCGGGGTGGTGATCTGCCTGTCGACCCTGGTCGGGCTGGTGACGCCTCCGGTAGGCGCGGGTCTGTACATTGCTTCGGAAACCGCCAATATCCCGATCGGCTCCCTGTTCCGGGCGGTGATTCCCTTCCTGCTGATGATGCTGGCCTGTATGGTGCTGATCGGCTATTTCCCTGAAATTTCCCTGTTGCCGACCCGGCTCCTGAAATAGTGGCCTGACCCGGCTGGCTTCAAGGCTCAGGCCCCCGCCGCTTTGCCTCTTCCCTGGGGGAGGCCGGGGGCAGGGGCGGGCCGACTGTAACTGGCCCCCTGGAACCGGATTTATGGCAGAATACGGGCATGCAAACCCCGACCCCGTCATTTGATCCGGATGATTTCCTCAGGACCGTTCCGCACCAGCCGGGTGTCTACCGCATGCTGGATGAAGAGCGGCAGATTCTCTATGTCGGCAAAGCCAGAGACCTGCGCAACCGGGTCGGCAGCTATTTTCGCGGTACGCCTGCCAATGCGCGCATTTATGCGCTGATCCGGCAGATCCGGGGGGTCGAGATTACCGTCACCAATACCGAGGCCGAGGCGCTGTTGCTGGAAAACAACCTGATCAAGCGCCACAAGCCGCGTTACAACATCCTGCTCAAGGATGGCAAGGGCTACCCCTACATTCATGTCAGCAGCCAGCAGGACTATCCACGCATCGCCTTTTACCGGGGCAGCCGGCGCGGGCCGGGGCAGTATTTCGGGCCTTATCCGAGCGTGGGGGCAGTGCGCCAGGCCCTGCACCTGATGAAAAAGCTGTTCCGGGTGCGCCAGTGTGAAGACAGCTATTTCGCCAATCGTTCCCGCCCTTGTCTGGAATACCAGATCCGGCGCTGCAGTGCACCCTGTGTCGGCCTGATCAGCCGGGAAGACTACCGCCGGAGTGTGCGGCATGCGCTTCAGTTCCTGCAGGGGCAGACCCAGGCCGTGATTGACGAGCTGGTAAACAGCATGGAGGCGGCAGCGGCACGGCTGGCGTTTGAAAAGGCGGCGGAATACCGTGACCTGATTGAAAGCCTGCGCCAGATTTCCCAGCAGCAGTATGTCAGCGGTGGCAACGGCAATGTGGATGTGGTGGCCCTGCATCCGGGTTCGGGGCTGGCGAGTGTACAGGTGTTCACCATTCGCAACGGCAACAATCTGGGCAACCGCAACCATTTTCCCGAACTGCCCGATGCCGACCTGCCGACCGGCGAGGTCATGGCAGGTTTTCTGGCCCAGTATTACCTCAATCACGAGGTGCCGGGTGAAATACTGGTTTCGGAACTACCGGACGAGCAGGATGTGCTGGAGGAAATGCTGGCCCTCAAGCAGCAGCGCAAGGTGGTGATCCGCAAGCCGGTGCGCGGGGAGCGCAGCCAGTGGGTGGCGCTGGCCCTGAAAAATGCACAGCAGGCACTGAACATGCGCCTGTTGTCCCGCAGCGGCATGCAGGAGCGCCTGCAGGCGCTGCAGACGGCACTGGCACTGGATGGGCCGCCCCTGCGCATGGAGTGTTTCGACATCAGTCATACCCAGGGGGAAGCGACCGTTGCTTCCTGTGTGGTGTTTGACCCCAACGGGGCGCTCAAGTCCGAATATCGGCGCTATAATATCGAAGGCATCCAGCCCGGTGATGATTATGCCGCCATGCGTCAGGCCCTGACCCGGCGCTTCCGTCGGGCCACCGGACAGGATGGCAAGCTGCCTGATATTCTGTTTATTGATGGTGGCAGGGGACAGGTGGCACAGGCATTGGACGTACTGGCGGAGCTGGCGATTGGCAGTGTCGAGGTGGTCGGGGTGGCCAAGGGAGAAGGACGCCGCCCCGGTCTTGAAACCCTGATCATCGCACAGAACACGCGCCGGCTGAATCTGCCGGAAAACTCCGGGGCCCTGCATCTGGTCCAGCAGATCCGCGATGAGGCGCACCGCTTTGCCATCACCGGCCACCGGGCCCGACGCCAGAAAAAGCGGACCCGTTCGCCGCTGGAGGATATCAGCGGGCTGGGGGCCAAACGGCGTCAGGTATTATTGAAACAGTTCGGCGGTCTGCGGGCCATTGAGCGGGCCAGTGCGGAGGAGCTGGCCAAAACGCCGGGTATCAGCAAGGCCCTGGCCCGGAAGATTTATGACCGATTTAACGGAGATAATGCATGACCTTCAATTTACCCATCCTGCTGACATGGTTGCGGATCGGGTTTATTCCGCTGCTGGTGCTGTTTTTCTATACGGACGCCAGCTGGGCACCGCTGGCCGCCGGCCTGACTTTCGTACTGGCGGCACTGACTGACTGGGCGGATGGCTATCTGGCCCGGCGCTGGAACCAGGAATCCCGTTTCGGTGCCTTTCTGGACCCGGTGGCCGACAAGCTGATTGTGGTGGTGGCGGTGCTCCTGATCGTGGAGCGGGAGGGATCGGTCTGGATTACCCTGGCAGCCATGATCATTGTCGGTCGTGAAATCGTGATTTCCGCCCTGCGCGAATGGATGGCACAGGTAGGGCAGCACGGCAAGGTGGCCGTGGCCTTTATCGGTAAGCTCAAAACCACCCTGCAGATGATCGCCCTGACTTTCCTTTTGTACAACCAGACCCTGTTCGGGCTGTTCCCGCTGCGGGAGCTGGGGCTGGTGGCACTGCTGGTGGCGACGGTACTGACCGTGGCTTCCATGGTCCAGTACCTGATGGGGGCTTTCACGCCGGCCACGGAATGAAGCGGGTCGGCGGATGAATCCAGTTCTCAGCGGGTCTTGCCGCTGAGCAGAAACTCCTGATATTCGCGCAGGCGGTCCCAGTTGTTACGGGCGGCCAGTTCTGCCTGATAGGGCCAGGATTTCGGGTCCTGGACCCTGAACTGCGGTCCTCCCGTTTCCAGAATGTGCCGGAGCTCGTCCCGGCTCATGGTGGCTAGCCGGGCATAATTCCGGATCCCGGCCTCGTTCAGCAGCCGTGAGGTATTGGGGCCGATCCCCTCCAGACGGGTGAGGTCGTCCTCCTGTCCGTCATCCCGAATTTCAAGTTCCGTGCGGAAATTCGGTGCTACTGGTGTATTGCCGCCGGTCATTTCCTGGACCCGGCTTTCAAACGAACTGCGCCCGGCGCTGGACTCCGCTTCCACCAGCGGGGCCGGTTTGCGCAATTCGATTCGGGGGCCACTCGGGGGAGCGGACTTCGTCCGGGGCCGGCTGGCCGGTGTTTCCGAGTAGATGCTGCGGGTATACATCCGGGGAGCGGTTTCCGGTCCGGTCTCCGGGCCGCCCTCCGTGATTTCCGGTTCAACACTCATGTAGACGGTTTCGGTGTTCACGGCCCGGCGCGGACGACAGCAGATGCCCAGCAGCCGCAACAGCTGGCAGCTGAGCATGCCGGCCAGAAACGCCGCCAGTAACAGCAGGATGATGGTCAGGCTGGCTGAGCCGAAAGTGCCGGCAAGCGGATGCATCGGGGTCATGACTGGCTCTCCCCCCGGTCCCGGTGCACCCGCACATAACAGAACAGGAAACCCAGCACATAGGCCACTGCCAGCATGAGGATGACTTCAAGGCCGGCACTGCTCATGTCCGGCCGCTGGATGACCTGCTGGTACAATTCATTGATCATGGTCGTTTCCCTGTACGTTGTCCGTTAGTCGATCGGGCTCAGTTCCACCCGGCGGTTGAGACGGCGGCCCTGCTCGGTCTGGTTGTCGGCAATGGGCTCATCTTCACCTTTGGAGTCGATTTCAATCTGGTCCGCTGCCGCACCGCGCTTGACCAGCATGTCGCGTATTTCCCCGGCCCGTTCCCGCCCGAGCCTGTGGTTGGCAGCCTGCCGTCCCACGCTGTCGGTATGCCCGGTGAGCCGGATTTTCCGGTGCGGGTTGGCCTTGAGGTAGCTGATGACTTCCTCAAAGTACTCCGCTGCACTGTCTGCCAGATCCGGCTCCGAAGAGCGGAACGGGAAGTACAGGCGGGCGGAGCGGATGCTGCCCCGGGTTCTGGGTTTGTCACCGGTATCCGCTGTCACCTTGTCCTCATCCTGGCGGTCAGCAGCCGTCTTGCCTGTGTCGGTGCCGGCGGTATCTGCAGTGTTATCCGCGTTATCCGTTGCAGGCTGGTCAGCGGTCAGGCTTGCAGCGGTATCTGTATCGGCATCAGCAGGTTTGTCACCATTGTCCGGCGTTGCAGCCGTTTCCGGTCGGGTGGCTTTGTCGTCATCGGGCCTGCTGTCTTCAAGACCCGCCTGCAGGTAATCCGGAACCCCGTTGTTGTCCATATCCTCGGCATCATTGGTCAGTCCGTCACCGTTCGGGTCCGGGCCTTCCATGGCCGTGATGATGCCATCCCCGTCATCATCGGTATCCAGGGCATCGATAATCCCGTCACCATCGGTATCCCGATGATTTTCCAGTTCGATGGAATCCGGCACACCGTCGCCGTCACTGTCGGTCAGGGCCGGGTTGGTCCCGAGCTGCTGTTCTTCGCCATTGCTGTAGCCATCCCCGTCATCGTCCAGACTGGCCCAGTTGCTGTCCGCATCCAGATAGTCCGGAATGCCGTCCGCATCACTGTCACGGGCATCGGAAGGATCACCATTGCCATCCGGATCGGCCCCTTCCTCGCGGGTCGGATCGCCGTCACCGTCATCATCGTCATCCAGGGCATTGATCATGCCGTCATCATCGGTGTCCAGCGGCCGGCTGGCAATCGGCCCCAGCTCATGGCGGTCATGGAGACCGTCTCCGTCTGAGTCGGCCTGCTCCGGGTTCAGGCCCAGGGCTTTTTCCCGGCTGTCCGGCAGGCCGTCATTGTCACTGTCAGTATCGCTGCCGGTGTTGGCCTCATCTGCCGGTGTTGCTGCGGATTTCGCTGTATCGGCAGTCTCCCCGGCACCGGCTGCAGTGGTATTCCGGTCCGTATTTTCAGCCGCTTCAGCGGTTTCAGGCGTTGCGCCACCTGCTGTATCGGTAACTGCAGCCGCTTCCGGCTGTTCCGTGGGAGGGGCTGATGTCGCGGCCAATCCGCTGCCGGCTGCCGTGGCGAGCGGCGTGGCTGTCTGGTCTGCGGTGCGTTCCGGTGCACAGAATCCCTTGATTTTGCAGGTATACCACCACCAGCTTCCCACTCCCCAGATGCCAGCCAGCAGCAATACCGCCAGAGTCCTTAATTTCATGTTCGCGGGGCTCCTTGTCTTTGATTATCGCGCCAGATCAGTCGGACGTATGGTAACAAAAAAAACAGCGTGACGTTCCGGAGAGCACAGCTCCGGCAGTCTCCCATCCATCCCATCGGGGGGGGGTGCAGGTGCCTGCTTTGGACCGTTCCGGATCAGCATTGTTCCCAGGGCAGTCCGTGAAAGCGCCAGCCGCCCACCGTGCTGCGGTGCTGGTTTTCATCCCGTTCCCCCTCAAAGCCCTCATCCACGTGATAAACTTTCTGAAAACCGTTTTCCAGCAGGATGGCTGCCGCATCACGGGTGCGCTTGCCACTGCGGCAGCACAGCACGACCGAGCATTCGTTGTGCGGGTCCAGCCCCATCAGGCGATGCTTGAGGGTGTTTTCCACTTCACGGGAAAAGTCGGGGTTGATGTCCCAGTCCGGTTCATCGATCCAGGCAATATGCACCGCCCCCACCGGATGCCCCACGAACAGGTATTCCATGGACGAGCGGATGTCGATCAGGAGACTGCTGTTGGCGTGATCCTGCAGGAACTGGTAGGCCGCTTTGGGTGACAGGTCAATCAGGGTGGACATGTGGACTCCTCAATGCTCGAAAACCACGGAAACATAGCGTGATTGAAGGCGCTTGGCAATGCCGGAGTCAGCTGATAAATACCGCAAACCCAGGCGGGTCAGGGTATGCGTATTTTGGCAATCACCTGCTGCAGGTGGGGTGGCTCGGGCATAAGCTCAAACAGAACCCCGAACAGCTCGGGGTCCTGCATGGCCAGCAGCTCGTCAAACTGTGCCAGCTCAGCGCTATCAGCATCAGAATAGTGCCGGTCCAGGTAGCGGACCAGCACCACATCCAGTTCTTTCATGCCGCGCCGGCACAGCAGTTTGTAGCGTGACAGAGCGGGCATTTCAGCGCCGTTCAACCAGCTTTTTCTTGAGCTCGCCAATCGCTTTGGCCGGGTTCAGCCCCTTGGGACAGGTGCTGGTGCAGTTCATGATGGTATGGCAGCGATAGAGCTTGAACGGGTCTTCAAGATTGTCCAGACGCTCGCCTGTGGCCTCATCCCGGCTGTCTGCCACCCAGCGATAAGCCTGCAGCAGCACGGCAGGGCCGAGGTAGCGGTCACCATTCCACCAGTAGCTNNTAGCTCGGGCAGGAGGTGGAGCAGCTGGCGCACAGGATGCACTCGTACAGTCCGTCCAGTTTTTTGCGGTCTGCCGGTGACTGCAGGCGTTCGCGGTCCTGCGGGGCCGGGGTGACGGTCTGCATCCAGGGTTTGATGGAGGCATACTGGGCGTAGAAGTGGGTCAGGTCCGGCACCAGGTCCTTGACAACTTCCAGGTGCGGCAGCGGGCTGATGGTGATGTCGCCCTCAAAATCCTCAATCGCCTTGATGCAGGCCAGGGTATTGGTGCCACCGATATTCATGGAGCAGGAACCACAGATTCCCTCACGGCAGGAGCGCCGGAACGTGAGGGAAGGGTCGATCTCGTTCTTGATCTTCAGCAGGGCGTCCAGCACCATGGGGCCACAGCTGTCCAGATCAATGGGATAGGTATCCCAGCGTGGGTTTGCGCCGGTGTCCGGGTCCCAGCGATAGATTTTGAAATGCCTGATCCGGGTGGCACCTTTCGGTGCGGGCCAGGTTTTGCCGTCCCTGACGACCGAGTTGGCGGGCAGTTTGAATTCAGCCATGATAGTCTCCCTCAGTAAACGCGCTTCTTGGGCGGGATGTACTCGACAGCATCCGTCAGGGTGTAGTTATGCACCGGACGGTAGTCCAGGCTGACCTTGCCGTCTTCGTCCAGCCAGGACACCGTATGTTTCATCCAGTTCTGGTCATCCCGCTCCGGATAATCCTCACGGGCATGCGCACCCCGGCTTTCCTTGCGGTTCAGGGCCGACTGGATTGAGGTCTGGGCGCATTCGAGCAGGTTGGCCAGCTCAAAGGTTTCCATCAGGTCGGAGTTCCACACCAGACTGCGGTCGGTGACCCCGACATCGCGGTAGCTGGCGTAAACTTCATTCATCTGGTCCACCCCTGCCTGCAGCGACTCGCCGGTACGGAACACGGCGGCATGCTTCTGCATGGTGCGCTGCATTTTATCGCGGATGCTGGCGGTAGGCAGGCTGCCACCGGCGTGGTGAATACGGTTGAAACGGTCCATGGCCTTTTCCAGACCGGCTTTGGGCAGGTCGGGCTGGATGGACCCGGTTTTCAGGGTTTCCGCACAGCGGTTGGCAGCAGCGCGGCCAAACACCACAATGTCCAGCAGCGAGTTGGAACCCAGACGGTTGGCTCCGTGTACCGAGACACAGGCACATTCACCGATGGCCATCAGCCCCGGTACCACACTGTCCGGGTTGCCGTCCTTCAGGGTCACGACCTCGCCGTGATAATTGGTCGGGATGCCGCCCATGTTGTAATGCACGGTCGGTGAGACCGGAATCGGCTCCTTGGTGACATCCACACCGGCAAAAATCCGCGCACTTTCGGCGATACCGGGCAGGCGTTCATGAATCACTTCCGGCCCCAGATGCTCCAGGTGCAGGTGGATATGGTCCTTGTGCTCACCCACACCCCGGCCTTCATTGACCTCGATGGTCATGGAGCGGCTCACCACATCGCGTGAAGCCAGGTCTTTGGCATTGGGGGCATAACGTTCCATGAAGCGCTCCCCCTTGGCATTGGTCAGGAAACCACCTTCACCCCGGACCCCTTCGGTGATCAGGCAGCCGGCCCCGTAAATGCCGGTGGGATGGAACTGGGTGAATTCCATGTCCTGCAGCGGCAATCCGGCGCGGGTCACCATGCCGTTGCCGTCACCGGTACAGGTGTGGGCGGAAGTGGCCGTGAAATAGGCGCGACCGTAACCGCCGGTGGCCAGCACCACGGTCTGGGCCCGGAAAATGCGCAGGGTGCCGGTGGCCAGATCCCAGGCCAGTACGCCCCGGCAGATACCCTGCTCATCCAGGATCAGGTCGGTGGCGAAGTGTTCAATGTAGAATTCGGCGCTGTGACGCAGCGACTGCTGGTACAGGGTATGCAGGATGGCATGCCCAGTGCGGTCGGCGGCAGCACAGGTGCGCTGGGCGATGCCCTTGCCGTAATCGGTGGTCATGCCGCCGAACGGGCGCTGGTAGATGCGGCCATCATCGGTACGGGAAAACGGAACCCCCTGATGCTCCAGCTCGATCACGGCGGGAATGGCCTCCCGGCACATGTATTCAATGGCATCCTGATCCCCGAGCCAGTCGGAGCCCTTGACGGTGTCGTACATGTGCCACTGCCATTTGTCTTCACCCATGTTGCCGAGGGCTGCGGACATGCCGCCCTGGGCGGCCACGGTATGGCTGCGGGTGGGGAACACCTTGGTGATGCAGGCGGTGGACAGCCCCTTGACCGCCATGCCAAAGGTGGCCCGCAGACCGGCACCACCGGCACCGACCACGACGACATCATAGGTGTGATTTTCGATTTTGTATTCGGACATGAAAGGCTCCTCAGCTTCCGAAGGCAGCGCGCAGAATGGCGAAAATGCAGGTGATGCCGGTCAGTGCCATGAAAAACTTCATGCCGATCATGGCACCGAATTTCAGCCCTTCATGGTGGATATAGTCTTCAATCACGACCTGCATGCCGAGCGCGCCATGGTAAAAGGCACAGAAGATGAACAGGGAGGCCATGGACAGGTTGAAAGGGGTGGCGAACCAGGCCCGTGCGGCTTCATAGCTTTCACCGGCCAGCGCGGCGACACCAAAGGCCAGCCACAGGGTCAGGGGTACCAGGGCGATAGCCGTCAGGCGCTGCATCCACCAGTGCTCGACACCATCCCGGGCAGATCCGAGGCCGATGGCTTTTTTCAGGGGGGTGATCAGGCTCATTCAGTGCTCCTCGAATCAGGCAATCAGCCACAAAAGAAGGGTCAGGACGACCGAGGCCGCCAGGACGATTTTACTGCTCAGGTCGACACTCGGGAGTTCAAAGCCGAGTCCGGTATCCCAGGCCAGGTGACGGACACCGTTGCACAGGTGGTAGAACAGTGCCCAGGTCCAGCCGAACAACACCAGCTTGCCCAGCCAGGAGCCAAGAATGCTGTTGATGGTGGCGAAAGCCTCGGGGCCGGCGGCAATGGCTCCCAGCCACCAGGCGACCAGCAGTGAGCCGATGGTGAGGACGATGCCGGTACCACGGTGCAGCACGGACATGTTGGCGACAAGTGGTAACTTGTACACGCTCAGATGAGGTGACAAGGGTCTGTTGGTGGTTTTCATGCAAAAAGCAACCTGTTGATGGTTGAGGTTGGTCAAAATC
Source organism: Thiothrix sp. (assembly GCA_020442915.1). Lineage (GTDB taxonomy): Bacteria > Pseudomonadota > Gammaproteobacteria > Thiotrichales > Thiotrichaceae > Thiolinea. Next base: position 2,539 of record JAGRJD010000104.1, on the reverse strand, counting down.
CCCCGAATTGTCGACACGACTGCCCGGAGGGGTAAGATTTTAACTGTGTCTGATGCTTTTTCCAAGCGCGGGAGCAGGGTATTGTTGACATTCAGAATTTATTTTCATGTCAGCTTCCTTATAATACGCTCTTTCCCGATGGATGACAGTGAAACCGAATGACACTGCTTGCTCGTTACCAGCAACAGCTGGCGCAGAACATTGTAAGGCCTGATGCGCTTCAGGAACAGGCGGTAATACTGCTGCAGGCCGTCCTTGAGCGCCTGCAGCAGCCCCGCCAGCCCGCCGCTCCGCCGGCCAGGGGCGGCCTGTTCGGCCTGTTCAGGCGCAAGACCGGGGTGGTGGATGATGACAGCCGCATTGCGCAGGGGGTCTACCTCTGGGGCGGAGTGGGGCGCGGCAAGACCTGGATCATGGACCTGTTTTATGCCGAGGTGGACACGCCGGAAAAGCACCGTTATCACTTCCACCATTTCATGGAGGAGCTGCACAGGGCACTCAAGCAGCATGCGCACGAGGAGGACCCCTTGCGGGCCATTGCCACCGAGTGGGCGCGACAGCTCCGCCTGATCTGCTTTGACGAGCTGCACCTGACCGAAGTGGCCAATGCCATGCTGCTGTTTCCACTGCTGGAATACCTGCAGCGGGCCGGCGTGATTCTGGTGATCACCTCCAACCGCGAGCCCTTGGAGCTTTATCAGGGCAACATCAAAAAAGAACTGTTTGTACCGCGTGCACGCTGGATGCGGGATCACATGCAGGTGCTGCATCTGGACAGCGGTATTGATTACCGGGGTGAAAGGGCCAAAGCGGTATTTGGGGATCATCCGGATAGGGCGGCCCTGTCCGATGCCGATCTGGGGCTTTATTTCCGGACCCTGTCACGGGGAGCTGTCCGGGAAGGGCAGACACTTGTGATCCATGACCGTCCGGTACGGACCCGCCGGGTGTCCGACAATGTGCTCTGGCTGGACTTCGAGGTGGCCTGCGGTTTCCGGCGCACGACCAGTGACTACATCTGGATGGCAGAGCGCTTCGAGTATGTGCTGCTGTCGGATGTGCATGTGATGACCACGGACCATGAAGAGCAGGCGCGGCGCTTTTTCTACATGGTGGACGAATTCTATGACCAGAATATCTGCCTGCTGTTTTCCTCCACCGTTCCCCTGACCGGGCTGTACCAGGGCTACCGGCTGCAGTTCGCTTTCAAGCGCACCTTCAGCCGCCTGATGGAAATGCACGGCAGCAATGCCAGCAGGCTGACACTGCCGGCAGTCAGACCGACAGCATGACAACCTGGTTTATTTCCGACCTGCATCTGGACCCGGTACGTCCGGCCAGTACCCGGCTGCTGCTGGATTTTCTGGCGTATCTGCAGGGGCGGGCGGACGGGCTTTACATTCTGGGCGATTTTTTCGAGTTCTGGATCGGCGATGATGTGCTCGACAGCCCGCAGGGGCAGGGGGTGCTGCCCGTGGTCGAGGCACTGGCACGCCTGAGTGCATCCGGCGTACCGCTGTATTTCCAGCATGGCAACCGTGATTTTCTGGTCGGTGCGGATTTTGCCGGACGCACGGCCTGCACCCTGTTGCCCGAGGCGCAGGTGATCAGCCTGTATGGGCAGCCGGTGCTGCTGATGCACGGTGATCAGCTGTGTACCGATGATCATGCCTATCAGCAGGCACGCCGGCAGTTCCGTGATCCCGCATGGCAGCGGCAGGCACTGGCGATGAGCATTCCACAACGGCTGGAAACCGCCCGTCAGCTGCGCCTGCAGAGTCAGGCACACAACCAGACCAAGACCGAAATCATTATGGACGTGAACCTGCAGACGGTGGAACAGGCGCTGCGTACCCATGGCGTGGACTGCCTGATTCACGGTCATACCCATCGTCCGGCTATTCATGATTTCACGCTGGACGGGCGGGCCGTGCAGCGCATTGTGCTGGGGGACTGGTATGAGCATGGCAGTTTTTTGCGTGTGGCGCCGGGGAGCAAGGCGTTGAGTGCGGAACCGGGCTGGCTCGTGAGGTATTGACAGACGGGCCGTCCGGGCTGTTCCTGCTCACTATTGCCGATTCTGGTGAGCGGAAATCAACCTGTGACAGCTTCTTTACTGCGGCTATCCGGGACTATGAAAAAGATCAGGCTGAAGCGGCAAAGCCTGCACTGAAAGAGCACCAGATAGCAATGGGGGCATGGGAAGCCAAACATGCCGGTATCAAGGAATCTATCCGCCAGTTAACCAAGAGCGGCAAGCCGACGGTAGATGCAGAAATAGCCTTGCGCGATCTGGAGTACGAAAAGCCAGAGGCACCCAGAGTCCCCCGCCTGCTCTATGCCGATGCAACCCCGGAAGCACTGGCCTATGGGCTGGCGAAGCAATGGCCTTCCGGCGGTGTGGTATCCGCTGAAGCCGGGATTGTTTTCGGTTCGCATGGCATGGGCAAGGATTCAGTCATGAGGAATCTGGCCATGCTTAGAGCCTGTTTACGATCTCTTTCCGATCCTTAATAATACGGGAATGAATAGGAAAAAG